>NZ_JAGGQW010000030.1 GCF_018613065.1 Bacillus sp. ISL-7 | reverse complement strand
GAGAGGGAATCCTCCCCGCACCCCTAACTAAAAACTCCTGTATTGTTCTTTTCAATAAGTTTGTAATCTGATACAATGACCATAGTGTTTTTTGTGGGACGTCTCCCGTATAACTGTTGGCGCAGTTGTACATCATGGGAGGCGTCTTTTCCTTTCTCCGGAATTATACGTGGACATTATACTCGTCCACTTCCGGACAGGCAATACCGTCAACTATGGGTAAATTATGGGTGTCAAAAACAGTAAAACCATTAAATGTGGCAGGTTTTAACAATAAATAACAAAAGTAATATTCATCACCCTGATTGCATTTGTTATAATAGTGTCAAGAAGGGGGTGCTTAACATTGGAGAATCCTTCGAGATTGTCTGGTACTTCTGCCACTCATGCAAAGCCTAATATGGAAAAGGCGATACTTTGCATGGGGCAAAACTAAATTAAATTCTTATCGCCTATTTCATCTCTTGGCTTTGCACCTTATTTAATCATTAAAAAATAAGGGGCTGGCAGTCATGAAATATGTAAATGCAAGCAACATTTTACCTGAGAAACTTATTAGAGAAATTCAAAAATATGTACAGGGGGAAACTATTTATATCCCTAAGCCGGAAACGACTTATCGAAAATGGGGTAGCCTTAGCGGTGGAAGAAAGCTCCTTGATCAGCGCAATTCCAATATAAAAAGCGCCTTTACTAGCGGCACAAGTATTCAGGAATTAGCGCATGAATATTTCCTTTCAATAGAAACAATCAAAAAAATAGTGTATTCAAAGCACGGATGATTTCTCCGTGCTTTTTTATGTTAAGAACATTTCTAAGTTGAATTTTACATTTTCCCAGCCAGAGTTATTATTTAAAATAAATCTAAGGATGGTGAAAGTATGACCGAAAAATATATTAAGAACGCTGACTATAATTTTATTCTTAAACAGGTGGCCCTGATTAAAGATAGCTACAAAAAGAATGCGGCCCCAAATGTAATTCAGGCCGTAAAGGATATAGCAAACTTAAAAATAATAGAACTCTTTCCTAATGCAACGGATGAGCAAAAGGAAATGTTAGATCTTTCTGCACTTAAAACCGACCAGGAATATAACAAATACATTCAGCAGCTTCATGTCTATTTGCTACCATTTCCAAAGGTCTCTGAAGCACAAATGAAAAAGATGTTTCCCAAAAATAAAAAATTAAAACTCCCTGATTTAGGCAAAATGAATCTACATCAGCTTACATATTTAAGCTGGGTGGATATCAGCACTAATAAGAAGTTTATAGTGTTTGAATTAGAGGGGAAAATGGTTGGAATTGAATGCAAATATACATTGCTAAATAAGGATAATATCTGTTCCTTCTGTAATCGATTTGGCCAGGTCGCCTATATCTCCACTGTTACCAAAGAAAAAAAGGCTAAAAATCCTGATTACTATAAAGCGATCGGAAACTATATTTGCTTTGATAGCACAGAGTGTAACAAGAACATTACCAATGTCGATTATTTAACCACTTTCCTTAAAGAATCGTTGGGAGAAAAAACTGTCCTGTAAGAAATATGACAGTTATTTATAAGTGTAACACTTGATCACTTTGGGATCTTCATCAAACAACCGATACCAATTGATTGGTACCGCATCACAGGTTTAGTCTTATGAGTCATTTCGTTGTTTTTGATATTTAAGGGGAATAGTAAATGGTTTTGAGTTAGTGAATTAAAGTTCGGTGAAAGAAAAACATTGGAAATAAACCCCTGAATCCAATCGCGGTGATTCAGGGATTATTTATTTGTTAATTAAACTTATTCGCTTTGAAAAAGTCATTTCAGTTTCCCGTAAATAGACGTTAAGCAGCACTTAACGTCTATTTTTATGTTAGTGTGTGAAGAATTACTTCCCTACTAGTGATAATCTTTGATGTATAGTAGAGTAGAACTTAAAATTGCGGAACGAATTGTAACGGCTTTTTATACAGGAGGACATTTATGAATAGATTGATTTTGTCGACAGAGAGTGGTGCGGATTTACCAGAGGAATTAGCTGAAAAACATAATGTTCAAGTGGTCCCGATGCACGTGATCATGGATGGGCAGGATTATTTAGATGGTACGTTACCTGTTACGGATATTTATGAGTATTACGAGCGGACAAAAACAATACCCTCTACAACGTCCACAAACTCCCATGAATATCTTGAATTTTTCACGAAGATAAAGGATGATTTTCCTGATTGCATCATCATACATATTGGTTATACGTCAAAGGCATCTTCTTCTTTCCAAAATGCGATCATCGCAGCGGAAGAATTGAATGATATCTATTTAATTGATTCTTTGAACGTTACAGGTGGATTAACTGCGATTGTGATGTATGCGGTTAACTTGTTAGAGAATGAACCCTTGATTGACCCGGTTCGCTTAGTAGAGAAGATTGAATCAAAGATTCCTAAATCAAGACTGGCTTTCGTTCCCGGCAGCTTAGAATTTTTAAGAGCAGGAGGACGTGTAAGTAATCTAGCATATCTAGGAGGGGCTTTGTTAAAAATAAAGCCGCTTATTGAACTAATTGATGGAAAACTTGTTTCAACAAAAAAATATCGTGGGAAAATGGAAGCTGTTTCAGAAAAACTCATCCGAGATTATTTAAATCAATATGACATTGATAGGGGACAACTTTATCTTATTTACTCTATCGGACTCGATGAAACGATCAAGCAGAGGATGGATGAAATCGTAAAAGAATCTGGTTTCAAAAATGTAAAGTGGATTCAAGCCGGTGCAATGATCTCTACTCATGCTGGACCTGGCGGCATCGGAATTGCAGGCTTAGAAGTGTAGGGACAGTGGGGACAGTTACACGGATTTAAATGTTCTTGAATTAGTAGGAAATCCTGTTGCTGTTAACCAAGAACCTCGTCTTTTAGAAGTAGCTAATCATTAGAAATGGTAAATAATTAAGTAACGAATTTAGTAGATAGGGTTGTTGAAAATGTTTGGTGGCTTTTTGCCTTTGTCTAAATAATAATATCCCTCAAGGTGGTCGCTAGAATGTTTTAACTGGCGGTAACTTAAGGGGATAATTGGTACAATAGTAGGTGGATTATTTATTTCAAAAATATGGAGATACGGTACAAAATAGTGTCTAAATCGAATAGAAAAACAATCATTAGATTATTACTGGAAGGAGCAACACAATGAAAAAGTTGATGATGAAAATGCTGTTCATTTTGAGTACATTAACACTTATTAATGGTTGTTCACAGAATAATACAAATAATAATAGTGATAAAATGGATAAACAAAAAGAGATGAATACTAGCCAAACTAAAGATAGCCAAAAGACAACTTTACCACCTAAGATAGATCCCATTCAAGAGCAATTAAAAAAGATGACTTTAAATGAGAAAATCGGGCAAATGATAATCGCAGGTTTTGATGGTACAACTGTTAACACAAATACACAAACCCTTATTAATAAATACAAGCTGGGCGGGTTAATCCTATATCAAACGAATGTTAAGGATGCTCCTCAATTAGTAAACTTAACAAATAATATTAAAGCTACAAACAGCAAGAATAAGATTCCATTATTTATATCCGTCGACCAAGAAGGTGGAAGGGTAAACCGAATGCCATCAGCAATCAAAAACACACCCAGTGCAAGAATCATTGGAAATACAAATGATGAAAAATACGCATTTAATATCGGTAAGGTAATCGCAACTGAATTGCAAGCTTTTGGATTTAACACAGATTTCGCTCCCGTTCTAGATATCCAAAGTAATCCTAAAAATGCAGTTATTGGGGATCGTTCATTTGGATCAAATTCCAGTGTTGTTTCAAAACTAGGAGTTAGCATGATGAAAGGTATCGGTTCTGGGAAAATCATTCCGGTTGTAAAACATTTCCCTGGACACGGAGACACTTCCGTTGATTCTCATTTGGAACTACCATTAGTAAAGAATGATCTTACAAGACTAAAAAAGGTTGAATTAGTTCCTTTTAACAATGCTTTCAAAAATCATGCTGATATGGTGATGGTTGCTCACATATTAGTTCAAAAAATTGATCCTAATTATCCGGCATCTATGTCCAAAACCATTATTACAAATCTATTGCGTAATCAATATGGATTTGGGGGGGTTGTCATTTCAGATGATATGACAATGGGTGCTATTGTAAAGCACTACAAGTTGAAAGATGCAGCTGTAAGGGCTGTAAATGCGGGGAGCGACATTATTTTAGTTGGTCATGGAATGGAAAATGTGGCTACTGTCTACAACAGTATTTATTCAGCAGTGACAAATCATACTATTTCAGAAGATACTATAAATAAGAGTGTATACAGGATTTTAACTTTGAAACATAAATATCATATTAATAATAATAAAGTTTCACCTGTAAATGTAAATAATCTAAATTATCAACTAACAACAACTATTTCAAATACTACGACAACGAATATAGCAAAGAGTAAATTACTTTTAAATATAGCAACTAAAGCAAAGGATGGTTCGATACTAAACTCTGATTTTCATCTAAAAAGCACCACAATTGATGAAGTAAGAAAGATCTGGGGAAAAGAAGATAAATGTGATTATGTTGATACAGCTAAAGGCACTTATTGCACATATAGCAAAAAAAATGTTGTTGTGGCTTATAATAAAGGGCAGCAATTGTTTGAGATTCGATCTTATGATCCGAGTTTAAAAACCTTAACCAAAGAGGATATAAAGAAATATTTTGGTTCTCCGAAATCAGATGTTAAAACAAGTAACAAGGAAGAAATTATCAGCTATACAGTTGGAACCCATACCTTAAAGTTTGTTTTTTCTACTAGGACTCAAATCTTGTCTCTTGATCATTACTCTATATATAACTCAGCCCTAGCTAAAAATAATATGGCAAGTTAAATTAAATGTAATAAAACATTTTTTGAAGTAAGGTAATTTTAGAAAAATATTTTTAACAATTAGCAGAAAATATAAAACTGACCGTTTTCATTAAATTTAAGATAGCCCAGCCAATTCAAAGAAAAAAGAAAAATGCTTATTTCCTTTGAATTGGCTGGGCTTTTTGCATTGTATAAATAAGCTGGGAATGATATCAATGCAAAAAGTAAAAAGTGTGGAAGTAATCATTACAAAGGTTATATCAGTTTACAGGTACTGCTAGCGTTTTATTATTAAATCAAATCTCTCACGATAAAATGAGTTCGGCAATCAAGTTGTCAGGAGTAACAGTAAACATTGGTTTTGGCCTGGGTCCAGCTATTTCGGGTTTAATCGTGCAATATGTGCATTTTCAGCCGCTTCATTTGTATTGGTTTTTGCTCGTCATGTTATTGAGTTCCTTGGTATTTTTATATCCATTCCCCTTTACTTCTCTAAAAAGGCAGCCCAGCAGGCCAATGAAGCGGTTTAAGTAACTCAAACCGCTAAACTCTAATCCTATTTAAGTTTAGCGGTTTTTCTTTTGTTATAACAATTCGAAAAAGTACAAAGTTGTTCCTTTTTTCGAATCCAATTAATATCTTTATGGCACTATAATATTAATAAATAAGAAATAAACTTATATTTTATTGGGGTGACCATAATTGGAAATTGAAAATACGCAAAAAGTCACATTTAAGTTGGAGAATGGCAAAGGGAAGCTTGAAGTAAAAGGGGAAATGATTGGGGAAAGCCGAATCCCATTTTTTGATGATTTAAAGTTTAAAGGGGTAATTGCTTTACTTAATTCCATCGATAAACAAAACTTTAATGAATCAGGGAACCCTCAACTATTTGATCATTTTATTAGGGAATTAGAAGAGACAATCGATGAGATGAAAAAATATGACCAATTTCAGGGGAAACTTAGCTGATCCAAGTATTTTCATAATCATCTTAAAATAGAGCGGGGAAACCATTCATAATTAAAATTTTAATGTACATAATATTCAAAAAAATATTGACAACAGAGGAAAATCAAAGTAAATTATGTATTAATAGGAAATATAGTATAAGCTTATAAAGTTATAATATTATAAATTAGGTGTGATTTTATGAAAATAGATAAACATAATCATGTTCCTCTCTATCGTCAAGTGGAACTGGTATTAGAGGAAAAAATTAAATCCAAGCAGTGGGATATAGGTTATCAGCTGCCAACTGAACAGGAATTAGCTGATCTGTTTGATGTGAGTACCATTACGGTCAAACGGGCGGTCATTGAATTGGTAAACAAAGGGTATCTTTACCGGCAAAGAGGGAAAGGTACTTTTGTAGCGGGTTCCACGAATGAACAAGATATTAATGTGTTCTTCTCCAAAACAACAGAAGAAGAGGAACATCCGCATGAATTACTCGGTTTTTCGATTGAACATGCGGAAAACGAGGTGGCAGAAAAACTAGAATTGCAGCCTGAAGCAAAAATCATTAAGATCAAGCGTTTAAAAATTGAGAATGATGTTCCAGTTGCACTTGAGTACTCGTATCTGCCCTATGATCAATGTCCTGGCCTGACGCCAAATGATATAAATAATGAACTTATCTACAATATTCTGAGAAATAAGTTTCATATTTTGTTAGGAAGGGCTAGGCTATTAATTAAGCCGTATATTGCTTTAGGTGAAATGGCAGAATGGCTTCAGGTTGAACCAGGTACGCCTGTGTTTGAATGGGAGAGGTATACGTATACCAAGCAGGGAAAGGTCATTGAATACTCGAAATTTTATGTACGCCATGATCAAGTTACCTATTATACTGAGATTCATTTTTAGATAAGTATAAATGTATAATATTATAACTTAATAGATTATAATATTATATTTTTTTGAAAGCGCTTATCTGAAAATTTAAAAAATTACATCAATGATTACTAAAATAATTTAAAAGGAAAGGGAGGAAAGTCCAGTAGCTAAAGTATTTCCGCATATGAGAGATATCTATATTTGAGGAGGAGTAATGATGAAAAAAAGAAACGTGTCGTTAGCTCTATTAATTATTCTTGTTCTAGGTATTATTTCTGCGTGCAGCAGCCAAACGGGCAATTCGTCTGAAAAATCAGCAGGTGAAGGCGGAAAAACATTAGTATTTGCTGCCTATGGTGGAAGCTATGAAAAAAAGATGAAAGAGACACTTATTCCAAAGTTTGAAAAGGAATACGGTGTGAAAGTGAAGTATATTACCGGAAGTTCTGTTGATACACTGTCAAAACTACAGGCACAAAAGGATAAGCCGCAAATCGATGTCGCTTTCATGGATGATGGACCGCAGGCTCAGGCAAAAGCTTTTGGTTTACTAGCACCATTAGATGAGAGTATTGTGACAAACCTGAAAGATGTCTATGATATTGCCAAAGATAAGGACAAGATCGGAGTTGGTTTTGGGATTATTACGACGGGATTAGCTTATAACAAAGATACCTTTAAACAAAATGGCTGGGAGCCGGTTAAATCCTGGAATGACTTAGCAGATCCTAAGTTTAAAGATAAATTAGTTCTGCCATCCATTGCCAATACGTACGGAGTGCATATGCTTCTCATGTCAGCTATAGCAAACGGAGGAAGCGCGCAGGATATTGAACCTGGATTTGAAAAAATGAAGGAAATTGCTAAAAACGCAGTGACATTTGATAAAACCGCTGATGTTTCTAACTACTTCTTACAAGGTCAAACCGTTGCAAGTGCGTGGGGAAGCAGCCGTGTGTACACCCTGCAAGATACAGGATTCCCAATTGAGTATGTGATACCAGAGGAGGGTGCCCCTGCACTTATGGCAACGGTTAGTGTGGTAAAAGGCGCTCCAAATGAAGAGCTGGCCCAAAAGTTTGTTAATTTTATTTTAAGTGAAGATACCCAAGTGGAATTTGCAAACGCTTTATTTGACGGTCCTGTCAATAAAAACGTGAAACTAGATGGGGATATTACCAAGAAGATCGTTTACGGTGAAGATGAAATTGCAAAGCTTGTGAAAGTAGATTGGGAGTATGTCAATACAAAGAGAGCGGAATGGACAGAGAGAGCAAATAAAGAAATTGAAGTGACCCACTAATGAAGGGGTGAAATGATGAGCTATTTATGCCTTGAAAACGTAGTGAAAACCTTTAATAAAACAGAAGTTGTAAAAAAGATGAACCTTGAAATCAAGCAGGGAGAGCTTGTTTCTTTCCTTGGGCCATCAGGCTGCGGAAAAACAACTACCTTAAATATGATTGCTGGGTTTCTAGATGTAGACGGCGGAAGAATCGTGGTGGACGGGAAGCCTGTTCACCTGCTTCCTCCTAATAAAAGAGAAATGGGCATGGTTTTTCAAAACTATGCTCTCTTTCCCCACATGACCGTATTTGATAATGTTGCCTATGGTTTAAAGCTTCGGAAGGTTAGTAAAAGCGAGATTCATACCCGTGTTACAGAAGCGCTTGAGATGGTCCGGCTGGCAGGCTATGAAAAACGCTATCCAAAGGAGCTGTCCGGTGGTCAGCAGCAGCGTGTTTCACTAGCAAGAGCACTCGTGATCAAGCCGAAAGTTTTGCTTCTTGATGAACCATTAAGCAATTTGGATGCCAAACTCCGTCAAGAAATGCGTGAAGAAATCGTCGAAATTCAAAAAAAGGTTGGGATTACCACCATTTTTGTCACTCATGATCAGGAAGAGGCACTTGCAATTTCAGACAGGATCGCGGTTATGTATGAAGGCAGAATTGAACAGCTCGATACTCCTGTAGCCATTTACAACCACCCTCAGACTGATTTCGTCTCAAGGTTTATTGGCGAAGTAAACCAGATTCAAGGTCAGGTGCTCGAGGCACTGAGTGATAGTCAATGCTTAGTGTCTTTGGACGGCTATGAGCAGGTTCTATCGGGTCACCAGCCGAAGGATTCTGTGATTGACTTTTATATTAGGCCTGAAAAAATACAAATTTCGATAGAAAATAGTGAGGGTCTTCAGGTTAGCGTGGAAAGGAAAATGTTTTTGGGTGCGAAAACCCGGTACATTTTAGTAAACAAGGAGAAACAATTCATTGCTGATATTTCCAATGTTGCGTTAAATCCTGATCTGGTTCAAGAGGGGAAACATGTATGTATTAAATGGAATCCAGAGGATTTATTAGCTACCAAAAAGTGAGGTGACTTGATCCAATGCAGGCTGAAACAGCGTATCAGGAACAGGAACTGCTATTCAGGGAGAAAAAAAGGAATTTAACGAAAAAAAAGCTTGATTATTTGCTTTTATTACTTCCGACCCTCGGTATTTTTATTTTCTTCTTTTTGCTTCCGTTGTTCTTCCTTTTTATCACAAGCTTTAAGACTTTTGACGCAGCAAGCGGGATTGGCCATGATTGGACGCTACAAAATTATCTTAAATTTATTACAGATAAATTCTATCTTGGGGTTGTATGGCGGACGGTCAAAATAGCGCTGATTACTACACTGGCTGCGATTGTTATTTCGTTCCCAGTAGCCTATCAAATTACAAAAGCAAAGGGAAGGATTAAGAATTATTTAACCCTTTTAGTTCTGTCACCCCTGTTAATCAGCATGGTAATCCGTTGTTATGGCTGGGTTATTTTGTTATCGAATAATGGAGTCGTCAATCATACGTTAATGAATCTTGGGTTGATTGATAAACCATTAACCTTGCTCTATACGGAGTTTAGCGTGGTCATTGGAATGGTGCACGTGTTATTCCCTTATATGGTGTTAAGTATTATGGGTTCGCTTGAAAGAATTGACCCTTCTGTGATTCGAGCTTCACAAAATCTAGGTGCCAGCTCGATTCGAACCTTCTTTTCAATCATTTTGCCCTTAACGCTGCCTGGAATATTTGCTGGTTCCGTTATGGTGTTCAGTTTAGGAGTAAGTTCCTTTGTCACTCCTGCGATTTTAGGGGGACCTCAGGTAAAAGTGATGTCGTACCTTACATATGAACAGGTTGCGGTGATGCTGAATTGGCCTTATGGGTCGGCCATTGGGTTCCTATTAATCTTTATTGCCACTATTACTATTATTATTTATAGCAAATTGCTTACTAGCTCCAAAAAAGGGGTGGCCATTCAATGAGGAAGGAATTACCAAAATTTGGTTTAAATTTCTTTTGTCTGCTCGTCTACATCTTTTTGGCTGCCCCGATTGTCGTTGTTTTATTGTCTTCCTTGACAACTACCGAGTTTATCGTGTTTCCTCCCAAAGGAATCACATTCAGGTGGTATGTCGAATTAATCAATCATCCTGAATTTATGCAGTCCTTCATGCTCAGTATCAGCGTTGCCTTTGGTACGGCCATCCTTTCAACGATTATTGGAACGATGGCTTCTATAGCAGTTGTCAGATATCAATTTAGAGGGAAAACAGCCATCATGCAATTAGTAGGTTCACCTCTTTTGATCCCTTCCGTTGTATTTGGGGTAGCACTTTTACAGTTTTTTTCTTGGATTGGTTTGGCTGCGAGCCCGGCTGCTTTAATTATTGGTCATATTATCTTAACTATTCCGTTTGTCATGCGGCTGGTTGTTGCTAGTTTAGTAGGGTTCGACAGCACAATCGAGCAAGCGGCTATGAATTTAGGGGCGGGAAGCCTCAGGGTATTTTTTCAAATTACTCTTCCGATTATTAAATCGGGTGTCATTGCAGGAGCAATTTTTGCCTTCATTACCTCTTTCGACGACTTAACCGTTGCTCTATTTATTGTCAGTACCGATGTGGTGACGCTGCCAGTGCGGATTTATACCTATATGCAATACCAGTATGATCCAATCATCACCTCTGTTTCTAGTATCATGATTCTTTTAACAGTCGTATTAATGATCGTCATCGAAAGAGTATTAGGCGTAGGAAAAGTATTTGAGTCGAAAAATTCATAAGAAGGTGTTTTTATGCACATCAAACATCATCCCGTATTAGGGGAACAGCTTCAAAAACAAGTAACAATCTTTTTTAACGATAAACCGCTTGCGGCCTATGAACACCAATCCTTGGCTGCAGCCTTGTTGGCCAATGATATAAAAAAATTAGGGCAGAGCAGGAATTTGATTCAGCCAAGAGGTATGTTTTGCTCGCGGGGCAGATGCTGCAGCTGCTATATGACGGTAAATGGGGAGGATCATGTACGTACATGCATGACGAAGGTAGAAGAAGGCATGAAGATTTATCCGAATGATGGAGATCCAGAAGTAAGGAGTGAATGCCGTGGAGACTGATGTTCTTATCATTGGTGCTGGTCCCTCAGGTCTAACTGCTGCATTGGAAACAGCATCAAGAGGTTTAGATGTAACCATAGTAGAAGAATCTTTTTCTATGGGCGGACAATTGATTCAACAGACCCAAGTCCTTAATTCGCTGCCTTCGTCCTATCAGCCTATGCGCGGGTTTGAGCTGGCTGGACTTTTAACGAAACAAGTAGAAGATTCCTACATTCGTTGTTTGCTAGGTCATCGTGTGATTGGCTTTTACAAGGATGGAAGTGTTGGTCTTTCGGATGAGGTCAATGTATTTCCTCTTAAAGCGAAAAAAATAATCGTGGCTACGGGTGCGGCTGAAAAGGCCCTTGCCTTTCCGAAATGGACGCTACCGGGAGTCATGACCATAGGTGCAGTCCAAACCTTAATGAATCGGGATTTTGTCATGCCTGGTAAACATGCCGTTATCGTAGGATCCAGTGACTTTGCGATGGATGTTGCCCTCCAGCTTACTGAGATCGGTGTACAGATTAAGGGGATTGTCGAAAAAAATCCAACTGTTACGGCACAGGATGAAGAAAAAGTGGAAGAGGTTCGAAAAAGAGGTATTCCAGTTTATGTTAATTCCTTCATCAAGGAAGCCAGGGGAATTGGTAAGGTGGAGGAAATTGATATCGAGAACGGAGAACAGATCCTTACCGTAAGTGTGGATGTCGTATGTATAGATGGCGGCCGGTCGCCGATTCTAGATGTTTTTTACCAGCTTGGCTGTTCATTCAGTTATCAAAAAGAATTAGGAGGCTGGATCCCGCAATACAACAAATCTTTACAAACAGACCGGGAAGATGTTTTTTTAGCGGGGAACGCTGCCGGGGTCAGTTCTCAGGGAGTTTTACTAACAACAGGTATTATAGCCGGGGTTAATGTTTCTGAATCCCTGGGAGCTATCAGTAAGCAAAAGGCCAATATCGAGACCATGTCTCTATGGAGAGAACTCGAAATTCTTGAGACGAAGCTTTATCCAGATGCATGGAAAGCAAGAAATCAGCATGTTGAAAACTTTGAACATCCCGTCCTTAAGGACCAATTTATCTCTTAGTTCGAAAAGATTAAGAGACGAGAAGGTGAATAAATTGGATAAAACCACGATTATTTGTCGATGTGAAGAAATCAGTTACGAAGAAATCGAGGAAGTCATTTCGAATGGCGCCAAGAGATTTGATGATATTAAAAGAATGACACGCTGCGGCATGGGACCATGCCAGTCAAAAATATGCAGTAGTCTGGTGGCCACTATAATTCATGAGAAAACAGAAATACCTTTTCAAGAGATTCCTTTACCGCGTATGAGGATGCCGATAAGTCCAATTAAGCTCGAAACACTAGCAACGAATAGTACCTCATTTACCTCGGTGAAATCTGTTTTAGATGAGGTGGAGCTAGAGGATGGGAAGGTGAGATAAATGGAAACAAGTTATGAAACGATCATTATCGGGGGAGGGGTCGTCGGAAGCAGCATCGCTTATCACCTTTCGGAACGAAAAAAGGATGGAATTCTGGTACTGGATCAAAAATTCCCACTGTCGGGAACTTCAGGTTCCACACAAGCGTGGGTATGGGTTCATAATAAAACACCGTCTTGGTATGCCGAGTTTAATATGTACAGTGCCGAACTTTATCCATATTTATCAAAAAAAATTGGCGATGTAGAATATAAACGGACTGGCGGACTTTCTCCATTTTTTAATGAAACGGATCGCGAAAAAGCGTTACAGCTTGCGGAGGTCTACAAAAAAATTGGCATCAAAATTAAGGTTCTATCCCGTGAAGAGGCCTTAGAAAAAGAACCATCGCTCAATCCAGAGGTTGCAGGCGCTACGTATAGTTCCATTGATGGCAACGTCAATCCTTTTCGGTTAGTCGATATGTATATGAGGACGGCCAAGAAAAATGGGGTTCAATACTCTACTTATAATAAAGTAACGGAGATTCAAAAGCTTACTGGAAAATTCATTGTTGTCTCACAAAAGGGAACGTACGCTTGTAAGAATCTTGTTCTTGCTGGCGGTACCTGGTCAAGAGAATTAGGAAAATTAATTGACATCAGCATTCCGGTCAACCAGTTAAGAGGGCAGATTCTTGTTACCGAACCCCTAAAACCATTTTTACATTATACCATCAGCGGGTTGAGACAGGCCTATAATGGCGAGGTATTAATCGGATATTCAATGGAAGAAGAAGGTTTTAACAGAGCAACCACATTGGATGTCATTCAAGAAACGGCTAATATGGCTGTTCACTATGTTCCGCAATTAAGAAAAGCAAAGGTTGTTCGCGCTTTTTCAGGAATTCGAGCCATGCCGGAAGATGGTTTTCCAATACTGGGGAATATCCCAGGTATAGCAAACCTTTATTTGGCAGCTACGCATAGCGGCGTAACCCTATCGCCGCTAATAGGAACACTTATGACTGAATTAATTCTGGATGGGGAAACATCTATACCAATTGATTGCTATTCCATCAGCAGGTTTGATTTGGCCCTTAGATAAATTAGTGTCATTATGAACTTTGTTTTTTATCTATTTAAAATTTATCATACGGTTAAAGGAGGGATTTGTATGCCACATTTAATTATTAGAGGAGTTTCAGTGGATCAGGTTAAAACGATTAGTACTTCGTTAGTACATGATTTGGCAGATTTATGTGCATGTGGAACGGACAATTTCACCTTAGAAATTGTCCATTCTACCTATGTATATGATGGCAATGAAGTTCCTTGCCATCCATTAATTGAAGTTAAATGGTTTGATCGCGGACAGGAAATTCAAGACCAATTTGCCAAAATTGTAACCAAACATATTCAAGCACTCGAATTTCCAGAAGTAGAAGTCGCTTTCAGCACATTTCAGGAGTCCGCTTATTATCTGAACGGAAAAAGTTTTGCCTCATCGTGACATAAAAGATTTTTACTTGTTAGAAATAACCTTTTGTAAAAAAATGGCGTTCCTCAACTAATATCAGTTTGGGCACGCCATTTTTATCAAATTATTGAAATCAATGGGTTAATCATGCTATTTTTTTAAAACATTAACACCTGGTTCCTTGACAGAACCGGTGGAGCTACCTTAAGTGGCTCGAAAGAAGGTTGAATTAGAATACACTGTTTGAGAGGGAGTATCGCAATGAAATTTACTAGATTTACTAAAGGTTCGTCCGTTTACACAGGTGTGATGTCTGAAAACACGATACAAGAAATTAATGGAGATATTTTTGAAGATAATTGGGAGTATACAGGACAAATATTTTCTATAAATGATGTAACACTTCAGGCTCCTATAAAGCCAAACCAAATTATTGGAATTGGAGCAAACTATGTTTCTAAACTTGAAGACCGACCTTCAGAGCTTCTAGAAATTCCTGTATTCTTCTTTAAACCAATATCCTCCGTTATTGGGCCTGAGGAAGATATCATCATTCCGGAAGGGATCGAAAAGGTGAAGTTCGAATCAGAGTTAGCTATTGTCATTGGTAAGGAAGCTAAAAATGTTCCTGAATCAGAAGTGTTGGATTACGTGTTCGGATACACGGTTGGAAACGATGTAACAGCTCCTCAGTTTTTTCATCAGGACGGGCATTGGACCATTGGTAAGTCCTTTGATACCTTCACACCACTAGGGCCCGTTATTGAGACAGAAATAGATCCATTTGCTGTTAAGGTGGAAGCAAGACTGAATGGTGTGGAGAAGCAAAATAGTGCAACCGAGCTAATGATTATTCCGATCCGAAGAATGGTATCCTATCTGACAAAAGTGATGACACTTCAGCCGGGGGATGTCATCCTGACTGGTAGTCCGGTTGGAGCAGAGTTTGTCGGTGCTGGAGATACAATTGAATGTAAAATTAAAGAGATTGGGACATTAAGCAATTCATTTGTATTGGCAAAAGAGAAAGTTAAATCTTAATCCAACTAAATAAGTGAATATGCATTAACGAAAACATTTTATGCTGATCTTTTCTTTACTAGGTAATGCAATACTTCAAAGGATTTTCTCAATTCGTCCTTCCCTAGACATTGCATTCACTACTTATTAGCTAACTGATCCCGATCTGGGGCTTGTGGAGGTTGCTCTAGCCAGCCATTATCAATCATTATATTGGCACCATCTTCTGCATATTGTACAATTTCCGCCATTAATCGAGAATAAAGTGCTCCTAAATCGCGTCTTGGACTTGTCCCAAGACTAGCCCCATAATGGCTGATTCCTATCGAAATTAACGCTGTTACATGGAACATCATCAGTTTATCGGAAAATGGGGCAACCGTTGAATCTGTTGCCTCAGCATCCCATTTACTAGCTGGAGACAGGTGATCCTCACTTAATACAGAGCTGAATATTTCAATATGTTTAGCTGAAATGTCTCTCCCTCTTACCATAAAATTACGAACCTCTTGAGACTTCGCCACTTGACTAAATCCCGTGACCAGTGCTTCTCCTAACATATTTCGTATCATACTAAAATAGATATTCCCTATTTCAATTGCATTAAGAGGTCTACGCCTGCCAAACCAACCTGTTAAATAACTTTGTTTTTGAACGTATTGAACCTGTTTTGGTTTTGGAATATGCGGAGATCTCGTATGGTTTCCCTTTGATAATAATACTTGTAATGCTTTGTTAAATAGTTGCGTGTATTCAGATAGACAATTGGTGAAATATTGACTTTGGTCTAATCGAGAAGAATTAGCTAGAGCCATCCCATATGATTCAATTCCAATTTTGCCCATGTTGTGAATGTATGTCAGATAGTACGTATCCGTAAATAAAGGAGGGGCTTGTAAATTAAGATCCTCATTTTCGTTAAATCCATCCGGAATCGGAAGTTGTTCTTCGTTAAACATTGCAGTTAATTGTTGAACATGTGATTGAGATAACTGTAACGCAAATTCTAAAACAGCACGAATTTCTGTATCTTGAACGGTAGCTAGGGCATATTTAAGAACACAAATGACCATCGTATCATTTTGGTACGCCATCCAAAGATTTGCCATTTCTGCAGATGTTAAATCAATATGATGTTTTGTTTCCATGAATTTGTTTCCTCCAACTATTTCTTCGCTAGCAATAATATCTCCTGTGTTAAATTAATTATGTATAATTGAGCTGACTAAACCTTCGTATATTCTATCTGCGAGGGTTTTTTTATGGATCCTAAAGAGCACTTTGAATACGAATGACGAATAACTTGGGTTTTGACAGGCACGACTTTTATTGGAGATAGAATTAAATGGAAATGAAAAGTATACACTATTTTTATGTGAAAGGTATTAACGTTCCCATCATAATTTCAGTAAGAAGGGATGTTGTCATGAAAAAGCTTGGTTATCCGAGTGCACAAGGTTTATATCTGCCTGAATATGAACATGAAGCTTGTGGAATCGGAATGGTCGCTAATATAAATGGAAAAAAGTCACACGACATCGTGGAACATGCGATAACGATTTTATGTAATTTAGAACACAGGGGCGGACAATCTGCAGACATTAGCACGGGTGACGGCGCTGGTATTCTGACTCAAATTCCACATTCTTTTTTTGAAAAACAATGTGAAAAAGAAAATATTGAACTCCCTGAAGAAGGGAGGTATGGGATTGGTATGGTCTTTTTACCGCAAGACCCAGAGATTAGAAAAAGGGTCCAAAAATTAGTTAAAAACGTCATTGAAGAGGAAGGACAGACTTTTCTAGGCTGGAGGACCGTACCAGTGAATGATTCTTATGTCGGTGACCTTGCCAAAAAATCAAAACCGTTTATTCGTCAAATGTTTATAGCTCCTTCAGGCGACCTTAAAGATAAAAGTGATTTCGAAAGAAAATTATATGTGATCCGAAAACGATTAGAAAACGAAGTTTCCCCTTCTGATCTTGAACATCAAGAAGGTCTATACGTTTGTAGTTTATCATCAAGAACCATTGTGTATAAAGGCATGTTAATTCCAGAACAACTCGATTCCTTTTATATTGATTTGAATCACCGAGACTTTAAGTCGGCATTAGCCCTTGTTCATTCGCGATTTAGTACCAATACATTTCCAAGTTGGGAAAGGTCCCATCCCAATCGATTTACCATCCATAATGGAGAATTTAATACCATTAAAGGAAACGTTAAATGGATGCAGGCTAGAGAAGCCCTCTGTGAATCTGAATTGTTTCGAGATAACGATTATCAAAAGCTATTTCCGGTCATTGATACAGATGGCAGCGATTCTTCGATGTTTGATAATTGTTTTGAATTTCTTCATCTTTCTGGACGTTCACTAGCTCATACGGCCATGATGATGATTCCCGAGCCATGGGCAAATGACGTCACAATGGATGATGAAAAGAAAGCATTCTATGAATTTCATAGCTGTTTAATGGAACCATGGGATGGGCCTGCGGCCATCGTATTTACAGATGGGAAACAAATAGGAGCATGTCTTGACCGAAATGGGCTGCGGCCTGCCCGGTATTATGTAACAAAAGACGGGATGATTGTTTTGGGTTCCGAAGTAGGTGCCTTAGATATTTTTGTTGACGATATTGAGTATAAAGGCAGACTTCACCCTGGAAAAATGCTTCTTGTTGATTTAGAAAAGGGCAAAATTATTCCGGATGAAGAAATTAAAGCGGAAATCGCGTCTGAACAACCATATAAAGATTGGTTGGCTAAGCATCTAGTTCGTATAGATGACCTGCCTGAAACGAGCAATCATAAAAACGTTTTTACTATGGATGACCGAATAAAACAACAACTTGCCTTTGGGTATACAAACGAAGAGCTAAATAAAGTATTGAAGCCTATGGTAACGGACGGGAAAGATCCGGTTGGTTCTATGGGGTATGATTCGCCGCTTGCGGTCTTATCTAAAAAACCACAGCTGCTTTATAACTATTTCAAACAGCTGTTTGCGCAAGTAACAAATCCGCCAATTGATGCAATTCGGGAGGAAATCATTACTTCCGTTGTCACAACAATTGGACCGGAAAGAAACCTTATCAAACCTGAGCCTGAGAGCTGTAAACAAATTCAAATTCACACCCCTATTTTGACAAATAGTCAGCTGTGCAAGCTGTATAAATCTAGTTTTAAGAGCGAAACTCTATCGATCAATTTTTCTGTTGATGCTCCTCCTCATTTTGAACAGATTTTAGACGATTTATTTTCAAAGGCTGACAACGCGATTGACAATGGGGCTTCCTTACTCGTTTTATCTGATCGCGGAGTCAATGTCGAATATGCAGCTTTACCGGCCTTACTCGCCGTTTCTGGCTTACATCATCACCTGATCCGAAAAGGGACACGTGCCAAGGTAAGTATCATCCTTGAATCAGCAGAACCTAGAGAGGTCCATCATTTCGCAGCATTACTTGGTTTTGGGGCAGAAGCGATTCATCCGTATTTAGCATTTGAATCCCTGCGAGGTTTGATTGAAATCGATGATATACGTGAAATGCAGGTTGAGGATGCGATTGATGTTTACATAAAGGCATCGACAGACGGAATCGTTAAAGTGCTATCGAAAATGGGGATTTCAACCATTCAGAGTTATCGTGGTGCACAAATCTTTGAGGCAATCGGAATTGACAAGGACGTTATTGATAAATACTTTACTCGAACTGCCACGCGAATAGGCGGAATCGGGTTAGATATTATTGCCGAAGAAGTGATGATGAGGCATAAAAGAGCCTTTGATGAGTCAAGAGGTGAGAAGAGGACATTGGAAACAGGTGATGATTTTCAGTGGCGCCACGACGGGGAAGATCATCAATACAATCCTCGGACGATTCACCTTTTGCAACAAGCTTGCCGAACAAATAATTACAAGCTGTTTAAAGAGTATTCATCCTTACTGACAGATCCGAAGCATAATCTTCAATCGATTCGAGGCATGCTATCGTTTAAAAAACGTGAAGCAATACCGCTGGACGAAGTGGAGTCCATTGAAGAAATTTGTAAACGGTTTAAAACGGGAGCGATGTCTTACGGCTCGATCAGTAGTGAAGCCCACGAAGCGCTTGCCATTGCAATGAACAAAATTGGTGCCAAAAGTAACTCTGGAGAAGGGGGAGAAGACCCTAACAGATTTACACCTGATCCAAATGGCGATTTACGTCGTAGTGCGATTAAACAAGTTGCTTCTGGTCGATTCGGTGTGAATAGTCATTATCTTGTAAACGCCGATGAGATCCAAATTAAGGTGGCCCAAGGTGCTAAACCAGGAGAAGGGGGGCATCTTCCGGGAAAAAAAGTATATCCATGGATTGCAGAGGTTAGAGGTTCTACACCAGGTGTAGATTTGATTTCACCGCCGCCGCACCATGATATTTATTCCATTGAAGATTTAGCAGAATTAATTCATAACTTAAAAAATGCAAATCCTTCCGCGAGAGTGAGTGTCAAGCTTGTATCAGAAGTAGGTGTAGGAACCATTGCTGCTGGAGTCGCTAAAGGGAGAGCAGATCTTGTTCTTATTAGCGGATATGACGGCGGAACCGGGGCAGCACCAAGGACAAGTTTGAAACATGCTGGGTTACCCTGGGAAATAGGGCTGGCAGAGACACATCAAACCTTGCTCTTAAATCGTTTGCGTGACCGAATCGTTGTGGAAACAGATGGAAAAATGATGACAGGCCGGGATGTTGTCATTGCTTCCTTACTTGGTGCGGAGGAATACGGATTTTCAACCGCACCGTTAGTCGTACTAGGATGTATTTTAATGCGAGTATGTCATCTTGATACATGTCCAGTAGGGGTAGCCACTCAAAACCCGGAACTGCGAAAAAAGTTTACGGGTGAACCTGAGCATGTTGCAAACTTTATGAGATTCATTGCGATGGAAGTGAGAGAACTCATGGCAGAACTTGGGTTCCGGACCATAAATGAAATGATCGGAAGGACAGATGTTTTAGAGACGAATAAAGCCATTACCCATTGGAAAACCAAAGGGATTGACTTATCAGCCCTTCTTTATCAGCCTGAAGTGCCTAAACATGTTAGTCGTTATGCAACGGTTGAACAGGTTCACGGACTCGATAAAACATTAGACAAACAAGAATTAATCCCGTTATGTAAAGAAGCGCTTGAAAACCAAGAACCAATAGAGGCGACTTTATCGATACGGAACATTAACCGAGTGGCAGGAACCATGTTAGGCAGTGAAATTACGAAACGGTATGGTGCCAAGGGGTTACCTGATGACACCATTCGCCTTACTTTTACAGGCTCTGCCGGTCAAAGCTTTGGTGCCTTTATTCCACCTGGATTAACGATGAGACTAGTGGGAGATGCCAATGATTTTATCGGAAAGGGATTATCAGGAGGAAAAATTATTGTTCGGCCTTCACGAAAGGCTACTTTTGTCTGGGAAAACAATATCATCGTCGGAAACGTATCATTTTACGGGGCAACTGCAGGCGAAGCCTATATCAGCGGAATTGCTGGAGAGCGCTTTTGTGTGAGGAACAGTGGTGCAAATGTGGTTGTAGAAGGTGTTGGTGACCATGGTTGTGAATACATGACAGGTGGAAAAGTCATTGTATTAGGAACAACCGGGAAAAACTTCGCAGCGGGTATGTCAGGTGGAGTTGCCTATGTATTGGATGTAACAAAGGATTTCCGTGTGAAATGTAATCAAGAACAAGTGTATCTTGATTCGGTCCAAGATGAGACAGAACTCCAAACAGTCCTTCAATTAATCGAAAACCATGTTCGTTACACGCATAGTCCATATGGGAAGAGAGTGTTAGATAGCTGGGCAGATATGAGTAAGAAATTTGTACGAGTGATTCCGAAAGATTATTTAGAGATGCAAGAGCGAATTAAAACCTTGCGAAAAGGCGGGTTGAGTGAACCTCAAGCAGCACTCCTGGCATTTGAGGAAAGCAAACAAGCGGTGAATTCGATGAAAGATGGAGGGTGAACGATGGGAAAACCAACTGGTTTTATGGATTACGAACGACAACCAAGGCCCGAACGTGACCCTGTAACACGAACGGATGATTGGGACATTTATACGTTACCTCTTCAAGAAAATGAATTAAAACAACAAGGTGCTCGTTGCATGGATTGTGGGATTCCCACTTGTCATACAGGAACGATCATAAACGGGATGACTTCTGGTTGTCCCGTCCATCACTTGATCCCGGAGTGGAATGATTTAGTTCTTCAAGGCCAATGGGAAGAAGCCCTAAAACGAGAACATAAAATGAATAACTTTCCTGAATTTACAGGATTGGCTTGTCCGGCTCCGTGCGAAGGAGCTTGCGTACTTGGAATTAATGAACCACCGGTTGCCATCCGGTCAATCGAGTTAGAAATTATTAGTAAAGGCTTTAAGGAAGGGTGGGTGAAACCGGAGCCACCAGAAACCAGAACGGATAAAAAGGTGGCCGTTGTTGGCTCTGGTCCAGCAGGTTTGGCTTGTGCTGCCCAGCTTAATAAAGCAGGACACCAAGTGACTGTTTTTGAACGTCATGATCGTGTTGGGGGTCTTTTAACGTATGGGATACCTGAAATGAAGCTTCCTTATTCTGTGGTTGAGCGGAGAGTCAATCTGCTTAAGGCAGAGGGGATTACGTTTATGACAAATACAGAGGTGGGCAAGGATTACCCAATTTCTGTGTTACAATCAGAATTTGATGCGATCGTTCTTTGTGGTGGTGCAACAAAGCACCGAGATATAAACGTAGAAGGGAGAGAGTTAAAAGGCATCCATTACGCAATGGATTTTCTTCATGCGAATACAAAAAGTCTATTAGATTCTAATCTTGAGAACGGTGATTATATATCCGCAAAAGATAAAGATGTAGTTGTCATTGGCGGCGGGGATACAGGTGTAGATTGTTTGGCTACTGCTGTCAGACATAAATGCAAAAGCTTAACACAGTTTGATATTTATCAGAAAAAGGGTGAAGTTCGGGCTGATGATAATCCATGGCCGCAATGGCCGGTCATTCATCGGGTTGAATATGGTCAAAAAGAAGCAGCGGCTGTCTTTGGAGAGGATCCCCGCGCCTATGCCGTGATGACGAAAAAGTTTGTAGGCGATGAAAACGGTCATGTCAAAGAGGTTCACACCATTAACGTTGAAACGACAACCGATGAAAATGGTCAGCGAATTCGAAAAGAGATTCCAGGTACAGAAAAAATCTGGCCTGCTCAGTTAGTCTTACTAGCGATCGGATTTAGTGGTCCAGAGCCAAGCTTCCTTCAAAAAATGAATGTCGAAACAGATGAACGAACAAATGTAATGGCTGAGTATGGAAACTATAAAACAAATATCGAAGGAGTTTATGCAGCGGGTGATATGCGTCGAGGTCAAAGTCTAATTGTCTGGGCCATAAATGAAGGTAGAGAGGCTGCAAGGGAATGTGACAGATATTTAATGGGTGAAACTAATTTACCTTAGAACCATCCATCAAATTAGATATAAAATGTCTGATAACAGTATCCAGGGAAGGGTAATAAACAATCTCATTTATTTTAAGCAACTACTGAGGATTGAACTCTGTATTGTACAGGGCTCAATCCTTTTCGTTCTAAAGTAAACATCTATGTATGTTTTCAGTTTAATCATTGTTCTTTTTACTTAAAGGTTAAACTAAGACCAACCGATATTGTTTTTTTTAGAAAACATGACTCTCCCAATCAGTATTAAGAAAGAAAATAGATTCATATTTTTATGCTTTTTCATAATGCATCCTCCTTATTTTGCAACGCCCGTTTGTTTTTCTATTTTGATCATAACACTGCACATTCGTTTTTTCGCGTTTTATGTAAGGAGTTCTAACATGGTATTTACCATGTTTTAGAATCAATCATTTTTAAAATTTTTTTTATTTTTTTAAACCTTTATAAATCAATTGATAAAGCGTTTGCAACATGTTTGTAATGTGAGAGCAGTAAAAAAATTTGGAAATTAAGTATTTTATTTAACATTTTCATGTGATAAAATCTGACACAGATTAAAAAATAGAATTTTTTAATATTTTTGCGCAATTCTAAAATTGAATATTTCAGTAACTTTCCAATGAAGTTCACTGATTTTTCATTTTAACCAAAACTTTGAGGGGGATTTTACATGAAGAAAACGAAGTTGGTGCTCGTTGGTAATGGAATGGCAGGTGTAAAAACAATTGAGGAGATCTTGAAAATCTCAAAAGAGCATTTTGAAATTACTATTATCGGAAAAGAACCTTATCCGAACTACAATCGAATTCTGTTATCAAAAGTACTGCAAGGAGACACGGAGGTAAGGGACATTACCTTAAATGATTGGGAATGGTATAAAGAAAATTCGATTACTTTACATACGGGAGAAACAGTTATAAAGGTGGATCCCCTTCAAAAAATAGTAACCACTGATTCAGGCAGAACTGAGCCATATGATGAATTAATATTAGCTACAGGGTCCTTGCCATTTATCCTTCCTATACCAGGAGCAGATAAAAAAGGAGTGACAACCTTCCGGGATATTAAAGATACGGACGAAATGGTTGAAGCTTCAAAAAAATACAAAAAGGCTGCCGTCATTGGCGGAGGATTACTAGGATTAGAAGCAGCGAGAGGATTATTGAATTTAGGGATGGATGTGTCTGTTATTCATCTCCCATCCTACTTAATGGAGCGTCAGCTGGATCCAACCGCTGCTAATCTATTAAAAGAGGAATTAGAAAATCAAGGGATGAAATTTTTATTAGATAAGAATACGGAAGCGATCATTGGTGGAGAACGCGTAGAGGGTGTTACCTTTAAAGATGGTACACAAATTGAGGCAGATCTAGTCGTCATGTCAGTAGGAATTAAGCCAAACATTGCTCTTGCAAAAGAAACTGGTGTTACCGTTAATAGAGGAATTGTAGTCAATGATTATTTACAAACGGACATTCCTCATATTTATGCAGTGGGGGAGTGTGCTGAACATAACGGTATTCCATACGGACTTGTCGCCCCATTGTATGAACAAGGAAAAGTGTTGGCTAAACATATTTGCGGTGTAGATACAGAGCCTTATAAAGGTTCGATTTTGTCCACTCAATTGAAGGTGTCAGGTGTCGAAGTATTTTCAGCAGGCGATTTTATAGAAGGCGAAGATAAAAAAGCATTAAAGGTCTTTGATGAACAGGATGGGATCTATAAGAAAATTGTCCTTCGCGGCAATCAAATTGTTGGAGCTGTATTATTCGGTGACAGCAGCGAAGGGAACCGGCTGTTTTCAATGATTAATAAACAGGCAGACATTTCGGATACAGCTAAAATATCGATTCTGCAGCCTATGGGTCAACAGGCTGGGGAAAGTTTAGTCGCTAGTATGTCCGCAGATGAAATCATTTGTGGATGTAATGGCGTCTCAAAAGGGACCATTGTTCAGGCCATTTTAGAACAAGGCTGTACGACCGTAGATGGGATAAAGGCTTGTACAAGTGCATCACGCTCTTGTGGAGGATGTAAACCATTGGTTGCGGATGTCCTTCAGCTTACTCTGGGATCCGAATTTAATGCCTCTGCACAAAAAGAAGCGATTTGTGGCTGTACAACCTTATCAAGAGACGAAGTAGTTGAAGCCATTAAAGTAAAAGGCTTAACACATGTTAAAGAGGTGATGAATGTTCTTGAATGGGAAACGGAAGAAGGCTGTTCAAAATGCCGCCCAGCCCTTAACTACTATTTAGGGATGGTCCATCCAACAGAATATCAAGATGAAAGAGAATCACGTTTTGTCAATGAGCGTATGCATGCCAATATTCAAAAGGATGGAACGTATTCCGTTGTACCTAGAATGTATGGCGGAGTGACAAATGCAAACGATCTGCGCCGGATTGCTGATGTCGTTGATAAATATGAGATTCCATTAGTAAAAGTAACAGGCGGACAGCGTATCGACCTTTTTGGTGTGAAAAAAGATGATTTGCCGAAGGTATGGGAAGATTTAGATATGAATTCAGGATATGCCTATGGTAAATCACTTCGTACCGTTAAAACATGTGTTGGTGAGCAATTCTGCCGCTTTGGAACACAGGATTCCATGGGATTAGGCATTCGCCTTGAAAAGAAATTTGAAGGATTGCAAACTCCTCATAAAGTAAAAATGGCAGTCTCAGCATGCCCTAGAAGCTGTGCTGAATCTGGTTTTAAAGATATTGGTTTTATCGGTATTGATGGCGGCTGGGAAATCTATGTTGGCGGAAACGGCGGTACTCACGTACGTGGAGGAGATTTACTTTACAAAGTAAAAACAGATGATGAAGCAATGGAAATTACAGGTGCTTATCTTCAATATTATCGTGAAACGGCAAATTATTTAGAACGTACATCCGCTTGGATTGAACGAGTTGACTTAAAACATGTCAAAGAAGTACTTGATGATGAAAACAAGCGCAAGGAGTTAAACTCACGTATGGATGAAACATTGTCTGTATATAGAGATCCTTGGAAAGAGATTATTGAGAATCAAAAGACAACGAAGGAACTGTTTGAAACCGTGGGAATGTCTTAATTTTTTTAAATGCCAAAATATTTCGTTGAGGAGGAAATGGATATGCAGAAGACAAAAATAAAGGTATGTGTTGGTCTAATCTCAGAATTACCGGAGCGCGTGGGAAAAACGGTTCGGCTGGAAGAGGGTACAGAAGTTGCGGTATTTAAGCTGTCGAGCGGAAAGATAAAGGCTGTTGAAAATAAATGCCCTCATAAAGCTGGGGTCTTAAGTGAAGGGATTGTTAGTGGGGAGCATGTTTTTTGTCCCATGCATGATTGGAAAATTTGTTTGGAGGACGGTCAGGTGCAAGCACCAGACCATGGATGTGTCAAAACCTATCAAACATTAGTGGAAAATAAAATGGTCTATTTAATATTAGAGGAATAACTTGTTGTCTATTCAAAAAGCTATGAAAGCTGAATCCTACGGAAGGAAGTGGTAGTAATGGATTATGTTATTCCAAGTAAAGTTTTAGAAAGTATGATTGATGCGGGTGCAAAGAAAGCAAAGTTATCTATTTCACAATTACTAATGCGTGGATTTTTAGGAGCAGCATTGTTAGGTTTTGCTACAACTTTAGCCTTTTTATTCGAACTTCAAACGAACATTGGGATGTTGGGAGCTATTATATTTCCTGTCGGCTTTGTTATGATCATTCTGTTAGGTTTTGAGCTGGTCACTGGGAATTTTGCCCTTATACCTGTAGCAGTCTTAGTGAAAAAAGCTACCGTCCGAGAAATGCTTTATAACTGGTTTTGGGTAATTGTTGGGCATCTAATTGGAGGAATTGTCTATGCGGCATTGTGTTATGTTGCGTTCACAAATGATGGTCAAACGTTTGAACATCCGTTAGTGCAAAAGATTATCAAAGTAGCTGAAGCTAAAACATTAGCATATGAAGCGATGGGAACTAATGGAATACTGGTTGTCTTTGTAAAGGCGATGCTTTGTAACTGGATGGTAACAATGGGGGCAATTATGGCTATGACGACGACAAGTACGCTTGGAAAAATTATCGCCATGTGGTTACCGATTACAACCTTCTTTGGTCAAGGGTTTGAGCATGCTGTTGTTAATATGTTTGTCATCCCAGCTGGTATGATGTTTGGTGCGGATGTTAGTTTAACAGATTGGTGGTTTTGGAACCAAATTCCTGTATTAGTTGGCAACTTAGCAAGTGGATTTATCTTTACTGGACTATCCATGTATTTGATTTATAAAAAAGATATTACAAAAGAAAAAGTATCTACATTTTCTAGTAATTTAAAGAGAGTTTCTTCCTAACTGTAGGTTTAAAATAAAAACAACTGATTATAAGAGGGTGCCCTAAAAATTATTTTAGGCACTTTCTTTTTGTGAAACAAGAAAATCGCTAACGAGGCAGGTTAGTGAATTAAATATTTGTATCTGTCATGGTTTTGGATGATAATCTTAAATGGTGAGTACTTCATTTAATTTCAACAAGATAATACTAAAGAAAGGAAGGGAGTAATGAACAAATATACGAGTTTAATTATTAGCCTCATTTTAATTCTGATAACAGGCTGCAGTTCAAATAATTTTGAGATCAAGTTAGTTACACCCAAATCATTTACACCAGATCAATCTACTCCTATTCAAATAAAGATTTTAGATCGAGAAGGTAAACCAGTAAAAGGTGCGAAGGTTAGCGCAGATTTGGATATGCAAGGGATGAGTCATGGAGATATTTCTATGAAAATGCAGGAAACAGGAAATGGTGTATATGTTGGACAAGCTACATTTGAAATGGAAGGCGATTATACGGCTACCATTAAAATAGATGACAACGGAGAAAAATGGATGGGGGAAAAAAGATTTTCGATTGTTTACAATCATGCACAATAGTGTTGGTAACAGGATTTTTTATTGTATACAAAAAAGGGGGGACGGAGCAGAAAAACCGTCCCTCTGTTTCTTTTTCACCTATGCTCGAAAAATGAAATCGTTTCCATATAATTTAATTGTTTACCCCTGAGCAAGGCTCAGGTTATAATAAAATTTATTATTTTGGTTTTCGAAATAAATGGAACGAGCAAAAAATACTTCTTTTATAGAAAGGCGATGGACATTGAATAAACCTAGTGGAAAAAAACGAATACAGCTTGCAATACTTCTTGGATCACTTGGATTGTTAGGACCCTTTACAATCGATACGTATTTACCGTCTTTTCCAACGATTGTAAAAGATTTTGATACGACGGCTTCACTTGTACAGATCAGTTTAACCTCCTGTTTATTAGGCTTGGGATTGGGGCAATTGGTTATTGGCCCTTTAAGTGATGTGAAAGGCCGCCGACAACCCTTGCTCATCTTTATTACCTTATACCTACTTGCTTCTATAACATGCGCGTTGGCGCCGAATATCTATTTCCTTATCATTGCTCGGTTAGTCCAGGGCTTTGCTGCTGCCGGCGGACTTGTGATCTCTAGAGCGATTGTTCGAGACCTCTTTAGTGGGAGGGAACTGACCAAGTTCTTTACGATGATGGTGTTAGTGGGTAACCTCGGGCCGATCGTTGCACCGATTGCTGGAGGGGGGATTCTGGCTTTTACCAATTGGCATGGTGTTTTTATTGCATTGGCTTGTGTAGGTGCGGTGCTGCTCTTCACGGTTGCTTTAAAATTAGAAGAAACGCTGCCAACAGAAAACCGTGTTCCAAGCAATTTACCACAAATCATGAACAACTTCGGTTCTTTATTCAGAGATCGAACGTTCATGGGGTACGCACTGACTCAAGGATTTACTGTTGCAGGAATCTTTGCCTATGTATCTGGGATTCCATTTGTCTATCAGAATATTTATGAAGTCACCCCGCAGCAATTTAGTTTATTATTTGGGACCAATGGATTAGCTTTAATTATTGGAAGTCAGTTGGTCGGCCGCTTGGCAGACACTATTTCGGAGCGGACTTTCTTAAAAATAGGTTTAGCCCTCGCTAATATAGCGGGTGCCGGTTTACTCATCGCTCTACTATTAAACGCACCACTTTTGGCAGTTGCGATTCCGATTTTCTTTTTTGTATCTTCCATCAGTATTATTGGAACCACGTCTTTTACTTTAGCGATTGAAAACCAAGGACATATTGCGGGTAGTGCCTCTGCATTATTAGGTTTATTGCCATTTGTACTTGGGTCATTAAGTGCTCCACTTGTGGGAATAGCAGGGGCGTATACAGGCGTTCCTATGGGCGTCATCATCTTTTGCTCAAGTTTTCTGGCTTTCCTTTCCTATTTTGTATTGGTACGAAAAGCAACGCTAGGGATACAACTATCCAATGACCAGTGCTCAGTAAAGAAACCTAGTATCTAAAAATATAAATTTAAAGGAGAACACATTTCGTTAACCAGCAAATGTGTTCTCCTTTATTTATCTACTATTAATTTAAATAAGAACATATAGTTTAGGATTTTTCCTTTCAATATATTTTTATTTAAGGTTAATCCGTATATCTAACACCTTTTAAGATCATATTGACCTTTAATTTCGTATCTTGGACAATATTTTTTCGAAATTCCTTTGCCTTTTTGAAGGCATCCATCATTCCTGATGCTAAAATCTTAATTTCTTTAGTATCCACTGGTTCTTCTAGTAGAAAAATATATTCTTTCATGCTGTTTCACCTCCCAAGTTGTAATTTTAATATAATTATATACGATTTTGTAAGCGATTACTAGATATTTTTGTGAACGTTTTCACTTATTTAAAGCTGTTCTTATTGAACAAACGGGCAGCTTTCCTATAATGAAGAAATTATCAGTCGCTTTTTCATTTTGTTCCCAAAATTATCCTTTAATACACCATTATTCCAATCCTCAAATGAATATTAAAACAAAGTACCACCTAATTTTAAGAAAATGAGAGATTTTCCTTTCTTTATAGAGGGAAGGTTGCATTAAGTTAATCGAAAAGCAACCAAAGATAGCGAATGTATAATTATTTAATGTGTTGAATAAATATTCGTTATATGTTAATATAATAATAGTTTAAATTCTTCTGAGTTTAGACCTCCTAAAATGGACTTAGCCTAGACCACTAAGTTCAACTTTGACCTTTGATTTTATAGATCAAAGGTATTTTTTTGTTTGGATATAGTTGTAAATTGTCACTCATTCTACATAATTGTTGATTTAAATTGAATATAGTTGTGAAATTTTGTACTTAAACTAACGAAGCAGGTTAGTGGAAGAAGGAATCGTGATTTTAATGTAGAATATTTCTCTGAGGAGTGATTCTATGGATATAAGATTTTCGTTTGTTTTAGACACAGATGTACCAACTGGACCAGAATATTATGAATCTTAAATGAATGGTTATATAACAGGTAATTTAAATATTTATATAGATGAAAAATTATTTTTCGAAGAACCATTTACCAACCTAGCAGAACTAGGTGGGAAACTGGGCAAATGGTTACAAAAGATTCGTAGTGGTGTTAGAGAGAATATGGACTTTGATACCATTGACCATGACGAGGCTATAATTAACTTTCTATATGAGGGTGAAGATAATTGGAGAATTTATTCAATTTGGCAAGAGTTTGAAACAGACAAATACATTTCCACAACTGTATTAGTAGAAGCTGTAACACATTATCTTCACGAATTGAATAAGGAACTTCACTCAATTGATTACTTTGTTACTCTGGATAAGTACCTTTAGTAAGTAATATCAAAGGAGTGAGGAAGGTAAAATGAATGAATCCTATTTTTATTTAAAACTAGAAACACATCATTTACATATGTCTTATAAAAATGAAAAACGTCGCGTGCGTGTTTTATTGCCGAAAAGTTATGATAAAGATGAGGCTAAAAATTATCCAGTTGTCTATATGCATGATGGACAAAATGTATTCTACAGTAGTGAAGCTTATAGCGGGTATTCATGGAAAGTTATTACGGCAATTAAACAAAACCCCGATTTTCCGAAGATGATTGTTGTTGGGATAGATAACGCTGAACAAGGTCGAATTAATGAATATACGCCTTGGAAAATTACTGAAAGCCCACTTCCTGAAGATATTGAACTAGGCGGAAGAGGCGCGGAGTTTGCTGAGTTTGTCATGACAGTCGTGAAGCCGTTTATCGATAAGCATTACCGAACTAAATCGGATAAATATCATACAGCGATGATTGGCAGTTCACTTGGAGGAAATATTTCGGCTTTTATGGGTATTGAATATAAAGATCAAATTGGTGGTTTAGGCATTTTTTCTTTAGCCAATTGGATTACAAGTAAAGCCTTTGACAGTTATATTGCTAGAAAAGAGTTGGATCCTGAACAACGCGTGTACATTCAAGTTGGGACTCAGGAAGGCGATGATGCCGATCGACAATTGATGTATGGTAATATGAAGCAGGCATATATCGATTGCTCGCTTAAGTATTATAAACAACTGATAAAAGGCTCTGTTCCGATTGATAGCATTCGTTTAAATATTTTTGCGGATGAAGAACATAATGAAAAATCTTGGGCAAAACACTTGCCAGAATGTTTACGTTTCTTAAGTGAGAAGTGGTCTTGAATAAACTGAATTATTATATTTGACTGAATTTGATCATGGGAGGAATCTATCACTTTTTTGAATATTTTTGGAGGTTTGTTTGATTATAAATTGAAATAATTGTACCTTAGTCGCGAAAATAATGAATTTTTTGATTTTGAGAAAGGAGCTTTTTTTATGAATTATATTTTGATATCACCATATTATCCAGGTAATTTTCAGTCATTTGCTCATCGTTTAAAAGACGCAGGTGTCAATGTTTTAGGAATTGGCGAAGAGCCATATGACCAATTAGGTTCCGAATTACAAAACTCTTTAACAGAATATTATCGTGTGAATAATTTAGAAGATGTAGATGAAGTGAAACGTGGTGTTGCATTTTTATTTTATAAACATGGTCCAATTGACCGCATTGAATCCAATAACGAATACTGGTTAGAACTTGATGCGCAGTTGCGTGAGCAATTTAACGTGTACGGCAATAAAACGAATGACTTGAAAAAAGTTAAGTATAAATCTGAAATGAAGAAGTTGTTTAAAAAAGCAGATGTGCCTGTTGTAGAAGGAAGAATCGTTAAAACTAAAAAGGAGTTATCTAATGCCATTGATGAATTAGGACTGCCAGTTATCGCTAAACCGGATAATGGAGTTGGATCAGCTGCAACCTTTAAATTAAGTTCAGAAGAGGCTGTACGTCATTTTGAAGAAGAATGGGGAGAAGCACAAGTGTACTTCTTAGAACCATATGTCGAAGGAGGCGTGCTTTGTACATTTGATGGTTTAGTGGATCAGAAAGGGGACATTGTTTTCCAAACAAGCTTTACATATAATGTGCCAACTTTGGAACTCGTTAATGGTCAGTTGGATTTAGCTTATGTGATTCAAAAAGAAATTGATCCAAAGCTCGAAACTTATGGAAAGGCGATTGTGAAAGCTTTTGCTATGAAAGAACGCTTTTTCCATATTGAGTTTTTTAAATTAGAAAATGGGGATTATGTTGCACTTGAATACAATAACCGCTTGGCTGGCGGCTACACGATTGATATGTACAATTTCGCGTACTCCATTGATTTATTTGCTCAGTATGCTTCTCTTGTGACAGGAGGAGAATTTAAGAAGTCCGATGCCAAAAACAAGTTTTGTGTCGGTGTAACACAGCGTGATGCGTATGAGTATAAACATGATACGAATGCTATTTATGAACGATTTGGCGACCGTGTGAAGTTTGAACAGCGCATGCCAGATGCGTTTGCGGAACTCCAAGGAAATCAATTTTATGCGATTAATGCAGATTCGCATGAAGAAGTGGATGACGTTATCCGTTTTGTACATGAACGAAAAAATTTAGGAAAGGAGATTTTTCTATGCATATAGAACAGTTAAACCATTGGAGTGGCGAATTAGGACGTGAAATGCTGTTAAACAGATATGGACACAGTGGCATGCCAATCGTAGTTTTTCCTTCATCTGGAGGGACGCATTCTGAATACTATGATTTTGGAATGATTGATGTGTGTCATGACTTTATTGAATCCGGAAAAGTTCAATTTTTTACATTGGCTAGTATAGATAGCGAAAGTTGGATGCACGACTCAAAACTGGCGCATGACCGTGCATTAGCTCATGAGGCATATGACCGTTATGTGATTTCAGAAGCTATTCCATTTATTAAACATAAAACAGGTTGGTTTGATCCAATGATGACAACGGGGTGTAGTATGGGGGCATATCATGCGTTGAACTTTTTCTTGAGACATCCGGATGTCTTCCAAACCACCGTTGCACTAAGTGGTGTTTACGATGTGCGTTTCTTTTTTGGGGATTACGGAAATGATCCGCTTGTATACGAAAATTCACCGAGTGATTACATATGGAATCAAAATGACGGCTGGTTTATTGATCGATATCGTTCAGCAGATATCATTATTTGTACCGGGCTGGGTGATTGGGAACAGGACGGGCTGCCTTCATACTATACATTAAAAGAAGCCTTTGAAGAAAAACAAATTCCAGCAGGGTTTGATGAGTGGGGCGAAGATGTTTCGCATGATTGGATTTGGTGGCGACGCCAAATGCCGTATTATTTAGGAAAATTACTTTAATAAAATGTCAAAAAAACATCAATACGTTTGAGTCGCTGGTGTTTTTTGACAGGGGATTTTTTGATTTTTAGGTAATCAATAATTGATGTCGTATTAAAAGTAGCAATAAAGTGGTAATAAACACTTAAATGTGGTGATAAAAAGGCAATAAAATAACAATATACTGTCGTCGTTAAAAGAAACCCATATAATATATTATAGACAATATTCTCACAAAACATATAAAACCATTTAATATTAAAATAGACACCCTCTGTGTCTATTCAGGAGACAAAAACCCCACTATTCATAAGTTCTTTGCTTTATTAATTTGAGTTATCTCTAAAGTTTATGATGCTTACATATTTTTCGGTCTAAGATCAAATCTAGGGCAATTGGGCTTTGAGTTACATTCCAAAACTCTACAAGCATTAGCTCACTTAAATATTAGGTTTGAAGTCCATTTTCTATCTTATGGTGAAGAAGAAAATTAAATAAACCTTATTTTTCTTCTTCAAATAATTGGTGCTTGAGTTAAAGATCGCAGCTGCCATTGTGGCAGCTTTCTTGTTTAACTAAAGGGCAGGTTAGCATTCCTGTAGATCGTTAAATATCAGGTTTGAAAAAAATAGAGCCCCTCAGTAAGATAGGAGTATAGAGACCAATCTAACTCAGAGTCTTAAGGAGGAAGCCCTAATATGAATTTTAAAATGCAAGACAAACAAAATCAACTAATAGAAAGAATTTCCGATACACATCTTATTGTTGGTGTTGATATTGCTC
>NZ_JAGGQW010000029.1 GCF_018613065.1 Bacillus sp. ISL-7 | reverse complement strand
ATAAGATGTGTATCGGAAATTCTTTCTATTAGTTGATTTTGTTTGTCTTGCATTTTAAAATTCATAGTAGGGCTTCCTCCTTAAGACTCTGAGTTAGATTGGACTCTATACTCGTATCTTACTGAGGGGCTCTATTTTTTTCAAACCTGATATTTAACGATCTACAGGAATGCTAACCTGCTTCGTTAGTTGTACAAAAAAGGGTGCCAAAAATGGCACCCTAATGGCTCGATTCTCACTCTCTTTATGTTGTTTAGTTACTAAATTTACTAATTATATAATAATTAAAGCAATTTCATCCATTTTTTCCCCTCCAAGATTTACTGCATTACATTTTAATATACAGATAAAACTTTGTAAATTAGATTCCTTATTGAACCTGCCCGTTACTTGAAGAGGAGAAAAGCATTACCGTTGTTCCAGTAATGCACCCGTTAGCCACCCATGAAGCGCAAAACCGGCGCTTCACCACAGAGAATGAAAATATTCCAAGGAGGCTATACTGTTTTAATGCTGGCGAAGAAGGTCTTTTCACTATGGTGCCTTTGATCCCATCCGTTAGTCTGACTCCAACGATCACGGTGTACCACCGACTGTCGCGCCCTATAGGGGTAGCACTCATGGGAGATTAATCCTTTTCTGATTGTTGCGCCAGCTGAACCTTGAATTTTTTTTATGTAGAAAGGTGTCCAATTCACCACCGTTTATCAACCTTATAATAATTTTGCAAGAGGCTCAGCCTTTTTTTTTAAACTGATTTTGCTGGGTCTATTTTTCTATGTCTTATTTCAGTTTTTATTTTCATGGGAGTATAAGTGTAATTATTCACATTCATAAATTTATCCCTTTACCTTTTTTATATATTAATCAAATTTCGCAAATTCATTCCTTTTACTTATGAAATGTGCCAATACATAAGGATAAGGGTAAAATCCTAGGGTTAATGGGATAAGAATATGGAAGAACATTATAATTGTAATGCCAGTTAATATGGCCCCCTAATATAATCCATTACTTTTTTCTCATAAAAGTTTTTAAGTTGTTGCTGTTCTTCTTCAATAAAAGGTTTTGTCTCTAATGCTGTAAGATTTTGCTCAACTTGTTTCATATTCTTAAATCCAGGGATATACAAGTAATTTCTTTGTTATCCAAAATCCAGCGAAGTGCGGCGCTGGCCATGGTCTCTCTGCCTTCTGCAATCCACTTTACCTGATTGGCTAATTCAACACCCTTTTGGAAACCCAGTCCAGCAAACGTTTCCCCTACATTAAAAGACTCTCCATTTTCATTAAACCGGCGGTGATCATCTGCTTCGAAGACATGCTTACTTGTAAATTTACCTGTTAACAGCCCGCTGGCAAGCGGTAATCTGACAAGAAGTCCAACCCCTTTTTCATAAGCATTGGGGATTAATTTTTCTAATGGCTTCTGGCGAAAAATATTAAAAATGATTTGCAGACTCTTCACATTTGGATGTTCTAAACAAATAAGTCCTTCCTCTACGGTCTCCACACTTACTCCATAATAGCGAATTTTCCCTTCGCGCTGCAACCGGTCAAGCACCCCAAAAACCTTGCCATCTTGTAAAATCTCAGTTGACGGACAATGGATTTGATATAAGTCTATTGCTTCCCTGTTTAAACGGCGCAGACTGTCTTCACAATAAGCACTTACTTTTTCATAACTATAATTCTCCGGGTCAAAAATATCTCCCTGACGGCAAAATTTAGTGGCAATATAAATCCGATCTTCCCGCCCTTTTGTAGCCTTTGCTAAAAGCTCTTCACTATGGCCGTCACCATAAACATCTGCAGTATCAAAAAAGTTAACACCCTGCTCTATTGCATAATCAAGTGATTTAAGCGCTTCTGCATCGCTCGTCTTCCCCCACGAACCTCGAATGGCCCATGTCCCAAAGCTGACCTCGCTTATCATTAAACCTGTATTTCCTAATTCACGATAATTCATTTTAACATCTCCTCATTTTCCAATAATTGTCCTTTATATCTCATTTTAACATTTTCTTCAAATGTAGGATGAATGATCAAACAAATTATTTAACAGAAACGCTGCCCGTTACCCATCCATGCACCAGAAAGAATCCTGAGGGTTTGTGCTTCATGATTTGGCGTATTTCGTAAAGCCACATGCGTCTTTCCCCATACTCTTTTTAGAGGGGGTTAAATCTCTGAACTTTATTAGAGAAGTAAAGGGATATTAGGTAATCTTACAGCCGTATAAAAAAGGATATTCTCTTGAAAAAAAACCATTCCAGTTGAAAGCTAGAATGGGTTAGAGGCAATAGTCTAAAGGAAAATTGAAGGTTCCTTGTGTTATTTTTATCGAACATGCATATCGTTTGGATGTGCACCTTTACGTCGATCGCGATTAAGTTTATTTATTTCGTTCATTTCATTTGAAGTTAGTTCGAAATCAAATACATTATAGTTTTCTTCGATTCTTGATGGTGTTACAGATTTCGGTATGACGATTGTGTTATTTTGTAAATGCCAGCGCAACACAACTTGAGCTGGCGTTCTGCTATGTGACGTAGCAATCTTTTGAATAACTTCGTCTTGCAACACCTCTCCTCCCTGGTCAAGAGGACTCCAAGCTTCTACAAAGATATTATGTTTTGCACAAAACTCTTTTAACTCATTTTGAGCAAGGTATGGATGACACTCAATCTGATTCAATACTGGTACAACTTCACATTCTTTTAAAAGGCGCTCTAAGTGTTCCATTTCAAAGTTACAAACCCCAATTGCTTTTACTCGGCCATCATGATAAAGCTTTTCTAACGCTTTATAGGTTTCGATAAACTGGTCAAATTGCGGAGTAGGCCAGTGAATCAAATATAAATCAACATAATCAAGACCTAATCTTTCCAAGCTCTCATCAAATGCACGTAACGTATTTTCAAACCCTTGATCACTATTCCAAACTTTTGTTGTAATAAATAACTCATCACGAGGAACAGATGATTCAGCAATAGCCTGTCCAACGCCCTTTTCATTTTTATAGATCATCGCCGTATCAATAGATCTGTAGCCAACTTCAATGGCATTAGCAACTGCTTGTGCTGCTTGATCATCTGCAACCTGCCATACACCAAATCCAAGCTGTGGCATTTTTAAACCATTATTTAGCGTAACAAAATTCATCGTACATTTCTCCTTTTATCATTCGTTTTTTCATAACACTCGAGTTAAAAATAATTTATATTATTTTGAAACTTGAACCCTTAAAGAAGATTTTCCAACTAATCCATAATAAGATAAGAAAGCAATTAAGCTTGCTAATAAAATAATAAGTGCCATTGGAATGGCTGAATATTCTCCGGCTATTCCTACGAGTGGGGCCGTTAATGACCCTAATACAAAGGGCAGGAGTCCTAATAGTGCAGAAGCACTACCCGCAATATGTCCTTGTGTCTCCATTGCTAAAGAAAAAGAAGTTGCAGCAATGATTCCTATCGACGATACAAAAAAGAAGATGGGAATCGCGACTGTGATAAGCGGTGCTTTTAATAATAGAGCCACCAGTAAAACAGCACCTGCTAAGTTCGAAATCAATAACCCAATCTTTAAGAAGGTCCTCTCAGATATGATACCTGTAAAGCGGCCAACCACCTGACTTCCAATTATTAAGGCAACTCCATTCACTCCAAATAATAGACTGAACACCTGGGGCGTTACCCCATAAATATTCTGATAGACGAAAGGAATACCCGAAACATAAGCAAAGATTCCTGCAATGATGAAACCTTGAGTAAGTGCATATCCCATGAACTGGCGATCTTTTAACAAAGAGCCAAAATTCTTCACTATTTGTGAAAAATTACTTGAGACACGCTTTTCCTTTGGTAACGTTTCTTCCAGTTTACATGAAACCAATAAAACCAATAAGATACCTACACCAGCTAAAACAAGAAAAACCCCTGACCAATCTGTAAACGCTAGGATAATCCCTCCAACAATTGGTGCCACTATTGGCCCAAGGTTCCCCACCAACATCAATAAAGCGAAGAACTTGGTGAGTTCCCTTCCACTGTATACATCGCGAACAATGGCTCTAGATATAACAAGGCCACCTGCTGCTGCAAAACCTTGTATAAAACGAGCCCCAATAAAGGTGTAAATATTGGGGGCAAACGCACAAATGACAGAAGCGATTAAATACATGATGAGGAAAATCCTCAACGGCTTACGGCGTCCTTGAACATCACTCATTGGTCCTATAATCAGTTGACCTAATCCCAATCCTAATAGGCAAGTCGTTAAACTAATTTGTACTAAAGAAGCAGTAGTATTGTATTCCTTTACAATAGTAGGGAATGAAGGTAAATACATATCAATTGTAAAAGGACCTAATAGTCCCAGTGAACCTAAGAGTAAAGCAAGTTGTAATCGTTTCTTTCCTGCTAATTTATTCAACTATTTCTCGCCTTTCTATCTACAATCATTTTCCATTATGCTAAAAAAACTGATTTGTACTAGTTTTTCGGAAATCCTGGAGTATATTGTCTTGGTATTTCTATTTCTTTATGAAGAACGGCTGCTGCCTCTAGTGTCCAATATGGATTTCGTAACATTCCTCTTCCGACAGCAACAAGGTCCGCATCTTCATTTCCAATAACGGAGTTCGCTAATGAAGGTTCATCCAATCTTCCAACCGCAATGACAGGGATGTTAAGAGCTTGCTTGATAGCTCTTGCTAATGGCACTTGGTATGCTACATGTGTACCAGGTCTTCCAGCAGCAGCAATCAGTCCTTCTCCCCCCGCACTTACATGAAACATATCGACCCCGAATTTTTGATATACCCTCGAAAATTCGATGCTTTCAATAATGCCATATCCGCCCTCTACGTATTCTCTAGCGGATACTCGCATAATCAACGGCATATCCTCAGGCATTTCACTCTTTGCTGCCTGAATGACCTCTTTACCAAATTTCGTTAATTCCCTTCCATACTCATCAGTCCTTTGATTGGTAAGCTGGGAATGAAATTGGTGTATCAAGTAACCATGTGCACCATGGAGCTCGATTACATCTACTCCAGCTTGAACAGCACGTCTTACAGCCCTACGGAATTTTTCTACTATTTCCTTTACTTCTTCTGTAGTGAGTGCTCTTGGTGTTTTTGATTTTGCATCAAAAGGAATGGCAGACGGTGCAACTGGAATCTCAGCATCTTCTGCTTTACGCCCTGCATGAGCAATTTGAATACCCACTTTCGCTCCATATTGATGACAAGCATCCACAATGCGTTTCAGTTGTGGGATTTGCTCGTCTGACCATAAGCCTAAATCATAATCTGTGATACGGCCTTCTGGATCGACATCGGTCATTTCGATAATGATTAAGCCCGCACCGCCAATGGCACGGTTAACATAATGCATAAAGTGCCAATCAGTTGCAACCCCATCCTTATTTACCACCGAATATTGACACATAGGAGGCATAACCACACGGTTTTTTAATTTTAGCCTTTTTAGCTGATAAGGGGTAAATAAATGATTCAATATATCGAACTCCTTCTTATTTTTTTTAGCACGAATCCCCAACTCATAGTGGAAAAAGCTTTACGCTCCATATAGGCGCAGGCAGTAAATTTCCAGTTTCCACATTCTCTATAACAAGGTTAGCGTCGGCTTTTTCGTCCATTTTAAACGATCCTATTTTTGCTATACGAGGAAAAAGTATAGATTTTTAAATGTATGTGCATGCATACAAATTAGCATATGACAAAACACTTCGTCAACCAAAATGAATTCAACAAAAAAAGATGGAATAACATGCGGAGCGTTTTAAGTCCTGTCATCCCATCATGGTCTTAATTGATCAAATAATCGCTGCAGCTCTTTATGAATCATATCTTGAGAAAAAGCCTTTTCAAGGGTTTCATGAAAGGTAACGGTCGCCTTTTTAAGCTTTTCCTCTCCTTCAGCTGTTATGGAAGTGTAGATGGCTCTTCGATCGTCACCGCAAATATATCGCTTTAATGTTCCACAGCCTTTTGCTTCAAATCGGCTGACCAGTCTTGACATAGCACTTTGACTAAGTCCCACCATACTCTGTAATTGTTGTAACTTTAATTTTTTTTCCGGGGCTTCAGATAAAAATAAAAGCACGTAGAATTCGTTTAATGATAATTGATGATTTTCTTGAAGTATGCTTTCTAATTCGTTCGTGATTTTCATTTGAATATGGGTTAAAGATATCCAATTCGTTATCAATTGTTTATTTTGGTTTGATTCCATTCGTCCCACCTATTCTAGTCTCAAGTTATCTCTCGCAATGCTTCAGCCCTGCCCATTCATTGGTTTCCTATCTATAGTAGCAAGTAAACATTTTAAGAGTCAAACGGGACCATGTTCACCTACGATTGAACATGAATCGTTCGTTGATCGTACATGGTCCAATTAAATGAGTTGGTTACAATTACCTTAAGAAGTGCTAAGGGGCATGGACATGATAATACAGTGCAACACCTATCATAGGGTGAAATAACAGGCTCGGGCGAAACAAAAAGCCTTGTCTTCATGGGTGAAAAAGAAAAAAGCATTGGTGGAAAAATTGCAGCCGTAACCTTTATTCAGAATCCACTATTTCAGTTGGCTGATTTCAACTGTTCAATTACCCGGATCCCCAAAGGATCAATCGCTAGAAAACTTCGCAGTCTTTAGATTACCTTAAATTTTTCATAAGGAATGATACGATGATCTCATTAAAAGGAAAAACAGCTTTAATTACTGGAGGCAGCAGAGGAATTGGGCGTGCTGCTGCCCTAGCTCTAGCAAAAGAAGGAATAGACCTGGGACTAATTGGATTAACCATGTCCAATCTTGAAACGGTAACCGCCGAACTAGAGCAATATGATGTTAAAGTTTCAGCTGCAACAGCAGATGTAACCGATCTTGAAGCAGTCGGCCATGCGGTTGAACATATCAAATCAGACCTTGGTACTTTTGATATTCTAATCAACAATGCCGGCATCGCAAAATTTGGAGGCTTTCTTGAGTTAACCCCTGAGGAATGGGAAAAGATTATCCGGGTAAACTTGATGGGTGTGTACAATGTAACAAGAGCTGTTTTGCCTGATATGATTGAGAGAAAATCAGGGGATATAGTCAATATATCATCAAGCGCCGGTCAAAAAGGTGCCCCTGTGACAAGTGCATACAGTGCCTCAAAATTTGCCGTTTTAGGACTGACGGAATCGCTCATGTTGGAGGTAAGGAAGTATAATATTCGTGTCACTGCCTTAACACCAAGTACAGTTGTAACTGATTTGGCTAAAGAAACGAATCTTATCAGTGGAAATCCTGAAAATGTTATGCATCCGGAAGACCTGGCAGAGCTTCTCGTAGCAGGGCTGAAACTAAATCCGAGAGTCTTTGTAAAAACTGCAGGATTGTGGTCAACTAATCCCTAATATATATTCCAATTGATTTAGGAGGATAACCCAAATACTCCATCGTTTGTAATTCAAAGTAGGAAAATATTTGTTCCTACTTCTTTTTAATATTTTGAACCAAATGGCTGTCCGCAGAGAAAGCCTTTGCTGGTTCTCCACTATCTTTTTCAAGTATTCTGCACAGATATTATAATAATTTCAACAATAAAAAGGCGATAATCCTTCTTGATCACGTACCCAGATAGCGCAATGAATCGGTGTTAACTTATTGTTTGGAAATTCCGTACGGCAAATCCATTCCGCAAAAAAGAAACGAACAGCAACCACAAAAGAGTTGCTGTTTTTAATTCCATCTCCCTTTACTTTAAGTACAATTCTTTACAATCTAACTTGCAAAAAAAGTATTTTACACACACTTTAATAGTAAACAAGAGCTATTTTGGGTACTCATTTAATATTAAAATAAATATTTAAATAAATAAGCAACCTAAGAAAATAAGCAATTTTTTAAACCAAAGATAAAAAGAGAAACTCTTAATTCTTTTTTCAAATTGAAAAATTTGTCACAGAGAGGAATTACTAAAGGAAATCTGGATTTTCCCAAAAATGTTATGCCAAGTATTTTTTATCCACTGTTCAATTTCCTCTATTGAAGCAATAAGACGTTTTCTGTCCCCCCATAGCCAATCTCTAATTGTTCTTTTTAAAATCCTACAAAAATGGCATCAATAAAATTACTTAATGGGGGACCAAAATATATACGCCTACGCCACCTAAATCAGTATTTACAGCTGAGGTAACACTCCCACCACCTCTATATTAGTGTTTTCTAGTTGATGGTGTAATGTTAATGTAAATGAGTGCATTGCAGCTTTTGTTGCACTGTAAATAGGCACCCAGACACGACACCTGACTGTATTGCCAATGGCTGATGTAACGTTAATAATTGTTGCATCTTTTTGTTTTATTAGATGCGGAATAAAAAACATTAACGTTTCTTGACCTAGACATTTATTACTCAAAGTAGTAACTCCTTTGTAAAAGACTTATTAGTTTAAGTACACAAAACAAGTGAACAACTTCTAAATTAAGTTTTTATATTTAGTAAATGATTTTTATGGCATTTTGTAAAATTTCTTAATCTATTCATGGCAGTGGGTCTGACCCACAAATTGATAAAAAATTTCTATAATAGTATAATTTTCATTAGTGTCAAAAGGATATTCTTTAGTAATCTACCAGAAAGCTTTATAATTCAAAAAATAATATTTCGTTTCATAATGGAGTGAAGAAGATGAAAATTGGGATTATTGGATTGGGTGATATTGCTACAAAAGCCTACCTACCTGTTCTTTCGGAAAAAGAAGGTATTGAATTAGTGCTTTGTACAAGAAATCAGGACACGTTAAACAGCTTATCAAAAAAATATAGGACTCAAGAAAAGGTTCAGTCTGTAGAGGAACTGATAATGATAGGCATCGATGCAGCCATTGTGAGTACTGCTACAGAGGCCCATTTTGAAATAGCTGAAACATTACTAAGAAATGGGATCCATACATACATAGACAAACCGATATCGATGAATTTTCATGAAACTGAAACAATTGTCAAGCTTGCAAAAGAGAACGGTAAGATCGCCATGGTGGGTTTTAATAGAAGATTTATCCCGAAAGTCAAAGAGCTGAAAGAAAGGGGAAAAGCCAACTTAATTATCATGCAGAAAAATAGATTTTCAGCTCCAGACTTTGTACGAAGATTTGTTGTCGAGGATTTTATCCATGTTGTCGATACACTCAGGTTTTTGATGGATACTGAGGTCAAGGATGTCAAGGTAGAGTACCTTAAAAATAGTGAAATGCTTGACCATTTGGTCATCACGCTTAATGGAGAAGGATGTACCGCTATCGGGATCATGAACAGAAATGGCGGTGTCACAGAAGAAATCATTGAATACATGACTGGACATGATAAATACGTCGTAAACAGTCTCGTAGAAACAACTCACTATCATAATAAAGAAATAAATATTTCAAAATTCGGTGACTGGGAGCCAACGCTATATAAACGCGGCTTTTATCAAGTAGTAGATCATTTTATCGATTGCGTTCAAAATAATAGCATACCTGAACCATCTATTGATGATTCACTGATTACCCATGAAATTTGCGAGAAAATCGTGAAATATATTGATTCAGATGAGTAGAAATGATTTCATGATGATCACATAACAAAAAACAATAAGGCCCATTCCAGACATTAACTGAAATGGGCCTTATGCTATGTCACATAGCAGAACGCCATGATAAAGTATTATGCTGGCGCTATCCCAAATCTTAAAATCTATGTATCTAAAAGTTGTAAGTTTTGTACACTACGAAAATATCAGTTTTTTTCTTTTTTTCTTTCTTGTTTTCCATCTAAAAGATAGTCTATAATAAATGTACAGAAAGTTAAATATCTTTTAGACGGGAATGATCAAAATTGAGTGAACTTGTTGGATACGCAAGGGTAAGTACCTTAGATCAGGATTATTCCTTACAAGTTGAACAATTAGAAAAGTATGGATGCACTAAGATTTTTCACGAAAAGAAAAGTGGTAAGAACACTGGCAGACCCGAACTGAACAAAGCCATGGAGTATTTAAGAGCAGGAG
>NZ_JAGGQW010000002.1 GCF_018613065.1 Bacillus sp. ISL-7 | reverse complement strand
AAAGTTGCTTTTTTTGTCTTTTGTTCAACCATAAAAAATAAAAACGTAAGTTTTTCAGTGCCCTCGAGGACGGGGCTGGGGAGACCCCGCAGGCGCTAGCGCCGAGGAGGCTCCCCAGACCGCCCGCGGAAAGCGAAGTGCCTAGAGCGGAAATCAACAGGCCCATTAGCAGGTACTATGAATAATTAAATGCGAGAATAAAAAATTGCCGAGATAAATACCCTTTCTCGACAATCTGAGTGATCAAATGATCATCCATAATGCTTGCTATTGTTAACTCAACGGCTTTATTGAAGGGAGATCCTGACTAAACCAATTATCCTCGGGGATAATATTCGAAACAGTTAAAATTAAGGATGGAATTCTCTCCACATTGAACACAATTGCACCAATTTTCTTTGTAAATATGATAAAGGCATTTCCATGTGAATAATTATCTAGGTCTAACCCCATATGGAGCAGTGCAAATAAAATGGTCTGCTTTTCATCAGAATCAATATAAACTTGGGGTGAAAATCTTAATATCCACTCATCGCCTTCAATGGAAAATCGGTACATCCTATCCCCGCCTCTGTAAATAAATTGATTAATTTAAGATATGATGCAGAGGTATTTTTCATGTTAGGGATACGGACAAAATCAGACACTTAAATATTTTCATAGAAACTACCATAATTTCAATAAAAGAGACAAGTCATTCCTTGACTGTAAATTTTCATTATTGTATATTTAAAGCATCATGTAACTATATATGCATAGCAAGTGGCTGCGTGATAATATTTATCTTTGGCACCAATAAGGGTGGCTTGAAAGGCTTAGGAGGAAGAAGTAAATGCAAAACGGTAAAGTAAAATGGTTCAACAATGAAAAAGGTTTTGGTTTTATCGAAGTAGAAGGCGGCGACGATGTATTCGTACACTTCAGCGCTATCACTGGCGAAGGCTTCAAATCTTTAGAAGAAGGCCAAGAAGTTTCTTTTGAAATCGTTGAAGGAAACCGTGGACCACAAGCAGCTAACGTTGTAAAACTATAATCTAAAATAATCAATCAAGGGCTGACGTTTTCGTCAGCCTTTTTAATAGGCGCTGACAGGACTTAGGTGAATTTTCAACTCAGTTTCTTCCCATACTCCTGAAGTTGTTCTCCCACTGTACACTTTGAAATGCAAAACCGGTGTGCTGCTCTCCGCCCACCTTCTTTTTTCAAATGCTGGTGTAAAAAGCAGCCTTCACAGTATTGAACCATTAAGGATTCTACATGAACCAATAATTGCCTTTTGTTTAAGTCCTTCACAAGAGTTTCACACCCATTTCCTAAAGAATCAATGTTTTTGCAAAAATTTCTTTTCCTTCTAATGCTTGTGTCGCCAATTTATCAGCTTCTTTGTTATCTTTTCTAGCAATGGACGTATATTTAGGGACTAAACCAAGCGTTCTAATTTTTTCCTCTATTCTGTCAAGCCAGCTATTAAGCGTATCTTCATAACAAGGCCAATCCCCTTCCAGCTGTTTTAAAACCACTTGGGAGTCACCTTTAAATTCACAAGATAAATGATGAACTCCTAAATCCTCTAAAATACTTAGTGCATAATAAAAAGCAGCATACTCTGCTTCATTATTTGTTTCCAATTCATCAATCCGTTCATTGGCTCGGATACGGTATTTCTTCTTCCCCTGCTTAAAAAAGATTACAGCCCCAAGACCTGCTTGATTTGTTTCCTTTTGAAACCCTCCATCAAAGTAAACAGTTATTTCATGAGGATCATCTTCAATTTCGGTCATCAACTTTTTCATTTCCTTTAAGATCCATGATGTTCCCTTTTCATCATAAAAAAACAAATCAGATACCTTCCCAGTCATTTCAAGCTCTTCACCAATTTGTATAGCCGTTTCACCTGATACCATTTCAGAGGAAAACTGTACCTTTTCATTACTTTTAATTTTATACATCCACTCTAATCTATAGTTCAATGTCCTCAACCTTTCTAAAAAGAATTCAAGGGCTTTTTAAATAACATATTCCATGACACTATATCGACTACATCATTCTAACCTATTCTGATATATATTCTTATCATACCCACTTCTTCATAGTAGTTATAAGAATAAATATTTTCTGACTTAAAAGAAATATGATAAACTTTCAATATTAAGTTTATGGAGGAAACAGAATTGATTGAGGTTTATATTGACGGGGCTAGTGCTGGAAATCCTGGACCAAGTGGGGCCGGGATATTTATTAAAGGAAACGGTATTACAGAAAAATATTCGATTCCATTAGGAAAAATGACGAATCATGAAGCAGAATATCATGCATTTATTAAGGCATTGGAAATATGTTTAGAAAAGGGATTTGAAAATGAAGTCGTGTCATTTCGGACCGACTCTCAATTAGTTAACAATGCGATAGAAAAAGAATTTGTAAAAAACAAACTATACTTACCATTATTTGAACAGGCATTACACTTATCAAAGAAATTTCAATTATTTTTTATGAAATGGATCCCAAGTGCTGAAAATAAAGCGGCGGATGAACTAGCAAGGCAGGCAATAAGAAAAAATATTCCCGAGGAGCAATGATACATCATGAAAAAACCTATATTTGCAGATTTAAGTTTGCTCCTTGTAACGATCATCTGGGGCAGCACTTTTGTGTTAGTCCAAAATGCGATTGATTTTCTTGAACCATTTTCCTTTAATAGCATTCGCTTTCTTGCGGCAGCGATTTTATTGATTTTCTGCCTTGTAATATTTGAAAAAAAACAGTTAAAACAATTGAATTTAAAACTGCTTTTATCAGGTATATTTATCGGATTTTGGCTTTTCCTTGGTTATGCTACCCAAACAATCGGCCTTTTATATACAACTTCTTCCAAAGCTGGTTTTATTACAGGGTTAAATGTTGTCCTTGTTCCAATATTTTCAATGATGTTATTAAAGCAGTTTCCGAACAGGAATGCTGTCTTGGGCGTGTTAACTGCGACCATTGGCTTATTCCTACTGACGATGACGGATGTTACTTCATTAAATAGAGGTGATGGTTTCGTTTTCATTTGCGCCATCAGTTTCGCACTACAGATCATCTATACAGGTAAGTTTAGTAATAAATATCCAACCTTGCTGTTAACAGTCATTCAAATTTCAACAGTTGCCCTTTTATCGATTTTATCCTCTTTCTTTTTTGATGATTGGAAAAAGTCATTTAATCTACATATATTACTCAAGCAAGATGTTCTAGTTGCCCTTGTAATCACAAGCATATTTGCAACAGCACTGGCATTTTTGATTCAAACAAATTTTCAAAAATACACTTCTGCAACACGAGTTGCGTTAATTTTTGCAATGGAGCCGGTATTTGCCGCGATTACAGGTTTTTATTGGGCAAATGAACGACTTTCCTATAGTGCCTTAGTTGGATGCTGCCTCATTTTTGCAGGAATGATTTTTGCTGAGATGCCAACAAACAAAATCCCTTTACTTAGAAAAAACAAGCCCTTTGAGGATAGGGTCTCATAAAAAACTCCCTTTCAGAGAAGGGAGTTTTTTCCTAATTATATCGCTAACAGTTCCTTTTCTTTAACGAACCTAATGGCATCTTTCCTTGAGTTGATCCTGTTCGAAATTAATGTTTCCAGTAAGGATACATAAAAACTGCCATCAAAACTTTTTTGCGCTTTTAATGTCAGTTCAATGGCTGTAATACTCATCTCATCAGAAGCATTTGTGTAGTGTTTCCCAAAAAATATAAAGCCAATTGCATCCTCTTGGAATTGAAATCCTTTTCCTTCCAAGTGGTGCAAATAATCTTCGACTGTTCCCAATAACTTTGCCATCCCTCTCCCAACAAACTGTGAACATCCCTTAGAATCTTAACTTAAATTTTGATAATTTTCTATTCTTTTTTGTACATAAGTGACCAATGACTCCCACCAAAACACCTAGAATTGCCCCTCCAACAACTTCTTCGGGCTCATGGCCTAACATTTCTTTTAGCTTTTTTGGAGAGTCCTGTTTAAATTCAACACTTTCCTCTTTATGAATTTTTTCTATTAATTCATTCATTGAATTCACCTTTAATGTTAGCTCCCCTGTTTGCCTTCTTACCCCTTGCGCATCATACATGACAATTAAGCCGTAGATGAGGGAAAGGGCAAAATCAAAGGTTGGCAGTCCACGCTGCATTGCAATGTATGTTGTTAATGTAGAAACCCCTGCTGAATGTGAGCTAGGCATCCCACCGGTACCAAAAAACAACTCTGGACGCCATTCTTTCTTATTATAATAATGTATAGGAATTTTCATCCCTTGTGCTAGTCCCATGCTGAAAAGTGCTAAATAAACACCCTTGTTCATCATATCACCCCTGCTAATATTGTTCGAAAGCCCGTGTTTTATTATTCCACATGGAAATACTAAAAAAGTGGGAGGTGAACGTAGATGGGTAAAAATGGTCAAACTAATCGAGGTGTCAAAGCTCCAGGGGTTAATCCTCAAGGATATGGTCAAGATGCGGAGTTCGCTGAAGAACCAAAAAGTAAACTAGAAAATGCAGCAAAGAAAAAAAACACTAAATAGACGCAAACATAAAAACTGGCTGTCCCTTGTCGAGACAGCTAGTTTCTATTTAAAGTTTTTGCCTATTCGCAAGATAGATGCAATAAGGAATAAGCCGCCTGGCCACTTCAAATTCCCTATGCTTACAACCTGGCCTCCAATTGACTTCAAATAACCATAGCCTTTGGAGTTGATCCATTCCAACATCAATACCCAGTTCATCAAAGGAATGTGCGTATAATGTGTCGAAATGAGCAGAAAATGTTAATGCAAATTGCTCTAGAACTGTTTTTATTCGATCTGACTCTTCCCCAAATTCATCTAAAAGAAAAGTTTCTAAGTCACCGCGGTACCCTCCGCTGCTAATATTGCTAATCAATTGGGCGTTGCCGCTGATCCGTGGATAAATTAAGGTAATTTCCCAAAAACCACATCCATTTTTTTGAACATGCAAGCGAAAATCATAGGTTAATCCGGCTTTTGTTTTACATTCAATAAAAGGCTGAAGCAAATATTTTTGCTCAAGGACCAGCCCTTCAATTAGAACCTCCATTTCTTTTTGGTTAAGTACGCTAACTTTCTGACCCTCGGTTAATTTGAACAGTTGCTTTTCATTAAGTTTTTCGATAAATAATATTTTTTTACCTTGATTACCGGTTACTGGTTTAATTACAACTCGAGAATGTTCCTGGAAAAAAGAGATAAATTTTTGTGAATGATTTAATTTTGTGGAAGGAATCAAATAACTGGAGAATTCTTTCGCATTAAAGATTTTTTTGTACACTTTAAACTTATTTCCAACAGGATAACTTGTAAAAATAGCATATTGCTTTAATTTTTTCAAAATGGTGGATTGTCTTTTCGTTTTAGGGTTGCAGCTGTTAATGATGACTGTTGGAAAGTCGATAACTTTTTGTGTCCATTCACCATTTTGATACACCCAGCCATTAATTTTCAAATGATTAAAATCAACATTGTTGTAAGAAAAATAAAAAAAGGGGATTCCCTCCATTTTTGCGACAGCAGCAAAGGGATAAGCTTTTTTAACTTCTAGCGGATTTTTTCGATAGTGAAGCATCCCAATCGACTTCAAAATCATCACATCCTTAAAATGGCTCTAAGTAAAACTTGATTTCTTTCGAAGCTATTAATGCAATCTCCTTGGCCTGTTCAGGTGTATCAGCGCTGGCAATCACATAGGCATAGCGATCACCGAGTGAATACGGCTTTGTTAAGATCGCCCCTTTTCTTGGTTTCACATAAACTTCCTTTACACCATCATAATTTAAGGCTTTAGTTTTTCCTGTTACTTTTATGAGTCGGCCCCTTGAATTAACAGTAAGAAATTTTGCATAAACATGCGACTTTTTCGTTGCTTTTAAGACGGGATCTAGCCCTAAGAAGAGTTTAAGTGTTTCTTTAATTAAATTGATTCCAGTACCCTCTTCAATAATTTTATTCATTGCTCCGCCCGACATTCTTGGATTTATTTCTATTAACTTCCACTTCCCTTCAATAAGCCTCATTTCTAAATGACAAGTTCCATTTTCTAATTCAAGTACTTGAATAATACTTGCAACTGCAACTTCTAATTCCTCTAAAGTCTCATTTTCTAGTACGGCCGGATAACAATACCCGGTAATAATAAAGCGATCACCATTTAAGACCTCTTGTTCAATTACTGCCACCATAGCAATCAGCCCATCCTTAACGATGACTTCGATTAGATATTGCGTTCCAATCAAATATTCTTCAATTAGTACCGGAATAGAAGGGAATTTTTTATTTAAGTACTCCAATCCTTCTTTTAACTCTGAGCAGGTTTCAACCAATAATACATCCTTTGACCCATTTGATACAGGAGACTTTAATATTAGTGGTAAATGACATTGATTTTCCGCAACAAATTTTTGAATAGACTGTTCTCTTTGAAAAATTGTAAACTTTGGTGTAACAGGCAGTGTTTTAAGGTGTTCACGAAAACGAGTTTTCTCCTCCATGATTGCCAAAGCATCCGTGGACATTTGAAAAAGTCCTAATTTTTTCGAGATTCGCGCCGCAAAAGAGACAAATGGATCAATGAAACTAATAACAGCACAGATTTGTTTTCTATCTTCTTCAAGGTTATTAATTATTGAAAAAATCATCTCCTTATCCATTAGATTTTCGACATATACCATTTGATGTACTTCAGGGAATTCTTTCTCTTGCTTTATAAATTCTCTTCTGTTCGTTAACAAAACAGTATAATAACCCATAGTTGTTGAAATACTCAGAGCTTCTCGGCTCGTTCCTGATTTGTTACTTCCAATAAAGACAATTGTTTGCATACCAACCTACTTCCTCTTTGTTTTTTATTGGCTATTTCTTTTAGTCAACAAATATTTCCCATAGCATATTGGGGTAATGTAGGTTTCTCGCCATGTTTCGAACATTAAAGCATGACGAAATGCTAACCTTAGATCTCGCGCATTACATTCAATAAACATTGGAAAACCATCTGCTGTAATCCCGACATCAAGCCCAAGATCTGCTAGGTTATCAATTTGATTGCCCATCTGTTTGGCAACCATTAGTGATACCTGTTTCACGTCAGCTACGACCTGTTTTTCATCAAGGTATGGAAGGCTTCTAAGGATATCTTCAAGAGAAATGCAGATACCACCTCTAGCAACATTTGTAACAAAGCTGCCTGTTTTTGCTACTTTCCCCACCATCCCTGTCACTTGCCATTCTCCATCCTTATTTCGTTGGACGGTTACCCGAAGGTCAAATGGATTATTATTATATTCTGCAAGTTGAATTCTCTCTTGAATTATATACAGCCCGCTTGTGAGCAAAGATCCTATCTTCAAAGGTAATTGGTCCGCAGAATACATTTCTTCTTGCCACATGTCTTGTTGGGGATAGGATAACAACCACTCTGTATCGTTAAGGCGTGTTGCTCTCATGTTACGTTTTCCAAATGTTCCACTGTTTGGTTTTATGATTAACTCCCTATGTTTTCCCATCATTTTGACCATATTACCAAGATTGAATCGAACCGTTTCTGGGAGGTGTGGTCTAATCTCTTCACTTTCCATTAATAACTTATGAGCTTTGTGTTTCCCATATTGATTCCATTCATTAAAAATGATTAAGCCTTCAGCTAGTAGCATTTTTATCTGTTTCTTGGCATCCTTCGTCCAATGATACCCTCTGTTATGAATCACAAATGGTTTAGGTATAGTGTACTTCTGATACTCACCGTTGATATTCATCACAAAACCCGTTGTCTCTGGTTCACCAGGCTGTAAATCCTCCAAACGAAGATAAACAGGAATCAGATTATTTATTTTGCCCCCTTCCTCATAGAAAGCCAAGACTTTTGGTTGATTACCGCGGTCAAGTTCTCTATATAATTGCGAGCTGATTATAATTCCAATAAATTGCTGTTCCAAGCTATTTTCCCCGCCTTATTAATAGGGTTTACTTTCAGGTTAAATAAATAAACTTCTTTCGTACTATTAAATGCAAAAGTTGTATATTTGGAGAGATAAAAACCCGAATTATTTTGAAACATTCATTAAATACGTGAATACACTAACTTACATTAATCTAAGAGGTGTTTTGCTTTATGAGAACTAAACCAAAGGTAGCCATTATTACCCCTGGTTCCTTCCCTATTCCATCCTCTCGTGCAAGTTCAGTTGAAACAGTGGTTGAAATGCAAACAAACATTCTTCAAAACGATGTTGATTTCACAATATTTGGGAAAAAGGCTAAAGGAATGGCCTCTACTGAAAACCAAGGAAATATTTCTTTTATCCGGTTTCCTTATCAAAATTGGACAAGGTACCTCACAAAGGTCATTCCTAAGTTATCAAGAATCAATCCTGATATCATCCAAATTGAAAATCGCCCTAAATATATTCCCATCATTCGGAACAAGTTTCAAAAAGCTCAAATTTGGTTGTCACTGCACTCGACCATGTTTATTTCAAGTCCACATATTGAAAAGGAAGAGTTAATTAGTTGTCTTCATCAAGCTGATAAGATCATTGTTAACAGCCATTTTCTTAAAAACTATTTAATTGTTCAAACTGGTTGTGAGGAAAATAAAGTCATTGTTAATTATTTAGGTGTGGATATAACACAATTTCATTCGAAATGGTCCATCGATCAAAAAAGTAAAATAGAGAATTTTATTAAACAATTAAACCTCGAAGGAAGGAAAATCATCCTATTTGTCGGACGTTTAAGAAAAATAAAGGGCATTCATAAAATACTTCAAGCGATGCCTTCCATTATTCAAGCGGTGCCTGACACCATATTAATTATTGCCGGAAGCGCCTTTTATGGTTCAGAAAGAAGAACAAGCTATGTTGATAAATTGCATGCGTTAGCAAAGGATTTCCCAGAGCATGTCAAGTTTATGTCGTTTATTCCACATGCGGAAATCCACATTTGGTTTGAGGCGGCAGAGATTGTATTAGTACCCTCAATTGGACATGAAGCATTTGGATTAGTGAATGTGGAGGCAATGGCATGTGGTGTCCCCGTGATCGCAACGAATATTGGGGGAATGCCAGAGGTTATTGAACATGGCAGGACGGGGTATTTGATCAATACTCAAAACATTGAAGTGGAACTATCCAATTGTGTTATTCAGCTCTTAAATAATCCCAAAAGAATTAAAAGGTTAGGTCTTAACAGTATAGATAGAGTGAAGGAAAGTTTCACATGGGAAAAAAGTGCTAACCGTATCCTCCAATTATATAACCAAAATGTATCTGAAAAATAAAAGAACGTCCCTTTATGAAAAGGGACGTGAATGACTATAAAAAATATACTCTTTTTGGAAGTGAAAAGTATTTTTAAATGCATCTTCATCAAGAATTTGAAACCCTTGAATTTGAACTGCATAAAACATTGGTTGATTACGAATTTTTAAATACGTATCATAATCCAATTTCTTAAAGCCTTTGAAGCTAGGATATATATTTGCTTCAAGAATCCACGGGAAGCCCACTTCATCTAAAGCAATATCTATACCAAATTCAGCGAAATGATCATTTCTTTGATCCATGATGCGGCAAAACCTTTGACAAAGGTTTAATATATTCCGATAAACAAGTGAATAGCTGAGGTCTTGAGAAGACTTCTTTATAACTGTTTCTAATGTCATCGCTTCTCCACCCCGAGCAATATTAGTTAGATCCTCATCTTCTCGAGCAACCCTGCATTCAATTCCAGTGCATTGCCACTTCCCTTTGTTATATTTCTGCATCACAACCCTGACATCAAGGGCTCGATTATTTACCTTTAAAAGCGGAATGTAGGTTTGATATAAATACTCCTGTTTAAAAATTCCAAACTCCTTTAATAATACTTGTAAACCTTCTTTATCCTTCAATCTGTGTTGTACCTTTGTCATACTCCGATAATCGTATAAACTAAAACCTTCTGTTTCGTCATTTAATTCTAGTATGAAAATTCCGCGTCCTCTTGATAAGCTAACAGGCTTTAAAATAATCTTCTTATTTTCTATTAAAAAGTCAATTAATTCTTCCATGTTATTTAAAAGGAAAGTTGCAGGTAAGTGTTGTTTAATTTCTGGGGTATTTTTTAATAAATAAAGATCTGATTTTTTAAAGTGGTAGGAGTTAAATAAATTATTATTGGTTATTTCCACTAGTTGTCTAATATTATCTTTCTTTTGATGGAAATTTCTACGGTATATAGTAGAGGGAATCGGAGTAGAACCATAGCGCCAATGTTTTTTTACTGGGTCATAGATCATCCCATATGCAATTCTCTTTTCCCAGTCGACTGACCTTGCTGAAAAGGCGATCGTTACTCCGCCATAGCGATGGTATTCACCAAAACGGTCATTGAATTTCTCCATATAATCCAAATTATAAACGTGATTTTTTTCACCTAATAGTAAGCCAATTGTTGGACCGATAATTGCCTTTCCCTCTGAAAATTGGATTTGATAAACTAGGTCAACAGGAAGATGCAGATATTCTACTAGAGTGTCGGAAACAAATAGCTCTATGGGATTTTGATAGGAATTATGTCTTAGCGGAATTGCTTCTTCGTAATTTACAAAGTGACATGGCAGCTCATTTACCCCAAATTTTACAATTTCAGGTTGTTCCCTCCAGCTTTCTGTAATTCGGTTAGGTAATTTCATTATCATTTCATGGTCTTGAAAAACTTTAAATTTCACCCAAACATTCTCAAAAAGCTGACTTGATTTCCTGGTAAATGGCGTAATATTATCGTCGTGTAATTCTCCACTGCTTACCTGAACGGTTGCCTCAGTTTCTCCACTATACGTATCCATTGTCTTTTCATCGTTTTTCAATTCCTTGATTTCTTTTGCTAGATCAATCGGCCACTTAAGAATCATACCCACTACTTTTTTGTTGCTATAACTTAAGTCTTTCACAATGGTAAAGATAGGACAAGTGGAATGAATTCGAATTTCACCAGTTTCCATCCCGACAAATTGAAGACCGATTTCATAAATTCTTGGATAATAATAGTGAAGAATTTCTAAAATACGGTGGGTTACTTCATAAAGGTACTCTTGTGTCTCTTCTTGCATTTGGTGATCACCGGTAAGTAGCAGATAGGCTTCCTTAAAGGTTAACACTTGGTCATTATTCTTTGCATAAATAATCGGAGTCGTCCATTGATGATGGCAATCTTTTTGTCCTAAAACGTAAAAACTAAATGAAGTTGGAATTTGATTTTCCGCTATTAAATTAAAATCCTTTAGTGCAGGGTGTGTTGCTATCAATTCTAGGAAATGCTTATTCTTAATATTATTCTTTTCATTTATTAGAGTTACACCTGTTTGCTGTGCGAGTTCAAAGATTGTCCGATTGTTTTTCTTACGATGATAATTTGTGGGATTATAGATAATTGACGGAATATCAACGAAACCTAGTAAAACGATCTCCTCATCCTTTATCATAATTGCATTTCCCTTACGCTCTTTTACCAGCAATCCTTCAATATTAATAAATAGTACGTCAAAATTTAACTCTTCGCCCGCTTTTGCATATTGTAAAACATAGGAATCATCATCGTTTAATTCCTCTTGGGCCAGCCTATTCCATTGCCGTTTTGATAAAATAATGCCAATAGACTTTTCATCCATTACTCAGTCACCTTCAATCATTTTCAGGTCATTTAAAATATTTCTATTCATGATTCTATGAAACTGTATAGGCATATGGGAGTAACCCGCTGATATTAGTCTTTTATTTTCAACGATTTCTTCCATTGTTTATAGAGGTCAGGCTCTTGATTATTTACATGCTCTAAAAACGTTGCCAATAAACCCAATTGTTTTAAGTCTTTGAAAAGTCGTTTTGGAAACGACCTTTGAATTTTAAAAGAATTAACATGATCTATGATTTTCAACTTTCCATTTATATCATAGATGGTGTGTCGTAAGGAGAAATCAATTCTCATAAACTGTAAACTTCTAAGTTCTTTTATTAAATTGATAATTTCAACTGTTAAATCCTCGGAAATTGTCTTTGATTTTTCAAGATATTCTTGTAAGGAAGGTCCAGCAAGGTATTCCATTATAATAAAATTTTCTCCCGCTTCATAAACCTCTGGTAAAATGGCAGTTTTTTCACCGATTTGTTGTAGTACCTTCTTTTCTCGAAGGCAATATATTTGTTTTGAATAAATTTTCACACATCGGTCTTCGGATAGTTTAAACACTGCACCTTGTAATCCTTTTCCAATGAGTGGATAGTCGGTTGGATTGGTTTGAACCTGAACTGGTTTTCCCGGCGTAACAACAATTTGGGTAAAATCATTCAACTTGCATTATCTCCTTTAATGGAAATTATTATTGTTTTGTGCTTCCTGTTAAAGCATATCCAGAGACTACCTTTTATGAAAATGGTAGAAGTGCATCAATAAATTCTTGTGCCGATTGATACCGTTTGAGTTTATGCTTTCTTGTTGATTTCCTCAGAACCTTTTGTAATTTCTGATTGGGAATCTGTTTGCACGCCTGTTTTTTTCGATACGGTGCAAAACCAGTTAACAGGTACAAACATACACATGCAACACTATATAAATCTGAGCAATAGTTTAAATTAGCAGTAAAGATATGATTTTGTTTCTTAAGCTCAGGTGGTCGATACCATCTCGTTGCCCCTCGATGATTTCCAATATATTCACCAGAGTCATTTGTGCGGACAGCAGAGCCGAAATCGATGATTTTTACTGTTTGGGGGTCATCATTACAAATTAAAATGTTATGTGGAGTAATATCGCAATGGAGAATGCCATGTTGGTGGATCTCCTTTAACCCTTTAAGGATGTTAATTGTTATTTGAACGGCTAATTTTTGATCATGGATAATCCCTTTTTTAAAATGCCCCAGCCTTCCCCCTTCGTGATATTCTAAAACAATATACCCTTTATGTTCATCCTCAAAAAAATCTAGCCAGGTGATGATATGTTTATGAACCGGTAAGCTTCTTAGTATATCGCTCTCTTGTTCTGCTTCTCTTCTGCTATCCACCTTTTTTATTACTACCCTTTCATTTCGTTGATTCAGACCAAGAAAGACAAGGCTTGTCGCACCCTTACCTAAAGTTTGATGATCCAGTGTGTACTTTTCGAATGTAGCTCCCCCCCCCTTTGTGGCCCCTGTTTTTTATATCTTATTATTAGTAAGACAAGAATTCCTGTATGTTTATCCATAAAAAATAAGGTTGTCTCTAATGGACAACCTTATTTTTTCAGGAAACATACGCTTCGTCTATTGGCAAGAGCCGTTGCACTCCACGAAGTTCTAATTCCATTAACTTATTCAATGCTTTTTCTTTTTCAATACGAAGTCCTGCATCATCCAATGAACAGCTCACTGGAACATCGCATTTTATTTCAGCAAGCAGTCTCGACAAATGAAGCATGTCTAAATCTTGCTCAATTTTAGTCTTATTTGACTTTGATAATCGATCTAAATTAGAGATAATGCCCTCAATATGTTCAAACTCCTGTAAGAGCTTAAGGGCTGTCTTCTCTCCTATCCCTTTTACGCCAGGATAATTATCGCTAGGGTCCCCCATGAGGGCTTTTAAATCTATCATCTGCCGAGGAGTAATTCCTTTTTCTTCAAAGAAGGAATCTGGTGTATGAACCAGGTAATTTCCATAACCTTTTTTCAACAAAATAACAGAAATACTATCATCAAGCAGTTGCAGCATATCCTGGTCACCGGTTAGGATGGACACATCGGCAAAGTCCTTTGATTGCTTAGCGATTGTTCCAATGCAGTCATCTGCTTCATAGCCTGCTAATCCAATATTGGGGATATCAAAGGAAGCAACCACTTCTTTTACTAAATCAAATTGTGGGATAAGCTCTATCGGAGCATCACCGCGATTACCTTTATAATCTGAGAATAATTCAGTACGAAAGGTCTTACTGCCCATATCCCAACAAACTGCGAGATGGGAAGGTTTAAATGATGAAACTGCCGTGAATAAATGCTTAACAAAGCCATGAATTCCATTGGTCGGTGTTCCATTTGAATTTATCATAAATTGTCCTGTAACTGCCGTAGCGTAAAAAGCTCGGAATAGCAACGCCATTCCATCAACAAGCATAAGTGAAGGCTTTTGATTTGTCATATTGGACCTCCTTATTGGTGTCGTTTAAAAACAACACGCTTTCCATTATAACATAAGTTGGCCTGAAAGATTATTCTATTTTATGATCCGCATAAGAAATCCAATCACTAAAGCTTCCGACATAAAGCTTTACTTTATTAAATCCAGCCTCCTTTAATGCCAAGTAATTAGGTGTGGCCGTGACCCCAGATCCACAGTAAACAATAATATCCATATTAGGTTCGATATCTGAAAACCTTTGTCTCTGTTCCTCAGCTTGTTTATATCGCCCGCCACGAATCCCCTCCATCCACGGCTTATTTATGGCACCAGGGATGTGACCGGCTTTTTTATCAATCGGTTCTTCTAGCCCTAGATATCTTTTTGATTCCCTTGAATCGATTAATATCTTGTTTTCCAGCTGTTTTTCGACTACTTCTTTTACTTCTTCTGTAGTTGCTAGTAATTCCGGCTTTAAGTTGCAATGGAATTTTACCTTTTCAAATGAAGGAATATCTTTTGTTACTGGATAATTTGCTGCTGCCCATCCATTAAATCCCTCATCAAGTACATAAACATTTTCATGACCAAGGTATTGAAGCAGCCACCAAAAGCGGGCTGCATACGCCCCTTCACCAGTATCATAGGCTACAACGACTGTGTTTTCATTAATTCCCTCTTTCTCAAGTTTCATGATAAATTCCTCAAGTCTAGGCAAAGGATGCCGTCCGCCATGGACTTGAACTGGACTTGATAAATCTTTTTCTAAATCAAAGAAAACTGCGCTAGGTAAATGACCTTTTAAATATTCCTGTCTCCCTTTTTCTGGTTCAGCTAATGAAAACCGGCAATCGACAACCCTGACATTGCTCTCGGTTAAGCTTTTCAATAACCATTCTTTGTCTTTAACAAATTTCACGCAGCTTCCTCCTCGTCATTGATTAATACTTTATAAGTTTTTTTGTATTTCCCTTAAATATTCAATAGAAATTCCGCCATCTAAGGCTGAAAGATAACTCAAATAAAAATCATTTACTTGTTCGTTCATTTGTTCTATTAGCCGATTGAATTCCTTTGTTATGTCATCTGAATAATGTGTTTTTAAACGGTGAGCTCCATTCGATAGATATTCATCCGCAGGCAAATTCAGCACTTGATACAGTTCATCACTCATGAATTTTTTTTCATTTTTTTCAAAAAATGATTTTGGATTTTTAAAGTACGACAAGGCTTTAGCAAATAATTGTTTATTCATATCTTTAAAAGCGATAGGAAATTCGATTGCTTGTTGATGCTTCACTTCAAATGCTGAAAAGGAAAGGTCTTGATTGATTTCTTGTAAATTTCGGATGAGACCTGATTGGTAATCAGCCAATTGCTTTTCGGCAAATCTTTCCAGGCGAACTGTCGTTGCCCGCAATTCCTGAGCAAAATCAAAGCCTAGACTTTCGAGAAATTCATCCAGTGCAGCTAGTAATACTTTTTTCAAATGACGACCATCATCCTTTAGTATGGCGGGATTAAATGACTCCCTAAAGAAATCCCCAAAGCGGAGGAAGACTCTTTGTTTAATGTAATAAACTAACTCTTCTGCTTCCTGGTACAAACGATTTTGCAAGATTTCAATCGTTTGGTTTTTCAATGACACTAAGATATCTGCTTTTTGTTTTTCAATAGTCCCGCGTTTTCTCTCTTTTACAGTTTGGTCTTCCTGTGAACTTTTGATAAGTTTATCAATTAAATCATGAACCCGGGTTATTTCTTTTTCTGCAGAGGAAATAGCCATTTCCGTTAGTTCATTAGTAATAAAATGATAAAAGGCCTGCTCAAAGTTAGCCATTCCAGATTCCGAAATAGGATTTGGTGTCTCCTTTTCTTTTAACGCCAGCAAGCTTGATACAGGATAGAGATGAGGATTTCTTATTCCATATTTGCTAAGCTGCTCCTCGACATATTCAATAACGGTTTCCTTTTCTTCTTCATTCTCAGCAAGGTCAATGGCATTAATAATAAAGAACATTTTATCCATTTGAAAGGATTCCTTTACACGTCCAAGCTGGATTAAAAATTCACGATCTGCTTTCGAAAATGCATGATTGTAATAGGTAACAAAAAAACATGCATCCGAATTTTTAATGTAATCAAAAGCGACACCTGTATGGCGGGCATTGATAGAATCCGCTCCTGGTGTATCAACCAGAGTAATTCCTTTATTAGTTAACTCGCATTCGTAGTAGAGCTCAATCCATTCTACGAAGCAGGATTTTTCTTCATTAGCAACGAAATCGGTAAATTCACTTAAGTCTGTTTCAAGAACGCTTCCCAAAGAATTACCAAATGATTGATAACCTCTAGTAAATGCCTGTAAGAAAGCAATATGTGTCTTCTCCAAGACACCGCCTTCTTGCTGTTTTTGAAGCATAACCTGGTCAATTTTTTTGACCGCACCATCAAAATCATCTGCTTGGAGTTCAAAAACCCTTAATGAGCGATTTACATCTTCAAGCATGGCTGATACTTCCTTAAACTTAACAAGCACGGTGCCATGCGGATGTCTTTCCGTAACAGGTTTAATTTTGTTAATGGCTGCAGTCGTTGGATTGGGTGAAACAGGCAGGATCTTAGCACCCATAAGTGCATTGGCAAAAGAAGATTTGCCTGCACTGAATGCTCCAAATAATGCTACGGTAAATCCCTTGTTTTCAAGTCTTTCCGCTTTTTCGGATAATTCTTTAGAAAGCTTATAAAAACCAGGGAGGTCTCTAATTAAGGATGAAGTCTTTACTAGACGTTCGACGGTTCTCTCTAAATGATTGCCTGATGGAAGTACCTTTGAATCATTTTTCGCGCTCTCAATCACTTTGCCTTTCAAATCGTTTTTCATGTTGCTACTTCCGTTTTCAGACTTTAGCTGTGTTTTGACCACTTCATATTCTTCTTCGTCCTGACTAAAAAGATGATAAATATCTTCTTGTAAAATATCATCTTGTGTTAATAACTCTTCGATCTTTGTTTCCTTCAACTTAGCATTCTGCTTAACCTTTTCCAGTTCTGACAAGGCATTTAGGTATCGATCGTTTTTGCTCAGTTCCTGTTCATACTGTCCAATTAATTTAGCTGTTTGTTGCTTTAATGCTTTTAGGAACTCTTCCTTAAAAATAGCCAGTTTTTGTCGTGCGATTTTTTTAATTTCATTAGCCACGTCTTCTGTGTAATGTAGGACATATTCACCTGATACTCGTGCGCCAGTTTTAACAGTATCGGATAAGAGGTTTGCCTGCACATCGATTGAATAAGACTGCGCCAAGCCCTGTAAATCTCCTCCGTCAAGACCCGTTTCCTTTAAGGTGCGCAGTAAATATTCGCGTACGTGCCACTCGAGCTGAGATTTTGCTTTATCATGAATATCATGATGAAAGCGTTCAAGCCTCACATTCTTCTCATCCAACGTCTTTTGCTTGGAAAATATGAATCCAATTTTGAATTCCGGTTGACATGATTCCAAATAACTCTCCGCTAACTCTCTGGTTTGAAATGGCATGAGGTATGCGTTTTTAAGTATTTGGGCAATTTGATGATCAAATTCCTTCTCTGTTCCGATTACCCCCTCTTTTAAAGTCTGGAGGTTTTCTTCCATTTCTCGAGAACTATTGGATAATTCACTTTTTTCTTCCTCAGTTAATTCATTCAATACCTCAACGATAGGTCTTAGCTCACGCTCATCTAATTTACTTAATTGAGCAATATGATCTTGGGTAATTTTTTTTAAGGAATGAAAAACCGATGGTATTAATAATTGGTCTTTTGAGGCCAATTTGTCTGTAATAAATTCCTGAAGATCATTGAATTCATTGAAGGCATGGTTTTTATTTTTCAAAGAAGTATAAAAAATTCTTGCTGGTTTCACTCCCCAAGATGCAAACGAATCCACCACACTGTTTTGAAACTCATCGAAGCTCAGTTCTTCATCATTGTGTTTATCAATTTGGTTAATTACTAAATAAACCTCTTTTCCAGCTTGGGTTAATTCCTTTGTAAATAAAAAATTCAACTCTGCTTGGACGTGGTTAAAATCCATGACATATAGAACGATATCGGCAAGATGAATTGCTGATTCGGTTGCAATCCGGTGGGCATCATCAGCAGAATCAATTCCAGGTGTATCCATGATTACCGTATGATCGGGTAACCCTGTTTCACTGTGACTAATTTCAATTTCTTCAATTTGATCGCCGTCTTTGCAATAATTTTTGACTAATTCATAATCATACGGAGCTAAATAGATGCGAGGCTTTTCATTTTTGAAAAAGACCTTTGCATATTCTTCTCCAGCTTTTACTTTCACTAAGTTTGCACTTGTCGGAATTGGACTAGATGGAAGTAAATTCTCTCCAACGAGTTGATTGATCATTGTCGATTTCCCTGCAGAGAAATGGCCACAAAATGCAATCATAAACTCTTTGTTCTTCAGCTTCTTTGCTAGTTGTTTTATTTTTTCCGCATTTTCATAATCTTCTTGTTCGTTTATATATTCAAATACTGAAACGATTTTAGTTTTTAGTGTTTGGATGGTTTCTTCTTGATTGGCTATTTTCACCATTTACTTAATCCCCTTAGCAACTTTGTAATATTTTTTATTTTATACGATAATTCAAATTTTTCCTATCTTGACACTTCTTTTACTTAAAACAAATTTCTTCCAAAAACGATAAAAAGCCAAGGTGCAAGACCCTGGCTCTCAAAATACACGATTAATTTAATGTGTAACGTTTTTTAAGACGTGCTTCATGACAAATGCATAAATAATAACCGTTCCACCAACTAAAGCAAAAGTCAATTGTAACACCTTCCTTATCAGACTTCATTGAGAATGATTTTCATCGATAACCAAAGTTTAACATAGGTGATAATCATTTTCAATAGCCCATTTCTAACTGTCACAATTATTTAACAACTTTAGGTAGAAAACGATTACAATCCTGAAATGTCCCTTCATATTCCGTCAGCTCCCTAAGTGCCTGTTCCTCCTCAGGTATACGAATCCTAAGCACGATGATATTTAATATCGTAAATAAACTAGCTGTAAAATAAGCGTTGAACAACAATGGAACAACAGCCAGTTCAACCGCAACAACAAAATAATTGGGATGTCTGATTAAACGGTATGGTCCCTTTCTAATCACATTCGCATTTCTTAAGACAATAATTTTTGTATTCCAAAACCTTCCTAGTGATGCAATCGCCCATATTCTTAATAGCTGGGCTATAAGAAAAACAATTATTAGGATGCCCCATAAAGGAGATAGACCCAAATTCATGAAAATTTTTTCACAACTTAAGAAAATAAAAAACAGCGAATGCATCGTTACCATATATCGATAATGTTTTTCGCCAAATTCAATGGCCCCACGTTTCTTCATCCACTTTTCATTGCTGTTTGCTATTCTTAGCTCAACAATCCGCTGAAGGCCGATGAATCCAACTAATATCAGAAATGAGATAATGTCTTTCATTTTACTCCCACCTAAATAAAAGCAGTTCGGAACTGAAACCAGGTCCAAGCGCGGTACCAAGTCCTAAAGCATCCTGAGGAATATCCATCTCCATGTAACGTTTCAGCACATAAAATATCGTTGTTGAAGACATATTCCCAAATTGTTTTAACACTTCAAGTGAAACGTCAGTCATGGATGGAGGTAACTCTAATGATTTTACATAGGCATCTATCACTTTTTTCCCACCCGGATGAGCAATAAAATAGTCAATTTGTTCAAGATTGATTTGATGTTCACCTAAAAATCCACTTACATTCGGCTTTAACCAATCCTCTATGATCTGGGGGATATCTCGAGAAAATACAACAAACAGCCCTGTGCTCCTAATAGCCCAGCCCATCACATCTAAAGAGTTCGGCATAAGAGTGGACTGTGTAGCAATGATGGAGGGGGAAGTCGGCTTCTTCCTGAAATCTGAAGAGTATGAATCATCACCACAAACCAAGGCACAAGCTACACCATCGGCAAACAAAGAAGTTCCGATTAAATTACTTTTCGAAAGATCGTTGCGCTGAAACGTTAGGCTGCAAAGCTCAACTGAGAGTACTAGGGCCTTTGCTTTTGGAAAGGCAAGACAATATTCATAGGCTCTCGATAGACCAGCAGCACCGCCTGCACAGCCAAGTCCCCAAATAGGTACCCTCTTAGTGTGTAAATTAAACGGGAGGAGATTCATGATTCTAGCTTCGATACTAGGTGTGGCCATCCCCGTGGTTGAAATAAAAAAAATGATGTCAATTTCTTGATAATTAATATTTCGCTTTAAGTAATCCTTATTATTTAAACACTTCTCGATTGCTTCTTTTCCAAGTGTCACAGCAGATTCAATATATGCAGAATTTTTTTCCTCAAAAGTATGGTCTTCTTTAAACCAATCGAGATTTTTAACAAAATGTCTTTTTTCAATTTGTCCATTTTGAAAAGCTCGTAAAAGTCTTTCAATATCCTTAAAGGAATCTGAGAAAAGCTCTCGTGCGAATTCCAAAGCTTGATTTTGGTTAACTTCAAAAGGGGGAATAACCTCTGAAACTGAAATAATTGTAGGCATGTTTTTGCTCCTTCAATCTATGTAAGGGTATTTTTTCCAGTTTAAAGGTTTTTATTCAAGGGTTTCAGAAAGCAAAAAAAAGCTTCCCTATATGAAGAGGAAACCAAAAGTTTCCACTCTGGGAAGCAAACGTTTTGAAGGTTGTTGCTGTGCTCTTAAATTATATAATGGATACTGATTTCATTCATTAACTAATGATTTCCAGTTCAGAAGTTCTTAATAAACAGCAAGAAAAATGCTTATAAATGTTTTTTCAACTTATTTTTTATCGGGTTGTTTTTGAACTTCAATTTTAATTTTATTTTTTACTAATGTTCCGCAGATTTTACAGATTTCTACCTGGTCATACAAAAGGCGGCAATTATCACAATAATATTTTTCCACAAAAACACACTCTTTTCTGAAGGAAAATATGAATTTCTTAATATCATATTTATAGGATTCCAAAGTGTGACATTCATTTCAAAAAGGGTGGTTAATTTCGTGTGTGAATGATTATTCAATTACTTTTATCACAGGTAAAGTGTGATCCTATTTGTTGAACGCTTTTAATAATTGAAGGGGGAAAGAATTATGCATATGCATAAGTTCGAGAAGATTTGGCTAACTTTCGGAATTAGTGCACTGGTTGTATTTTTGACAGTTGTGGGTGTAAGCGCATTCTATCTTGGTAACAAGCCGCCAAGTTGTTTAACTACAATTAATGTGGATAAGGTCGATCAAGCAAAACCATTTGATAAACCAGGATTACATAAGGTTGAAGGTAAAGATTGGGACTATGAATTAGTATATGCAGCTGCAGCGTTCTCCTATAATCCAGTGAAAGTGGAAGTACCAGTTGGGGCAAAGGTAAAAGTTATTGCTACAACCAAAGATGTTGTCCACGGGTTTGAAGTAGCTGGAACAAATATTAACATGATGCTTGAACCTGGTTATGTCAGCGAATATACAACCACGTTTGATAAAGCTGGTGAATATTTAATTGTTTGTAATGAATATTGTGGTGCTGGGCACCATTTAATGAGTTCGATGATTGAGGTGGTAAAATAATGGCTAACTCGACAGCAGCAAAAGTAAAAGTTGATCCTCGTGATGCAAAGCTTTCAATGGCCCACTTTTCGGTCCAAGACGTTCCGCTTTCTCTACATACGGAGGGGCAAAGCAAGCAGCAGAATGGATTCCTTATCAAATCGCTCAAGCAGTCGGCGGGACTATTTTATTCCTAGGAATTATTCTGGTTATTATCATATTTATCAATCTTGCCTTCTTTGCTCCAAAAGGGGAAGAAGAATTCCCTGTTGCTGTTGCAGAAAATCTTGAAGAAAAAGCACCAATGGTATTTGAAAACTGGAAATTGTGGCTTGGAATTGCAGCAGCCCTTATTCTTTTTGCTTACACGATTCCGTTTATCGATATTATTCAAAATGCCCCTCCAGGTTCAAAAGGATTTCAGACTTGGAGTAAATAGTAATAAGAAAAGCGCAAGCGCCCGTTTAGCGGCGTATGGACTGGAACACTTTGACTGAGTAAAGGAAACACGGAGAGCGCTAGCGCATTCGTGCTTGACTTATCGTAGGGAAAAGGGCGAATTCCGCTGGGCGCTGGAGCTAGACAGTTATCTAAGTTCAAAAACTTATATTTTCTTATCTTATAGGAAAAGGCTTCAATCTCATCGATTGAAGCCTTTTTGTATCATTGTTACATTGCTTTAATCACAATGAGCCTTTTTTATTTAACAAATAAATCTTTCTATATTTCTCATAAAGATAATCAATTAAATATTTAGGATTTAGGCCTTCTCCTGTAACATCCTGTAAGATTTCAAGCGGTTTTTTCATTTTTCCATATTGGTGGATATTTTCGGTCAGCCATTCTTTTATCGGCAGAATGGTACCGTCTTCGACTAATTGATCAAAATTTGGAAGATTATCCATCATTTTATGCTTAAATTGTGCTGCATACATGTAGCCTAAGGCATAAGATGGAAAATAACCAAAGCTGCCTCCTGCCCAATGGACATCTTGAAGAACTCCCTGTGCATCATTTTCAGGACGAATTCCTAAGTATTCTTCGTACTTGTCATTCCAAATAGTCGGTAAATCCTTCACATCGATCTCATCATTGAATAAGCCTTTTTCAATTTCATAGCGGATAATAACATGGAGCGGGTATGTTAATTCATCTGCTTCAATTCTAATAAATGAGGGTTTAGATTCGTTTATAGCGCGGTAGAAATCTTCAATTTCCACTTGGTCAAATTGACCATTTGCATACTCTTTTAAAAGATCGTAGTTATTTTTCCAAAATGGTAAACTTCGTCCAAGGATGTTCTCATAAAAAAGAGACTGAGATTCGTGAATTCCAGTTGATGTTCCTGAACAAAGAGGGGTCCCAATCAAGTCTTTTGAAACATTCTGTTCATATAAAGCATGACCGCCTTCATGAATCGTACCAAAAACTGCTGTCCTAAAGTCGTTTTCGTCATATTTGGTGGTAACGCGGACATCGCCAGGATTTAACCCAATTGCAAAAGGATGAACGGTTTCATCCAGTCTTCCTGCTTGAAAGTTATAACCTATTTTGTCAAGGATCTTCAAACTAAATTCACGTTGTTTTTCCTTTGGAAATTTTTCAAATAGAAAATCCGTTTTTGGTTTATGTAGAGATTTTGAAATTTGTTTAACCAAAGGAACTATTTTATCTCTTAATTCACCAAATACTTGATCTAAAACTTTCATTGTGATGCCAGGTTCGTACATATCTAATAACACATCATATTTATTTTCTTCATGACCCCAATAAGTGATAAACTTTTTTGTCATCGCGACAAGCTTTTCTAAGTAAGGACTAAATGAGGCAAAATCCGAATTTCCCTTCGCTTCCTCCCACACACTCTCTGCCTTTGACTGGAGAATCACAAATTCCTTGTATTCTTCAGCTGGGATTTTTTTATTTCTTTCATATTCTTTTTTACATTCTTCGAGGATTTTGCGTGTCTTTTCTGACAGTGATTGTTTTGATAAATTAGCTATGTATGCTGCCATCTCTTCAGAAGTAGACATTTTAAATACTTCGGACGATAACATCCCAATTACCTCGGACCGTTGTTCCACCCCATGCTTCGGGGCCCCAGTTCTTAGATCCCAATAAACTAATCCAAGTGCTTCGTTGTAGGCAGACATCTTTTTCACATAATCTAGAAATTCTTTTTCTAATAGTTCATATTTCAAAGCAATCCCCCCTTTTAATTCCCATTAAAATTTTAACACATTATTCTGAAAAGTATGCAAAATACTGTGCACAAGTGAATAAAAAACAACAGAATGAATTTCTGTTGTAAAATAAATTTATAGGGAAAAGAGGATGTTAGTAAGATTGTTGGATGTTTTTCACGTGGTGGAAAATCTGGTACATTAATGACTTTTGCGTAAGTTTGCATTATTATCACTCCCATTAGTTTGTTAACTTCTTTTTTATTATAAGGAAACTTGGTCTAAAACTTAGTGAGTGGTATCACACCAATAAGATGATTTTGTTAATACAGGGGGTATGACCAATGAAGGAACTAATTGGAAAGTGTAAGTCCTGCAGTAAAGAAATTTATTGCTTAGATGGCTTCTTTAACGGTATCCATACCGAGGAGAAAGAGATTTATTGTTTTGAATGCCACGAAATATTGATTTTGAACAAAGAAAATCCGCAAAGCTGACCTTTGCGGATTTTTCTATTAATCTTCGTCAATTGAAAGATCTTTAACAGGAAGTTTTTCTCCTTCTTTGTGGGTTGGCTTCCGTAAATTAAAGATTGCTTTAGTACAGAATAACAATAATACTACCACTCCGATTAAGAAAATGGTGTCAGGCACCGCACGCCATTTTCTTAATGTTTCAACAATATCCTTTTGTAGGAATGATGCTGAACGAGAAGCATCATAACCATGATTAAATGCTTCTTTGATTTGGATGAAACCAACAGGAAGCAAGGATAGGAAAACCATTACTGCAAGTCCAACGTTTAACATGATACAGCTAAATTTAATCCACTTATGATTCCATGCCTCTGGTTTTACAATGTTTCTCAATGAGTAAAGTAATACTGCACATGCAAACATTCCGTACACACCCATCATGGATCCATGACCGTGAGCAGGTGTTAAGCCCCAACCGTCGACTTTAGTAAATATCTTTTTATAGTACTCTCTTACTTTTTCAAGTCCATACGCTTGAGCATTTGTTAGTTTCATTGTATCGCTATTGCTATCATAACGATTTTTACGCATTTCTTTTATTACTTTATTTTTTATAACAGATTTTTGATCTTCATTTAATGAAGCATAATTTTTACCGAATTCAGCATTTGCTTTAAAATCTTGCATTCCTTCAGTATAGAGCTTTAAAGCTTCCGCTGTATAATCGGGACCCATATAAGAACCGTGACCTAAAACGGTACCATAATCCATTAAACCGTACCTTTGAAAAACGGCCTGACCGCCCATAATTGTATCTTTTGTAAATAAAACGTCACCCTTTTCATTGGTAACTTCTACAGGTCTTGGTGCCTGCTCCTTAAAGATCCAATAGCCACCTACTAGTAATACCGTGAAGCTCAGTAAAATGGTTATAACTAATATTGATTTAAGCATGGCATTTTTATTTGTCTTCACCACTTTTTTTGTTGGTGTTCCCCGTTGTATTTCCATTCCAAATTCACCCTTTCATAGTTTGTCGTCACAAATCGTATTGTAACTTTTACAAGACCGTCACACAGTGAAGCAACTCATCGTACTCCTGTGATATTTCCCACACCACAGTTCCAACTGAGAATTATTTTCATAAAAACGAGTTATCTATGACGGAGGTCACATAATTACAGTGAAAACACTGCTACAATTTAGTCAAACAGAATTACTAATACGAAGGTGATGTTAATGAAGCAAGGTGACATAGTAAAAAGATTATCTGAGGTCCCAATCTTCAAAGAATTATCGACAGAAGAAATAGAGCCCATCGTGAAGATTGCACAAACTCGTTTTTATAAACATAAGATGTTTATTTTTATGCAGGACGATCAATCATGTGAAAAAGAAAGACTATGTTGCCTTGAATGAGGATGGTTTTTATCTAATTGACAGGGAAGCACTTCAGCGGGAATTATTCTATTAATTTAGCAGGCTTTGATTTATAAAATATAGAGGAGTTGTAACTACGATGGAACAACGAATTATCGAACTTGATGTACGCGAGGATTTAAAGAATAAAATTGAACCCTTTCAAAAAATAATGGAGGCTATTAAGGAAGTAAAGGATAATGATATATTTATCCTTCATGCCCCCTTTAATCCAGTTCCACTATTCGCGGTTTTAAAAGCAAAAGGCTTTACTCATGAAGAAGAAGAAATTGAGAGTAAACATTGGAAAGTAACTTTCACAAAGAAAGCGTAATGGAAGAAGGAGGGAATATTCATGATTTTGGATAATCGAGGTTTAGAACCGCCACAGCCAATGATGAGAACCTTGGCCGCCTTGGAAACCCTTGGGGAAAATGAGGTTTTGACAATAATTAATGACCGCAGGCCGATGTTCCTTTATGAGCAATTAGAAGAATTAGGCTATCAGCAGCGTACAGAACAACAAAATGACGGAAGTTTTAAAATTGAAATCTTCCGGTAAGAGGGTGAAATGTCATGCTTCCTCAAAATATGGGAAGTGAAACGAATATTAAGCTTCCATTTTCATTTATCTTGTTTAGTTTAATTGCCTTGGTGTTCTCGCAAATTCTTCTTTTAGTAAATGGTCAATTGATGGCGGATGGGAGCTTTAGAATCCCAGTAATTTGGTCTTCAGCCCATATATTAATTCTAGGGTGGGCATTAATGGCAGCAATGGGTGCGATGTATCAGCTTGTACCTGTTGCATTCCTAACTAAAATATGGAATGAAAGATTTGGTTTTATACAATTTTTTCTTACTGCGATTGGTATAACATCATTTTCAGCAATGTTATATTGGTCACCACAAAATGCAATGATTCCTGGTGTCCTTACTTTACTCGGCATCTTAATGTTTTTATTCCAAATGTTTATAACACTAAAAAAACAAGCAAAACCAACTATTCTTACCGCTTTCGTAGGTTCGTCCCTTGTTTGTTTATTTATTACGATTTCTTTAGGGATTACATTGATTTATTGCTTAAAAACAGGATTTGCCGGTGAAAATTATCAATCGATCTTTAAAGCCCATTTATTAATGGGAGTTACTGGTTGGTTTACATTGTTAATTTTTGGATTTTCATATAAGATGGTGCCAATGTTTTCTCTATCTCATGGTTTTCCGATGATTCAAGCTAAGTATGTTTATGTTTCTTACCTTTCTGGTCTTGTCGTATCGCTGGTTTCCTTCTTTACTCATAACAATACCCTTTTGAAAATTGGTTGCTTGCTGCTTTTAATAGGATTTTCCATTTTCAGCTGGCATATCAGAATAATCATCAAAAAAAGATTGAAGAAAACATTAGATAAACCTTTTACGTTTACACTAGTGGCTATTGGATTTGGAAATGTAATTCATTTTGCAGCTTTTATTATGCTTTGGAATCATGATGTTAACACTTTTACTGGTCCACTTATCTATGCCTATTTATTACTTTGGATTGTCTTAAGTATTGTTAGTTATTTATATAAAATAGTTCCATTCCTTTGGTGGACTTACAAATACAGTAAGGAAATCGGGAAAAATAAGGTCCCTTCAATAAAAGAGATGATGAATGAAAAAATGGTTATGCCGTTATTTTCTTTATTTATCGTCGCTATACTGATAGTTTTTTGCGCTCTAGCTTTTCATATTGCTATTCTCTTTAATGTTGGACAGTCCGTACTTTCGATTGTTTTTATTATCATTGCAATTAATATCCTAAGCGTTTTAAAAAAATAGTGAGGTGTTTATGATGAATATAAAAGAAAAGATCCTAACTGAGTTAAAGAGTGTTTACGATCCTGAATTAAATATAAATGTCGTTGACCTAGGCTTAATTTATAATGTAGAAGTAACAGAAACCGCTGATGTTACTATTACCATGACGTTAACAACACCCGGCTGCCCACTCCATGACAGCATAACCAGCGGGGTAGGTTATTGTGTGGAAGGAATGGAAGAAACTAAAAAAGTTGAAGTAAATCTTGCCTGGGAGCCGGCCTGGTCACCAGAAAAAATGACACCGGAAGGCCTACGATTATTAGGTAGATAAAATACAAAGCGGAAGAACCCTCAATAGGTCCTTCCGCTTTTGTTTATTCTTCATGATTATCAATCTTTAGCCTCTGTTGGCAATACTTCTTTAATTTTCTGTAAGACAATTGTGTCGATATCTTCATCAATTAAAATATGAACCGTTCCTTGATCCTTTTCACTCCTGATCAAGCGGCCAACGCCTTGACGTAAGCGGAGAAGCATATACGGCAAGTCAACTTCCGTAAATGGATTATCTACACCGGCCTTTTTTGCGGTAAAGACAGGATCATTAGGTGGAAAAGGAAGTGAAAATATCAAGACATTTTCAAGTGATCTTCCCGGAATATCAAGACCTTCCCATAGATGAAGTGAACAAAGTATCGCATGTTCTTCATTCTGAAATTTAGAAACAAGTGTGCTTATTTCTTCATCTCCTTCAAAATAAACTGGATACGGGACTGCTCCTGATAGCTTTTTCTTTAGTTGTGCCAATTCCTCTTTATTATTTAATAGAACTAATGCGCGTCCCTCTGATTTGCGAATTTCCTCTAAAATATATTCTAATTTCCCTTCAATATCAGCATCTTTAAATTTTGGAAGGTAAAGCTCCATCCTATCATCATAATCAAAAGGAGATGTCACTGAAAAAGATAAATAGTCATCAACGCCAATACTAGAAGCAATATAGTCGAACGACTTTTGATTTGCTAGCGTCGCAGATGAGAAAATAAACGGCTTTTTCTGAGTGAAAACTTCTTCCCGCATTACTTCCTCGACCATTTTAGGCATAATAACCAGTGTGCGTTCTCCCCCTTTTTCCTCGAACCAAGTGATTCCGTTTAATTCCTGAAGAAAAAGTGATAACGAATAGGTGATTTGCTCTAAATATTCCTCGACAATTTTCAGATCATACTCATTAATGACATATAACTCACTTTCAAACACTAATTCCTCCTCTAATCCTTGAAGGGTTGAAAGTAACTTTCTGCATGTTTTTAATACTAATGGATGCTTCGTAATCATTTGTTTTTCAGAACCTTGTGAAAGAGAGGAGAATTGTGAAATCGCATCAAAAAATGCCTCGTTATCTAATAAAGCCTCATCAATCGTATACAAGGTCTTCTCACGTACTTCATTTTCCATTAACCTCGTGAGCAGGGTTTCTAATGTATAATCAGTAAACCGGTAGCTCAATGCTTTTTGCGCTGCATATTCAAGCAGGTGTCCTTCATCAAAAACAACGGAAGAATGCTCAGGTAAAAGCGGAAGCTGCCCTTCTCGCTTTCTTGATTCCTTTGTCCAGATATGCTCCATATAAAAATCATGGGAACAGATAATTAAATCCTCTGAATGTCGATAATAATCACGGTGCAATGTCAGCCCACAGCGATGACGCTTTTCACAAGAAAAACAATCTTGGACAGCATCCCAATTAAGTTCACTCCATTTTTCATCTGATAAAGCTGGATAATCTCTTCTGTCACCATATCTTTCAAATGTTTGCATGGAGCCAACAGAATGAACAAAATCAGGCAGTTTTTCATAAATATCTGAAATTTCATCTGAAAAATCAGTATTCCTGGTCAGATCTAGCTTTTTTAAACACAGGTATTGATCTCGCGATTTTGCCAAGCGGACATCGATATCTAGTCCAAGAATTTTCTCCAGCTTTGCGATATCTCCCTCTTTTTTAACCAACTGCTCAATTAAAGTCTCATCCGCACAAGCAATAACAGCCGGACGATTGGTATAACGTGCATACATAATCGCATAAAGCAAATATACAATGGTTTTCCCTGTTCCAACCCCTGCTTCTGCAAACATTACTTTTTTATCCTTGTAGGCATTTTCAAGTTGAAAAGCCATAAATATCTGTTCATCTCTCAGTTCGAATCCAGCTTCAGGCAAAATATCATAAAATAAGTCACCAATCCATTCACCTAATTTATCATAAAAGGATTCAGTTTTTGCAATCTCAAATGGCATGCGTTTTTGCATAGTACCCTCCCCAAAAAACTTTCATGTGTTACCACAAACATAAGTATATTAATCGATTGATTATTCTAGATTCAGTTCATTTTGACGAGGAGGTTTCTTTCCCCAATATTGATAAAGGTCAGTACGAATAAAGCCATTAAATAGCTTTCTCTTCCTAGTCGCTGGCTTTCCATAAAATTGTTCGAACTGTTCATTAGAAGTCAGGATATAAATTGACCATGTATCAAGCGCATTGAATGCTTCACCCATTTCTTTATACATGTGTTCGACCGCTTTTTTATCCCCTAGTCTTTCACCATAAGGTGGATTTCCGACTATGACACCGTACTGTTTATTGGTAGAAATATCTTTAACCTGCATTTGCTTGAAATGAATTAAGTCAGCGAATCCAGCTTCAAAGGCGTTTTCTTGGGCAATTTTCACCATTCTATGGTCGATATCAGTGCCTAATATGTCTAATGGTTGATCATAATTTGCAAGGTCCTCAGCTTCATTTCTAGCGTCCTCCCAAACCTTTGCAGAAAACCAATTCCAACGCTCAGAAACAAATTCTCTGTTAAAACCTGGAGCGATATTTTGCCCTATCATTGCCGCTTCAATGGGAATAGTCCCCGAGCCGCAGAAAGGATCCATAAAAGGACGGTCTGCCTTCCAATTGGTGAGTAAGACAAGTGCAGCAGCAAGTGTTTCCTTTAGGGGTGCCTCCCCCTGATCGAGACGATAGCCGCGTTTATGAAGCCCTTGACCACTAGTGTCAATGGTGATCGTAGCAACATCTTTTAATAGTGCGACTTCGATGCGAAAATAAGCACCGGTTTCCTCAAACCAGGTACTTCGTTTATAATGTTGTTTCATTCGTTCTACCACTGCTTTTTTAACAATTGCCTGGCAATCAGAAACACTAAAGAGCTTTGACTTTACAGATTTACCAACCACAGGAAATTCCGCGTCTTCAGGTAAGAATTTTTCCCACGGGAGTGCCTTGGTTTTCTCGAATAATTCATCAAAGGTATATGCCTTAAATTCTCCGACCTTGATCTTAATTCTGTCCGCTGTTCGGAGCCATAAATTACTGCGGGCTATCGCATATTCATCACCAGTGTAGGTGACTTTGCCATTTTCAACTTCACAGTCATATCCTAATGATCGTACTTCTTTGGCAACTAAAGCTTCAAGTCCCATTGCCGCCGTAGCTATTAATTGATAATTTCCCATTTTTTCACCCTTAATTCATTTGTATGTATGTTTATGTTTAATAAAAATAATCTTAATTCGCTTTCATTATTGACAAAAAGTCGACAACGAATGCAATATGTCCCGTAATAATAAAAAGCTCTCCTTATCAGGAGAGCCATTTAATATCCAGCATACTTTCCCATTAATAACGTTCTGTAAGCCATGTTCTGTACCAGTGTACTACAAACGACACGGGTGTGTCTCGTACTTAGGTGGTAATCATCTATCTACAGGCTCAGATTTGAACCTGTCCTTCTCCTTGTTCAATTCCTCAGAGAAAGTGCCCCTACCATTATTTGGGTTTCTCGCTCGTGGGGTTTACCCGTTCCACCCTTTCCATTTCTGGAAAGGCTACGTCACTGTGGCACTTTTATAGGTATTCATACCATATCCCCAAAAGGACTTAGGTATTTTCCCGGCCGTCAACTGGATGCTAGCCCCAGCTGCCCTAGCTTATGAATTCGCTAGGCACGAACACTACGAGCATCTCAGCTCGTGCGAGCATGGACTTTCCTCTGCAAGAATGCAAATGCTTCTTACAGCGATTACCCGAACGTTATTAATGAATACAATTTATTATATGTATTTCACGCTGGTAATTCAATGGTTATTATTAGGAAATTTTAATACATCCTGTTAATCGTAGAGCTTGTTACCAAAAACATGTTTTTCAAGATTGGATAATCGTTTCAAGATATCAAAATTTGTGGTACCCGCAGGTTGTGCTGCCGGCTGCCTTTTTGAAGTTTCTTCAAGCTGTTTCCGAAGCCGAAGATTTTCCTGTTGTAGATCTTCAACCTCCTGATGAAATGTTCCATAATCTTTAATGATTAAATCCAAAAACTTATCAACATCTTCTTGTTTATAGCCGCGTACACCAGTCTTAAACTCTTTTTCTAAAATATCCTTAGCTGTTAATTTCACTTTATCTGACAGCATTCTATTCACCTCAGTATTCGCCAATCACTACCTATTATTTTTTCAAAAATATGTAGTTTTGTCAATTTTCATTTGTTTTGCTAAATTTTTGATTTGATAAATCATTTCAATATATGAATTTGTACTTAAAAAATGACTAATAAGGTTAAAAGTCAGCGAGTTTCATTTGTTCTTCCTCGACAATCATCTGCAAATCATAAAATGTAATTAGCTCAATCGGGTATAGATGTTTTTTTTGGTACTCAAGAGCCATTTCATATAGATATTTTGGGCTCCCATCCCTTTCCTGATCGTAAAGTAGGAGGAGTCCCTCACTTTTTTCTACAAAAAATTGATTTTTCAGCCTAAATTGCCATGGCTTTTCATATCCCTTTTTTGTAACAGAATCAATGAAATCAGCTTGTGCAAGGACTGACTCATACCATTCCTGATTATTTTCCTTCCAAGACGCTTGCTGATCTAAAAAAGGCGTTATTACTGCTAGTTTTAGATCTGGAAATTCCAATTGTAGTTCAAATACAACCTCAGCAGCCCACAGTTCCACACCTAATTGTCCACTAATCAGCACCCACTCTAATCCTTCGTCTATCATTGGAATAAGTGATTTTTTAATAGCAGCCTTGAGAAATAATACCGATGGATGGTCATTTTTAAAAATTCCTAATTCATAGGGTTTATAACCTGAAATGGCCAGAACTTTCATAAAGAATGTTCTCCTCACCAAGAAATTTTTTTAAAATGGACAAACATTTGAATGAAACAAGCATATCATATTAGTAAATAAAAATTAAAAAACAAGGGCTAAAAAGCCCCTGCAAAAGACATTACTTCAATTAACGTCTAGGACCCATGAATGGTCCTGGTGCAAAGCCTGGGCCTCCTGGTCCAAAACCTGGGCCTCCTGGTCCAAAGCCTGGGCCTCCTGGTCCAAAGCCTGGGCCTCCTGGTCCAAAGCCTGGACCACCCATTCCTGGCATAGCATTTGGTAAAGCATTTGCAGCAGGCATAGCCACTGGCATTGCAGTAGGTGCACATGGGTTACAGCAGTTAATTTGCTGATTGCATACCTCTTCAGCACAAGAAGCAGTTTGCGGACAGTAATGTTTATGTTGATACAAATGGTGATTTACCGTGGTTGTGTGGACAGGGTGAATATGGGGAACCACTGTCGTTGAAAACGTATGGTTCACAATTTGTTGAGTCGGATGAATGACTGGCGGCATAAAATTAGTTCCAAGATACATATAATAGTCTCCCTTCAATTATTTGTTTACATTACAGCCTATGTTGAAGGGATTACTCTTGTACTAATGAAAATACCTATTTTTTTGGTTTAATACGTTCATTGCTATGTTTTCAATATTTATATATGTTCAGATATGCCTAGTTTTGCTCAAAAAAGGGCTGCTCCCCTAGACATATGTTTCATTTATAAAAAAGAATAAAAGCTATCTTTTAAACTCGTAAAAATAACTGCAGTCAAACAAACGACAATAAAAAATAAGAATAAAATCGCTTTATACATGTTACCAGCTCCAAATGTTTTGTTAGTCGTTTTTTTCTCAATCTAATTTCAAATTTTACCTCTTTCAACTATGATAAACAATATGGAAATGCTGGTTTTTTAAATTAATTTTCACTGATTTTGTGGCAATTAGATGAACTTTACAAAAAACAATAGTCAGACAGGTTATTTTGCATTTTTTCTCTCTAACCGGCTAAGACGGAATTTGAGTTGTTCTAAGCTATTTTGATTTGTAATTTTAGGTGGTTTTTCAAATTGGGATACGATCATAATCGCTTTTTGACAGTAATCCAACGCAAGTTGATAATCTTTTAGCCTATGTTCATGGATCTTGGTTAGCTCCAGGCATGCATCTAACATCATTGGTTTATCACCCGAATCAACAACATCCGAAAACAATTTCCGTGCTCTTTCCCAGTCGCGTTCTTTTTTGTGTTGTATAGCTAAAGCATGCTTTGCTTGATAGGAAGTAAAATCACTTCCATTTGCAAGCTTGGTCAAAACTTTTTCTGCTTCATTTTGTTCTCCTAATGAAGCAAACCAGCGCCCTACCTCAAAGGACTCGGGTCTGGTTTGAGAAGTATCTGTTCCACATAGTTGAAAGGTTATATGTGTATACAAGGTAACAAGCGATAAAATATCAATTTCATTATGTTTTAGAATACCAAGCATTCCATCAGGCTGTTTACTATCAATAAACTCAAAGTAAATCATCGGGGCCAAAAAGCCAGGAATATCATCTACCCTTTCTACCCCAAGAACCTCTTTCTCCACAACAGCTAACTTTAAACGGTCTAATTTATGCTTCCATAGCCTTCTAGCCGCATGAAATAAATCGAAATGCCCAAAATGCGGCAGCTTTGGCACATGTTCTCTTACGAGCGTATGCCTTGTTTTTACCTGCGGCCAATCAAATGACTTCCCATTATAGGTAACTAGCGTTTTATAATTCACTTTTTCTAGAAAGCTTTGATATAAAGGGACCTCTGCCCCCGGATTCGGTAAAATATGTTGTCTTAAGATAAGGGAATCACCAGAAATGCTCGCATAGCCGAGTAAAAAAATCGTGTTTCCGACCCCACCGCCAAGTCCAGTTGTTTCAGTATCAAAAAAGAATAATTCTTCCGCTTGATGCCCTTCTGCTGATAAAGGATGATTTACGGGCTGTTTGTTCCATATTTCTACTGCGGTTAGAAAATCACGAAAACAGTAATGACCATGCTGATATGAGAGTGGATATTTCACTTCTCTGATTAAACAGTAATTTTGATCCATAAAAAACGGAAAAACGTTTTCTTGCTCCCATTGTTCCTTGAAAGGAACCTCAATGTTAACCGCTAAAGGGGGAGTACTAATTTTTTCAGATTGATCGCCAACAGAAAGATGTGGTTTTAAACGATTTAATTTATTTTTTAACGACATCGCTAGTCTTCCTTCTCCTATATTGAGGGTTTTAAAAAGGCTTCAATAATTTTTAAGGTATCATTTTTTGCTGTATCACTAACGGTGTCTGTACCAATACATGACGGGCAGCCGGATCCGCATTGACAGCGAGTAATCATTTTCTTTGTTTCCTCAAATACTTCCGACATACCTGTGTGTATTTTCTCGCTTAATCCTATCCCACCTGGGTAGCGATCATAAAAGAAAATGGTTGGCTTTTCGTTATGGTCTGCCTTTACTTGCGGAATGACATGAATATCCTGAGGGTCGGCCATTACGAATAAGGGAGCTATATGGTTTAGTGCATGCGCAGTCCCGACAAGTCCCTGTTCGAGTCGCTCATGGCCCATTTCTGATATCGGATGGTTTAAGGAAATCCAGGCCGCATTTGTATGAAGCTCCTCTTCCGGTAAATGGATCGGTCCAGACCCTATATTTTCATGGGTTTCGAATTTAATTTTCTTAAAAATTGTGGCCATCGCCCTTACACTAACATCCCCATAACCGAATTCAGCATCATCTTTTGATTCAAGTTTGTCTACTTCCAGTACTTTTAATTGAACCGCTAAATTGGCATCAGTAAAATAGTCTACATCGACTTCCCTAACGAACGCCTTTTTCTCTTCCCAATCAAGCTTTTCTACCTGGAATTGAGTCCCTTGATGTAAATAAATTGCTTCATCATGGAGAAGAGTCATCGCTGAAAAACGATCCATTTCTCCAATTACTTTTACATTCGCAACATCTGACTGATCAACGATAATCACGTTCTCTTGTGATGCAGACCTTAAACTAATGTTATGTGCTGGAAAAGAATCATTCATCCAATACCATTTCCCGCCATTATGATAAAGGACACGTTCTTCTGTTAAATATTCTAGTAGTTCCTCTGTTTCTACACTTCCAAAATGCTCACCCGCTTTAAAAGGGAGTTCATAGGCAGCACATTTCATATGATCGATTAAAATAATTAAATTATCAGGATTAATCCTTGCTGTTTCAGGGCTTTTGTTAAAAAAGTAATCCGGATTCTGGATGATGTATTGATCTAGGGGACTGGAGCTTGCAACCATAATGACAAGGGCTTCTCCATGCCTTCTTCCCGCTCTTCCAGCCTGCTGCCATGCGCTGGATATCGTACCAGGGTAGCCTGTCATGATACACACTTGCAACTGCCCAATATCCACTCCTAGTTCAAGTGCATTCGTACTGACCACACCGTATATATCACCTGAACGAAGCCCTTTTTCAATCTTCCTTCGTTCGGTGGGTAGATACCCGCCCCGATAGCCCATTATGGATTTTGCCCCCAACTGATTCTTTACTAATTCCTGCAAATAGGTCAAAATGATTTCGACTCTAACTCTGCTTCTCGCAAAAACGATGGTTTGAATTTTATTTTTTAAAAGTTCACCCGCAATTTTCCGAACCTCAAGTGTGGCACTTCTTCTAATGTTTAATGGTTTGTTTACAATAGGTGGATTATAGAATAGAAAATGCTTTGTACCACTAGGGGCCCCATTATTATCAATCAGGTTCATCTTTTCTTCTGTTAGGGTTTCTGCGAGTTCAAGTGGATTAGCAATGGTTGCTGACGTGCAAATAAATACAGGGTTACTCCCATAATACTTACAAATACGCTTCAACCTTCTGATCACATTGGCCACATGACTGCCAAAAACACCTCGATAGGTATGAAGTTCATCGATGACAATAAATTTAAGGTTCTCAAACAAAGAAACCCATTTTGTATGATGTGGCAGTATGGCTGAGTGGAGCATATCTGGGTTAGTAATAACCACATGCCCCGCCTGTCTTACTCGTTGACGAATATTAGCTGGTGTATCCCCGTCGTACGTATAGCTGTTAATCTCTACGCCAGCCGCTTGAATAATTTCATTGATTTCACTCTTTTGATCCTGAGCAAGTGCTTTTGTAGGAAACATATAAAGAGCTCGTGTACTTGGCTTTGCTAGAATCGATTGTAAAACTGGAAGGTTATAGCAAAGGGTTTTTCCTGAAGCTGTAGGGGTAACAGCAACGATACTTTTTCCCTCAATAATTTTTTCATAGGCTGATTTTTGATGTGTATAAAGTTGTTCAATTCCCTTGCTCTTTAGAGCAGACTTTAAAACCGGATGAAGGTCTCTTGGCATCGGGACTGTTTGGGCCGGCTTTTCCTCGATGGTGTGCCATGTAACGATATTTTCCTTAAATTGATCATTTATTTTTAAGTCTGACAAAATTTCTTGCAGGCTTTTTCTTAACTTCATGCTTCCTCACCTCATTACTTCTATTTTAACGAATGAACGTTCGCAACAAAAGAAAAAACGACTTTTTTATTTCTTATATGCCTAGTATTTTTTTCCAAGCGTAAGAATAACTTTAAATTCTACTTAACCAATAAATATCAATAACATTAAAACTATTGCTAGAATTTTTGTTACAATAGATAGTAACGGAATCTATATTTGAAGGTGATTGGATGAAAATTGAAGAAATTAAAAGGGTGCTCGCTGATTTTACCCTTTTTCGTGAATTGAATGATTTTGAAATAACAAAAATCTCTGATATCGCTATTGCTAGGGAATGGAAAAAACATAGTCATGTGTTTCTCCAAGGTGACCCGCTTGAAAATGTCTATTTTATTTATGACGGAAAAATTAAAATTTATAAAAGTGACATTAATGGCAAAGAACAAATCGTCGCCATTGCTAAAAAAGGTGAGATGTTTCCCCATGTAGGTTTTTTCAGAAAAGGCGATTACCCAGCCTATGCAGAAGTACTTGAGTCCTCAACTCTTATTGCTGTTCCAATTTCAAAATTTGAAACTGTACTGATTGAAAACCCTGAACTATGTATTAAAGTTTTTAAAGTATTAGGAGAAAAAATCGTTGATTTGCAAAATCGTTTAGAAGAAAAGATTCTCAATAACACATACGAACAAATTATTAAACTACTGATTCGGCTCGCCCAGAAGCATGGTAAAGAACAAGAAGATGGTACGATCCTTTTAAAGTCCGAATTCACGAATAAGGATCTTGCCAATATGATCGGCACGACAAGAGAAACCATAAGCAGGACGCTAACAAAAATGAAAAAAGATGAATTAATAGAAGTAGATGAAGAAGGCAACATGATTGTAGATGTTGAAATTCTAATGGAAGAAATTAATCTAATCTAATACATTAAAAACCGCAGCAAATCTATGCTGCGGTTTTATTATATTTATTTAATTGAGAGCTGTAGCATGTCTTCCATGTCTTCTTTAGCTGTTCCAATCAATTTTAGATTAAAGGTGTCCTGAAGGACCTGTAATACCCCTTCAGAGATAAATTCAGGCGGCTTCGGGCCAATGCGGATATCCTGGATCCCTAAGCTAAATAAACCAAGCAAAATAGCAACTGCTTTTTGTTCAAACCAAGATAACACGATGCTGACCGGCAGTTCATTCACTTCACATCCAAATGCATCTGCAAGTGCTAAAGCAATCTTAACAGTTGATCCAGAGTTATTGCATTGACCTAAATCTATATACCGTGGAATATTGGTTCCCGGCACCACACCATAATCCACGTCATTAAAGCGGAATTTTCCACAAGAGGTTGTTAATATAACAGTCTCTGGCGGTAGTGAAGTGGCAAGTTCACGATAATAATTTCCGCCTGGTCCCGGTGCATCACAGCCTGCGATAACAAAGAATCGCTTGATTTTACCAGCTTTGACTGCATCAATTACTTCAGGTGCTAAGCCTAGAACCGTTTCATGATGGAACCCTGTTAACAATGTTTCTTCGGAATCAATTGCTGCTTCAGGAAGCTCTAAAGCTCGGTTAATTAATGGTGTAAAATCATCATTTATAATTTTCTCTACATTTTCAAGACCTGCTACTTCATATGTAAACATCCTGTCTGCATAAGTCCCTTTAATTGGCATTACACAGTTGGTCGTTGCTAGAATCGCTCCAGGGAAATTTTCAAAAAGTCGTCGCTGGTCGTACCAAGCTTTTCCGATATTCCCTTTTAGATGAGTATATTTCTTCAATGCTGGATAGCCGTGCGCAGGTAGCATTTCAGAGTGCGTATAGATATTGATACCCTTTCCCTCTGTTTTCTTTAATAGTTCCTCTAAAGCAAATAAGTTGTGTCCTGTAACAATAATACATTTTCCTTTAATTTTGTTTTGGCTGACCCGGATTGGCTCAGGAATACCTAAACGCTTTGTATGAGCTTCATCTAGCATTTCCATTACGCGGACTGCTGATTGGCCAACTTTCATCGCCATGTCGATATGTTCTTGAACATTAAAATTTGAATTCGTTAAAGTCAAATAAAGGGCTTCATGGGTGGTGGCATCGACAAAGGGATCTGTATATCCTAATTGATTAGCATGGGTTCGATAGGCCGCAATTCCTTTTAATGCAAAAATAATCGTGTCTTGTAAGCTAGCAATGGTTTCATCTTTACCACACACACCGATGACATTACAGCCGCCAGATGGAGTTTGTTCACATTGATAACAGAACATTTTAATTCCTCACTTTCGATTTTATTTCTGCTTTACTATACTAATCGACCAAAAAATTTAATGTGATTTACATCACATTTAAAGCAACTGTAATAAATCGTTCATAAAATTATTGCCATTTGATGACGGCACCTACCCAGTTTAGCCAGCATATAATAGTGAGTGAAATATTGGAAAGCGAGGGGAACTTAATGTCATCTAAGGTACCGAGTGATAAGAATGACCCTAAAAAGCCGAAAACAGAAGCTTTTGGCGAGTTAATGAAATCGATGAACGACTTTTTCAATGAAAAACCAATCAAAGGCTTCCTACAATCAATCGATGATTTTTTTAAAAGTCCATTTCCATCTGGATCGAGCTTTCATGTTGACACGATTGAAACAGGCGGGGAATACATCATCTCTGCAGAACTGCCAGGGATAAAAAGAGAGCAAATTCATTTAAACATTTCTGGAAACTATTTAACTATTTCTGTGGAAAATAACGAACTTGAAACCGAGGAAGACGAAATCAATCATTTATATCGACGTAAATACTTACGCCAAAAATCATCAAGAACGGTTTCACTGCCGCATACGATTAATGAAGAGAAGGTGAAAGCATCCTATCGTGATGGTTTATTAAAAATCCGCATTCCACAGGAAAAAGGGAAAATTATTGAAATCGAAGACTAAATTCCATTTCCCTTCCATATGAAAAGACGGCTAGTAAAAAAGCCGTCTTTTTGCTGTTAAAACTTAGCTGTTGATTTCCACTCCAGGGGTTTCGCTTTCCGCGGGCGGTCTGGGGAGCCTCCTCGGCGCTAAGCACCTGTTGGGTCTCCCCTGCCCCGTCCTCCCGCAGGAGTATTCGCGCCTTCCGCTTCAATCAACTGGGGTTTTTATTAAGCCTTAAATATTCCACCGAATCCCTTTACAAGTGATGATACTTGATTTACAGCATTCATCATTTGACCTGCTGTATTCACCATTTTATTTATATCCACTGATCCATCTTGGGACTTGAAGGAATTCATAAACGATTGGACTCCTCCTGGCTGTTTTGAGGTTGCACTTTGCTTTGGATAAGGGTTCATCACTGGATAACCATTCATGGGCATATACTGTGGTTTTTGAACTATTTCTTCCTGTGGCTGTAACGGGTTCTGGAATAGGAATTGCGAATCTTTTTGCGAAAATGGCTGGCTATTGAATGGCGTATTTTGAGAAACGTAGCCAGGTTGATAGTTTTGACCATATTGCTGGTACACTGGCGGGTAATAAGGAATTTGTTGATTGGGTTGTTGATAAGCGGTCCAATCATAGTTTTGGGGCTGAGCTTGGTAATGGAAGGGTTGATTACTATTAAAAAGCTGCTGATTCCTGATCTGACCAACTGGACCTTGCTGCATCATTTGCCCCGAATATTCATAATTGAGGTAATTAGCTGGCCTTTTTTTGCCAAACATGGGCAAACATCTCCTCCGCTTTTTTATCTACTACACATTATGAAGGAGAGAGAGGAAAGGTGATTCTTTTGAAAAACAATAATTATGTCAAAATGACGAGAATTTTGTCTGAAGTTTAAATATTTTAAAAACTAGGAATCCTTTATTTTCGTGATACGATAGAAAAAAGGATGAAGGAGGAGCTAATAGATATGGACATTCGCGAATTAAAAAGCAAATTTATTCAAAGTCGGGATTATACACCAGATGATGTTAATACATTAATGGATTTTGCTAAGAAAGCGTATATTCAAAACGATATTAACATTAAAGAATATCGTCTTCTTGTCCGTGAACTTGAAAAACAAGGCGCGGTAATACCTGAAACGGATAATGAAAACTCCCTCATCGAACATTCTTAATAATAATTAAAGAGATGCAGCTGCATCTCTTTTCTATTTTTTAACCTCTTTTAATATTTCCAAGAGGAAAAATTCAACCGTACGATTTGCATTTAAAAATCTCGTTTTGCTAGTTTCCGGGAAAAAGGATTGAATTGACAACTGGTCAATATGTTCAGATGTCGTGTCGATTTGCTTTAAATGAAGATGTTTATGGTCCGTTTCAGACAGCCATTTCTTCATGGCATGTTTCCATTGGTCATTTATTTCCTTAACTTCATTTGCAAATGGCTTAATCACTTCATGAAAATCATGCTTGAGCCCTGACTCCCTTCCCTCTAGATAGTACTTCATGAATAAACTATTATAAGCTAAAAGTTTTTCCGTTAATTGGATAATTTCTTCATACATCTTTTTAATAAACCCTTTCTTTAAAAAATGGCTCTGTTATACTTGGCTGTTGATTTCCGCTCCAGGCGCTTCGCTCCAATCAACTTGTGCCAAAATCAACAATAAGCTTTAACATAGCCTAAAAAATAAAAAGTAGCAAAGATCTTTATGCTACTTTAATCGTTACTATTATTTTATAGGCAATTAATAGCCCAATTCAAGTTGTAGGGCTCTAGACACATGATTTGGATTGGCACAAGCAATCTCTAAATTAGATATGGAGTTAACTTTATCAATACTCCGTTCAAGTCCCATTAGTTTTTGTTTTGATACGATTAACTTAGCCTGCTCTTTCTTGTCTAAACTTTTGCGCAGGTCTGAGAAGGATGCTTCAAGCACCACTTCCAATTCTTCTAATTGATCGTATATTTCTGACAACATTGAAATCAACTTTTCCTTATCGGACAATGGCTTATTCATCTATTAAACCCTCCCAGCAATTTCTATTAAGTATAATTATTCTCTTTCTTTTTTCGGCTTCCTTCTACCCTGACAAAACTAGAAGCTATTCGTCAAAGGTAGTGGTTAAATGGCATTTTCCTCCATGTAATTCGACATCAATTAAATCCTGCATGAAAAAATAAAAAAGCGCACAAGCTATTGTTGGAGGTGTTTTTTAATGTCAAAAAATAATAAACAAAACAAAAAGCAGCAAACAGTTCAATCTGATGCAGCAACAAAAACAGGCTACGGTGATAAAAAGCTTGTGGGAGAAAACCGACCTGCCGAATAACAACCAACCAAAAAGCAAGGGACACTTCCCCTGCTTTTTTATTTCCATTTTTTTAGCTGCAAGGTCTTTTGGAGGGCCAACATTAATTGAAGTTGGTTTGATTTAGCAAAGTACCAATCAGTAAGGTGAATGGGGTGACGATGTCGTGCGGGAAGATACAACAAGAAGGGGGATACTCTGCGTTGCGTACTCCAATCCTCATATTTATGTTGATTATGCTTTATAACTGGGAAACTCACTCGCAAAATCGGGGTTTTCAGGCCAGTTTTTATTTTAAAATATTGTTCATAATCATTTCTTGAACCAGTATGCGGCGTTTTTTCAGCGAATTCATAAAAATAAGGAAATAGCCGTGGATGAAAAAGTATGCTGGCTAGTCTTTTACCCAGGTTGATTCTTTTTGAAAGTGATTTGAAACCATTTGCACTTGCCCCATATACTTCTCCCCCGCAGGTTGGAAATAGGACACAACTGAAATGAAACCAATCTTGAAAAGAAAAAAGCTTCGATTGGAAAACCTTTTTCTTATATAGAGGGTGATCAATAACCGGTGTTTGAATGACATTTTGTTCATTTATGATTAATGAAGTGGTCAGTCTGTTCTTATCATTTTCTTTCCAATATCGGAACCATTCTTTTTGGATAAACGTAGAAACATGAAAATAAGGGAGTAAATGAAACATTTTTCGATTTAATTTCGTCGAATATTGGTAGACCAATAACTGGGGATAGACATCATGGAAAATCAACCAATTTGCCCGCTCATAGGTAAGGAAAAGCTGCTTTCTCGTCATGTCCGTTAATAATTGAGGAAATATTGACCCTTGGAGGTCACACATATTCCACCCCCCATTCCTAGATACCATGCTTGCTAAGAAAGACCAAATGATATCTGGATGTTTCTTAAAAAAAGAAAAGTATGCTTCAGTCCTTGAGATATTATCGACATTTTTTTTATTGGTTTCCTCTTGAATTTGACGAATGATTGTTCGTTCCTGTATTGTAAGATGATTCATATTCATCTTCCCTTAAGTTTTTTTAATAGATTATTAGTACTATGATTGAGTTTAAATTCTTTTATGAGAAATGCATCATGTATAAATTTAGCAGTCACAGTACAATTGTTATTAGAGTGTGTATGCAAATGTATTTTATACACCCCATTCTCTTCAAGATTTGATATGATAAGGAAGAGTTTGAGAGGTGTAAAACGTGAACTTTAACTATCCAAATGGAAAAAGATACTTACCAAGAGAACAGAACACAGAAAATATCAATAATAAAAAAAAGAAAAATGGCTCTTATAGTAACAGAGGAATGACACTTGAGGAAGATTTAAATGAGACAAATGAATATTACCGTGCGAGAAAAGTAGCTGTTATTCATAAGAAACCAACGCCGGTTCAAATTGTCCAAGTTGATTATCCAAACCGCAGTGCTGCTGTAATTAAAGAGGCATATTTCAAACTTGCCTCCACCACGGATTATAATGGTGTTTATAAAGGAAAGTATATTGATTTCGAAGCTAAAGAAACACAGAACCCTACCTCTTTTCCATTAAAGAATTTCCATCAACACCAGATACAGCATATGGAAGAAGTCCTGGATCAAGGAGGTATTTGTTTTGTTATCCTTCGTTTTACAAGATATGAGCAGGTTTTTTTACTCGAAGCAAAACACTTGTTAACATTTTGGAAACGAATGAATAATGGCGGCAGAAAATCAATAACCAAAGAGGAAGTGGAACTACAAGGACATCAGATCCCACTTGGTTTTCAACCGCGAATTGACTATATTAAAATTATAGATAAGCTTCATAATTGAGAAAAGGCTTGAAAGGAAGGAATATTACCATGTCAGAACAGTACCAATCAAGAGAGGAGCGCCGAAAGAAACTCCAAACCAAAGGTAAACCAAAAACCAAGAAAAAATCGGGTGGATTAATAAAGAAAATTTTTCTAACCCTAGTGGCCCTTGGTATTATTGGAATACTTTCGGGAGTGGGGACTTTCGCCTACTTAGTAAAGGATGCTCCCGTACTTGACCCAAAATTATTAAAAGATCCAATCCCTTCGAAGATTTTAGATAAAGATGACAAGTTGATTACTGAAGTAGGTGCAGTTAATCGGGAATATGTAAATTACAAAGACATACCACAAGTAGTTGAAAATGCCATTTTGGCAACCGAGGATTACCGTTTCTACAAACACCATGGTATTGACCCGATTAGATTAGGCGGTGCTGTTTTAGCTAATATCCAACATGGATTTGGATCTGAAGGTGCCAGCACAATCACACAACAAGTGGTTAAAAACTCATTTTTAACTCCCGAAAAAACCTTAAAGCGGAAAGTCGAAGAAGCCTGGCTCTCTTATCAGCTTGAACAGCAATATACTAAACACCAGATTTTCGAGATGTATGTAAATAAGGTTTATGTTTCTGAAAATAGCCACGGTATTGCAACTGCCGCAAAAATTTATTATGGAAAAGAATTAAAAGATTTAACATTATCAGAGGCTGCCCAAATTGCTGGGATGCCGCAAAGTCCTAATAATTATAACCCATTCGATCATCCTGATTTAGCTGAGAAGAGACGAAATATTGTCTTGACGTTAATGCACCAGCATGGTTTTATTTCTAAGAAAGAGATGGAAAATGCGAAAAAGGTTTCAGTTAAGTCGACCGTTCTAAATGAACAACAACGTAAAGTTAATGAAAAACCCTTTGATTCATTTGTGGATGCAGTTATTGATGAAGTGAAAGAAACATCTGATTTTGATATCTTTACAGATGGTTTAACAATCCATACGACTCTAGATCCAGATGCGCAATCATATGTTGAAGACATTCTTAATAAATCAGACATTATTGATTATCCTGATGATGAATTCCAAGCTGGGGTTGCTCTCCTTGATACAAAAACTGGAGAAATTCGGGCAATTGGAGGCGGAAGGAACCAGAAAGTAAAACGTGGGTTTAACTATGCCATCGATACACAACGTCAACCAGGTTCAACAATCAAGCCTGTGCTTGATTATGCTCCCGCGATTGAATATTTAAATTGGGGAACCTTTGAAATGATTGAGGATAAACCAATAACCTATTCATCTGGGAAAAAGTTTGGGAACTGGGACCAAAGCTATAAAGGACCGATGACGATTAGAACTGCACTGCAATTATCACGAAACTCACCAGCCGTTCAGACTCTACAGCAGGTTGGTCTTGAAAAAGCGAAAGACTTTGCAGTTGGTTTAGGTATTCCTTTAAAAGAAATTTTTGAATCCTACGCAATTGGCGGTTTTAAAACGGGGGTTTCCCCACTTGAAATGGCTGGTGCCTATAGCGCCTTTGGCAATAATGGCATTTATACAAAACCACATGCTATTAGAAAAATCAAGTTGCGTGATGGAACCTTTATTAGCACAGAACCTGAACCAAAAGTGGTAATGAAAGATTCGACCGCTTTTATGATTACCGATATGTTAAAAAGTGTCCTCGTATCTCCTGGGACAGGAACAAGGGCAAAAGTTCCCGGACTTCCAATCGCCGGTAAGACCGGTACAACGAATTATACAGATGAGGAAATACAAAAATGGGGTATTCCGAGCAGCAGGTCCGTTCCTGATGCCTGGTTTACTGGATATACAACTAATTACACTGCGTCTATTTGGACAGGATACAAAAACCGAAGTACACCTATCAACGCGGTCGGAAATAATCAACGTTTAGCCCAATTAATTTTTAAAAACTTAATGGAACATGTATCAAAGGATATCGATACACCTGACTTTACTATGCCAAACAGCGTTCAAAGAGTAAGTATTGAAAGAGGCTCCATGCCGCCGGTATTGGCAAGTAAATATACCCCTGGAAGTCAAGTTATTACTGAGTATGCTGTGAAAGGTCATGCACCTAAACGTGTCTCCCAAAGGTATGACAAACTGAATGCTCCGAAAAAACTAAATGCCAAATATGATGAAGTAAATAAAAATATTACCTTAACATGGGATTACAATAATTCAAAAGAGGCAAATGTTACTTTCTCTGTAACGGTAAATAGCGGGACTGGTCAAAAGCAATATAATCAAGCAGAAACATCTTTAAGCATCCCTGCAGTACCTGGTACTAAATATTCTTTCACGATTGTGGCAATCAGTGGTGATCGAACTAGTAATCCAGCAACTGCTGCAATTGACATACCACTACCTATTCAAGAAGAAAACCCAGGTAATACCAATCCTGGCAATGGTACAAATCCAGGAAATGGAAACGGGAACGGCAATGGGAATGGTACCGGTAATGGCAACGGTACTGGTAATGGCAACGGTAATGGCGATGGTACTGGTACTGGTAATGGCGATGGTACTGGTACTGGTACTGGTACTGGTACTGGTACTGGTACTGGTACTGGTACTGGTACTGGTACTGGTACTGGTACTGGGAATGGTACTGGCAACGATACTGGTAATGGTGATGGTACTGGGAATGGCACAGGTACTGACAACCAAGATGACGGCGTTACTACTCCACCAGATACCCCGGTCGACAATGGGACAGTAAATGGAGCAAATTCAGGTACACCTACAACATTACCCTAACTAAAAAGAATAGTAAAAAAGCGTCTAACCTTTAGGTTTAGACGCTTTTTTTAGTATTCTTCTTTTCGAATACAGCTTTTCTTGCTCAACCATTAACTCTGATAACTGCCGATATGAATGATATAGATTTGGTCTAGACATGATAAAACCTAACCGTTCTTCCACATTGACAGGTTTAAACTCAAATTTATAAGAGTTAAAAGGTTCATCCAGAGTTGCAGGCAATTCATTTGACCAAGACAAGAACTGAATAAACATTAAAATTCCCTTTTCCATCAACACTTTTGCGTTTTGATAATCTCGTTCACGAAATAATGCTTCGAGTTGGACCTTACTATTTTCCCATTCCTTCAATAGGCTGGAAATGTTCTCAACCTTTTTAACCACTGATAGATACCTGACCTTTCATCCGCTTTTTACCCTCCCTGCATAGCCCTACTAGTGGGCAGCTTGGACATTGTGGATTTTGGGCTTTACAATGATAGCGGCCGAAAAATATCAAGCGATGATGTGTAACTGACCATTCGTCTTTTGGGATCTTCCTCATTAATGTTTTTTCCACTTCGAGTACAGAATCCTTCCAACGGCAAATCCCTAAACGCTTACTCACTCTTTCAACGTGAGTATCTACTGCTATAGCAGGTACATTAAAAGCAACGGACACAACTACATTTGCTGTTTTCCTGCCCACACCAGGCAGCTTTGTTAACTCATCACGATCCATTGGGATTTCACCTTTATACTCTTCTAATACCATTCGGGAAAGGCTTTGAATGTTTTTAGCTTTATTTCGGTAAAGGCCAATCGAACGTATGTCGTTTTGTAATTCTTCTAGTGAAACCTCAAGATAATCCTCAGGTATTTTGTATTTTTCAAATAACGATTTAGTCACTTTATTTACGAGCACATCGGTACATTGTGCCGATAAGGCCACAGCAATGACTAGTTCGAATGGATTTGAATGATTTAATTCACAGTGGGCCTCTGGAAACATCGCACCCATTTGATCAAGGCAATAACGGATTTGGGTATTATTCAACATATCTATCACCTACTATTATTAAAATGAATAAAACGAGAGATAACTCCCTCGTTAATCAAATTATTGTTCTAACCAATTGTAAAAGGGCACAGTTGGTTGATGTGTTTCACCCTTCACAGTTCCATTAGGTGTTTGCTTTTGACGAAATTTAAGTCCATGGGTTTTCGCTTGCTCAATCGTTTTTATCCCATTTTTCTTCCACTCAAAAAGAATTCTATCAATATACCGGAAGTTTAATTTTCCAGACATTACAGCTTCCCGTAAAGCTGCTTTGATAATAATTGGGGCGTGATGATCATCATCCATCCACATGGCTAGGGATTCACATTCAAATGGAGATAACGGTCGGCCAAATTCCTTCTCAAAGCAAGTATAAAGGTCGGTTTCGTCTGCTTTCTTATCTGTTTCCTTATTACTTTTATTATTTTTCAAGAAATGTTCAACAAGTCTTTCCCATAAAGGGATGACAGAATACTTTTCATATCGGATACCTTCATTCGTATATTCATCGGTAATTTCGATAAAACCTCTTTGAATCAACTTTCTAAGCATTTCATTACATTCCGAAATGGAAATCGTCATTCGTGCCGATAACTCATCTGGTGTAGGGAATTCATGCCCCTTTTCTAAAAAGGTTAGTATATTTAATAAAAGAACAAGTTCAAATTCATTTAAATTTAGATTACGGTATTCAGAAAATAATAATGTTGGAACGGTGATATTACCTTCTTGAATCCATGCTAAAAAGTTTGTTTTCATCATTAGGACACCTCCAGTTAAGTATACCACGAACAAATTATCCGAGTAAGAGTTTTAGGCATCCATCTTTGGTAACTAAAAGCAAAAAGCCTGCAGACCTTAGCAGACTTTTTACGTTTTTAATTATTGACAATGCTTGATTTGGATGTAACAAATTGGTGGATTCTCTCCACTGCTTTTTCCAATAATTCTAAAGAAGTTGCATAGGAGAGTCGAATATTGTCAGGAGTTCCAAAGCCTGAACCTGGGATAACAGCGACTTTGGCATCGACCAGCAAGGCTTCAACAAAAGCATCAACATTTTGATATCCTGTCAATTCAGCAGCTTTTCTTACATTTGGATAAAGGTAAAATGCTCCTTGCGGTTTCACACATGTTACACCGGGAATCGCTACTAGTTTATCAAAAATTATTGATAATCTTTTTTCAAATGCCTGGCGCATATCTTCTACTGGCTGCTGTGAGCCATTGTAAGCAGCGATTGCTGCATACTGGGCTGTGGTTGTCGGATTAGATGTACTATGACTTGCGAGGTTTGTCATCGCCTCAATAATTACTTTATTTCCAGCCGCGTACCCGATTCTCCAACCTGTCATCGAATGTGATTTAGAAACGCCATTAATTACAATGGTTTGGTTTTTAAATTCTGGAGAAAGTTGTGCGATCGAAACATGTTTATTTTCCCCATAAACTAGCTTTTCATAAATTTCATCTGAAACAATGAGAATATTTTCCTCAAGACAAACTTTGCCTAACTCATAAAGTTCTTCTGCTGTATACAACACACCCGTTGGATTGCTAGGTGAATTAATTATAACAGCTTTCGTATTTTTCGTAATGGCGCTCTTTAATTGCTCTGGGGTTACTTTAAATTGATTTTGCTCTAATCCTTCGATATACACAGGAACGCCGCCTGCTAATTTGACTTGCTCTGGATAGCTGACCCAATATGGAGTAGGGATTATAACCTCATCCCCATCATTTAATAGGACTTGAAATAATGTATAAAGAACGTGTTTAGCTCCATTTCCTACAATGATTTCATTCAGTTTATATGTTAACCCTTGGTCCGCTTCAAATTTCTTAATAATTGCTTTTTTTAATGCAGGTAAGCCTGCTGATGGGGTATACTTCGTATGCCCTTCTTTCATAGATTGGGACGCAGCATCTAATATATATTGTGGAGTATTAAAGTCAGGTTCACCTGCTCCCAAACCGATAACGTCTTCACCTTGTTCCTTTAATTCCTTTGCTTTTGCAGTAATTGCTAATGTTGTTGAAGGTGTAAGTGCCTTCACACGATTTGCTAATTCCAATACCATAAATATTTCCTCCATTCTCCATTACATCTATAGGTTTTCGATTTTCTTTAGCCATTCACCTGTTTCAAAGTGAACATAGTAATAATTTATTAAATTATTATTAGAACGATAATATATTTCCCACAAGGGGATATTTTTTTCCATGCCAAGTCTTACTGAAATAACCTTTTTAGGACTTTTTTCTTGTAAAAGTTTCTGAATGGCTTCTTCTTTTGATAAACCATCCTTTGCTTTTTTCACGTAAACTTTTTTACTTTTTTCAGGAATCCAAACGATAATTTTTTCACCATTATTACTTTTTCCCTCAATGACATTAACAGTTTCTATGCCATTATATATATGAAAATCCTCAACTTCTTTTATAGATATTTCCTTTTTGGCTAGTGCAACCGCTTTTTTCTCTGCAGCTTTAACAGGATCCACAGATGTGAAATACACTTTTATTAATAAACCAAAAATCACTACTATAAATATTACTATAAATATAATCCACTTTTTCATAAGCACTCACTTCTTTATGTACGATAAATGGTAAAAATCGCTGTATTTTTATCTTCTTGATCAAGTGCCAATCCAAACATAAGATCTTTTTGCTTCAAGGTTCGATTAAGGGCATCAACAATTTTATACAAATCCGGACTGTGCTGGATTTTTACTGTTGATAACACTTCAATTTTACTTTCCATCCGTTTTCCTCCAATATTTGCCTATTTCTCTACAATAATTGATAAATCTCAACCATTATTATAACAGGTGGAAGCAAAAAGCGGGTCTGTGATTATATGAATTTTTCTAATTTTTTCTTAGTTATCCTCTTCGACAGGGATCGTTATTACTTCATAGTTTGAATCGGTGAATTTTATCGTGACGGTACCATGTTTTTTGGTAGTATAGATTTCTGACCAAGTTTCATGGAGATCGACAAGAATATCTGGGTCATGCTCCTCTTCTTCCGGTGCAAATAGAATCGAAATTTGCGGATTTAAATACTGGATTAATTTTTCAGATAAAGAGTCCTCCATTGCACAATTAGGAATCTTAAAAACATTAATATTTTCCAAGTTTTTCTTCATCAAGGTTTCCTCCGCATGTGGTGTAAATGAAGTCATCAGGAAAATGCGGTGATTAAAAAAATCCAGTGTCAAATCCATGCCCTCATTGGGTTCATTTCCAACAAATTGGACCACTGCAGTCAACTCCGGAAGAATGGTTTTTTTTGTTCCCTCACCCCAGGTGACGACTGCAGGTTTATTTGGTATGCCTAGTTTGTTTGTTATTTGGGCAGATAACTCCGGTGTTGTGATAATTTCTTTAATACTATACTTCGTTATTAGCTTATTGATTTGTTTTTCTGAAAGCTCCAGATTGTTCTTTGTAAGAATTAGCTTCGAAATTTTCTTCACATCATAAAGATAAAGCCATCCTTCCAATTCTGCATCCGTCTCTTTCCCGCCGGCATTTACCAAGATATTTTCACCATTTGAGCCTTGAATAAGGGTTGAATCACCTTCAGACAGGCCTAAAAAAGTAACAGCAACTTCATGATCCTTAATATTTAAGTCAATGTTTTCAATATTATTTACAGTAGTCGTCTTTGATGCCTCTACCATGAGTGTCGATTGAATGAATATGGACAGTAATAATAGTAAGGTTCTCATGATACACCTCCCATAATATAGGATGTGTTTTTTACCAAATATTATCCAGTATATTAAACAATTGGTCCGACTGATTTATTATAACCAAGAGTCAATAATTTCAGCTAAATCATCCATCTTCCCCTTTTTTATGGGAACATTGGGAATTGATTTCAAAAAGGCCTTACCATACTTGGTCGTTACAATTCTTTTATCAAAAACCACAATAATTCCACGGTCATTTTCCGTACGAATTAACCGACCAAATCCTTGTTTAAATCTTAGGACCGCTTCTGGCAGTGAGTATTCAGAAAAAGCATTACCCCCGCGTTTTTCGATTAACTGACATTTTGCCTCTGTTAAAGGTTCATCAGGGGGACTAAATGGCAGCCTAACAATTACAAGGCACGATAAGTCCTCACCAGGTATATCTACCCCTTCCCAGAAACTGCTTGTCCCTAGCAATAATGCCTTATCATATCTCTGGAAATTTCTAGTTAGCCTAGTTCGGCTGCCACTGGTTATCCCTTGGGCAATCATTGCATAGTCATGCAAAAAACCACTTTCTTTAATTAATTCATAGGTTTTCTTTAGCATGTCATAGGCGGTAAATAGAATCAGCATTCTTCCTTTTGTTGCCTCTGCAATTGTGATGATATGCTCAGTAATAGAAATGACATAATCTTCTAACGATACCGTGTTTATTTCTGGTAAGTCTTCAGGTATTAAGAGTTGTACCTGTTGATTATATTCAAATGGCGACGGAATGTTCAACTGTATCGTTGAAACTGGATCAAGTCCAATTTCTTTCATGATATAGTCAAATGATTTATTCACAGTCAAAGTAGCAGAAGTAACCACTACCGCTTTTTTAAGTTGAAAAAATTGTGCCTTTAGTTGGTCGGCCACAGATGCTGGCTGAGCTATAAAGGTTGTAACATTTTGCGGTGAACGAATATCTATTTCAATCCATTTTACATCGTTCGTTTTTTTAATAAAGGAATGAATAACCGTGTCTCTTAATTCTGATAGATCATTTAGAAAGGTTTGGATTTCTTCCATTTTATTTTCTTGGGAACGTGTTAACGAATTACTTTCCCTTTTGATCCATTCGAGTCGTTCAATAATGACTGAATGAAAATCCTTAAGTAAAAAGGCAAACCTTTCTGCACTATGTACAAGTGCCTTTTTTTCTTTTACCTCGTCTTGAAGAGAAAAGCGCACCTTGGCACGGTTAATTCCTCTTTTATTTGTAAGCTTGGCTTTTGCAAAAATTGCAATCAATTGAAAAAATTCGTCTGTTTCAAAAGCAAGGTCAACATTTATTTGATTTAACTTAGTTGCAGGTGCCATCATCTCAGGTTTCTTTGGTACAGAAGCAATTAGCTTCTCCAATTCATAAAAGAGCTGTTTTTGTTCTAAAACACCAAATTGACCCAATAAGAGCCGAGTGGATAAGTAATCTAATGTATGACCAAAAAACTGACTTGCTACTTTTTCAAAATGATGTCCTTCATCAATGATAGCGAAAGAAAAATCGGGCAAAATTGTGCCTTCTCCTTTAATATCACTTAATAGCAAAGAGTGATTGGTAATAATAATATCGGCAGTTTGCGCATTTCTTTTGGCCTTCAAATAAAAATCTCTTTCTTGCCAAGCCTGGTTCTGCATAAACATAGCGGGTTCGTTCTTAATTTTATTCCAGAATATTTGCCCGCCGCTTGATAGGTTTAACTCATCCCGATCACCTGTTTCAGTTTCAATCAGCCAAACAAGAATTTGCATTTTGGTTAACCCTGTATCGTAATTATCACTATCATCTGCAAGTGTCTGATTAAACTTTTCTAAACTAATATAATGATTCCTACCCTTTAGGAGAACAGAGTTAAGCTTAAAGGGCAAAATTTTATCTAAGATCGGGATTTCATTTTTTAGAATTTGTTCTTGTAACTGAATGGTATGCGTGCTTACAACTATAGGAAGCTCCTTTTGCCTTGAAAAGTAGGCAATCGGCAGCAGGTACCCAAGTGATTTTCCGACACCGGTTCCAGCTTCAATCAATGTATGGTTTTCATTTTGAAAGGATTGATACACAGTATCCATCATGGTAAATTGGCCTGTCCTCTTCTCAAAGGCTGCAAAGGCTTGTTTTACTAGCTCGGTTTTTTCATCCTCACTTGCAGGATATTGATATTCTTTACCTTCATCCTTCGTTCCTGACTGCTCAGAAAGCCTTTTTAAGGCTATCCCCTTAAAAATCTCGAACGACTCCGAAAATTGTTCAATCGAGTCATCTTTGTTTACGAGTATTTCATCAAGAAACTGCTGTAGATCACTTTTGAGACCGCCAGAAAGATGTGCAAGCTGTTTTAGCGTTACTCTAGGTAAGGATGTCAAACGATTTAAAAGAATTAAGAAAAGCTCAGCAGTTACCTGTGCATCACTATCAGCTTGGTGGGGGCGATCATGATTAAGATTTTCTTTCTCTGCTAAATCCGATAACTTATAACCATCAGCTGTCGGATAAAGTATTCTTGCCATTTCCACCGTATCAAGAACAGGGCCAAAGAACCCTTCCTGACCCGATTGGATTAATTCTTCCTGAAGAAAAGACAAGTCAAATAACACATTATGTGCAACAAAATAAGCCCCATCCAGTAAAGCCGTGACCTTTTCTGCTATTTCCGAAAATAGGGGAGCATCCTTCACCATGTCATCATTTAAGCCGGTCAATTCTTCAATAAATATTGGAATGGATTTTTTCGGATTTATTAATGACGAAAATTTTTCTGTGATTTTTCCATTTTCAATGATCACAGCAGCAAATTGGATGATTTTGTCACCCTTTTTTGGAATGTTTCCCGTTGTTTCCAAATCAATTACGACGAATTTATTTATCATTTCATTAACACCCCAAACCTTCGTTCATTAGAACGGTATCACATTATCTTCAAAAGAAAAAGTAAACAATACTAGGATGCTTCCCATTCTACCATTATCTTTACGATCTTTTTTATATTTATTATATAAAACAGTCGTAAAAAAAGAAAAATCCCCTAAATTGGGGATTACATGATGGTTAGAGCTGGTTCTGCATAGATTAGTTCTTTAATCCGATTGTCTTCATCCATGATCGCTACTTTAGGTTTATGTGCTGCTACCTTTTCTTCAGCAATAAGGGCGTAGGAAATGATAATAACGATATCACCTTTTTGAACCAAGCGGGCAGCTGCACCATTTAAACAAATGACACCACTACCTCTCTCGCCAGGAATAATATAGGTCTCTAGACGCGCACCATTGTTATTGTTAACAATTTGCACCTTTTCATTTGCAATCATTCCAACTGCATCTAATAAGTCCTCATCAATCGTGATACTGCCTACATAATTTAGATTAGCCTCTGTAACAGTTGCTCGATGGATTTTTCCGTTCATCATGTTGCGAAACATTATATTCCTCCCCCGTTCTCTTTTTTCTATCAATCTAAATTCGTAATGTAATTGTCTATTAATCGTACCTTCGTAAATTTTACAGCCAGTGCAATAATAATTGTACCCTCTAATTTTTCCAGTTGCTTTAATTGTGGATAGGAGTAGATTTGGACATAATCAATTGTACCCGTTGATTCATTGGTAATCATTTCACTAATCATACTAATTAATTTCGCTGGATTTCGCTCACCTTCATTAATTGCTGCCACTGCAGCTTGAAGGCTGTGATACATTACAGGAGCTTCTTGTCTTTCCTTGGGCAGAAGATTAACATTCCGTGAACTCTTAGCAAGTCCATCATTTTCACGAACGATATCGACTGCAATAAGTTCCACAGGAATATTAAAATCAGAAACTAACCCTTCAAGAACTGCCACCTGCTGGGCATCTTTTTTTCCAAAATAAGCTCTTGTTGGCATGATAATGTTAAAGAGTTTTGTTATTACTGTAGCGACGCCATCAAAATGGCCTGGGCGTGATTTCCCACATAAAACATCCGTGCGATCACGGACGTTAACTTTAACCGAAGGCTCGTTTGGATACATTTCCTCAACGGATGGATGGAAAAGAAAATCGACCATTTCACTTTCAGCCAAGGCGCAATCACGATCAAGATCACGCGGGTATTCAGCATAATCCTCTTTTGGTCCAAATTGTAATGGGTTAACAAAAATGCTTAGAACAACGATATCATTATCTTGTCTTGCTTTATTTAAAAGTGTTAAATGACCTTCATGCAAAAATCCCATTGTTGGTACAAAGCCAATCGATTTTTCTTGAAGCTTATGTTTATTTATTATTGCCTGCATTTCCATAATGGTTGAGATAACCTTCATTTCGTACCTCCATAAAGCCCTTTCAGTTCCTGTTCCTTCATTGTGAAAGAATGTTTTTCTTCAGGAAACCGTTCATTTTTAACGTCAGCTGCATAGGCTTGAATTGATTCAATCATAAATGGATTGACAGCATGATATTGTTTGACGAACTTCGGTACGCGATTAACGCCATAGCCCAGAATATCATGATAAACGAGAACTTGACCATCGACCGCAACTCCGGCCCCAATACCAATAACTGGAATAGAAATCATTTGGGCAACTTCCTCTGCCAGTTGTTTTGGTACACATTCAAGAACGATAGCAAAGGCACCGGCTTCTTCACATTTCTTTGCATCTTGGAGTAATTTCCTTGCTGCTTGGGCATCTTTCCCTTGTACTCTATATCCACCTAATACACCTACAGATTGAGGAGTTAACCCTAAATGGGCACAGACAGGAATACCGGCTCTAGTTAAAGCAGTAATTTTTTCAATAACATCATCTGCACCTTCTAGTTTAACCGCATGTGCACCCGTTTCTTGTATTAGTCTGGCAGCATTTAATAATGTATCTCGAACAGATAAATGATAAGTTAGAAACGGCATATCAGCGAGAATAAAGGTATCTTTTGCTCCACGTTTTACAGCTTTTGTATGATGGATCATGTCGTCAAGCGTTACTGGTATGGTTGAGTCATAACCAAGGACTACCATCCCAAGAGAGTCTCCCACCAATATAACGTCAACTCCGCCCTCTTCAGCCTGCTTAGCCGAAGGGTAATCATACGCGGTTAACATAACGATTTTTTCATTATTTTCCTTCATTTTCAAGAAATCTGTTGTTTGCTTCATCAATTTTCCCTCCTTTTATATGGGAGAGGGGATAAAAAGATTTTAAAAGAGCAAATAAAAAGATCCTTCTGAAGGCAGAGGATCCCAGTTACACTTTTAACATGCTTCATCCCTCTGTCCCGGTCCGCTATACGGATCTAGGCAGAAACCTTATTAATTGTTAGTTTCGTAAAGGTGCAGTTCTCATTGGATACTGCCCATTGGATAGAATTATAACAAATTCTACGAAAAGTTCAAGCTTTTAAAACTCAATATCCGCAGAATAGATATGATGAATCGTACCGGTCAAATCCTCTAACTGCAGCACTCCATCATTGGTTATTCCTAGTGCTTTTCCTTCAATGGTATTCGTAAGGGTTCTAGCTTTTATGTATTTTCCGATACTGCCGGCATAACCCTCCCATAAAAGCTTTATTGGAAGAAATCCTTGTTCTAGATACAGCGTATATAATTTTTCAAAGTGTTTGAAAATAGATCTAATTAACTCTGCTCTCGAAACAGTTTCTCCATCCTCGATAAATAGGGAAGTAGCTATTTCTTGAAGTTCTAACGGGAAATCTTCTTTCTTCTGATTCACATTTATACCAATTCCTATGATAATTGAATGAACAAGGTCGGCCTCCGCTTGTAATTCCGTTAATATTCCCGTTACTTTCTTTCCGTTAATAAGAATATCATTCGGCCATTTTATTTCCGGAATAAGGTCTGTCATTTCTTCAATGGCTTGAACAATCGCAACTGCTGCGAGCAATGTCAATTGTGGCGCATTGCTTAGGGGTATATTTGGACGTATAATCATACTCATCCATATACCTGTATATTTTGGAGAATGCCATTTTCGGGCCATTCTACCCCTGCCTGACAACTGCTCTTCTGCGATGATGACCGTGCCTTCCGGGGCATCTTCTGAAGCAAAGTGATGGGCAAGCTTTTGGGTAGACTCCACACTTTCTACATAATGGATATTTCTCCCTATAAAGTTTGTGGTTAAGCCAAGCCTTACCTCATCTGCAGTCACTTTTTCAGGAGTTTTTAGAATCCGGTAACCTTTGTTTCTAACGGCTTCTAATTCAAATCCTTCCTTCCTTAATTCCTCAATATGCTTCCATACTGCCGTCCTTGAGCAGCCAATGAGTTCTGCTAGATGCTGCCCTGATAAAAAGGTTTCACCTGCAGTTGTAAAGGCATCAATTAATTCTTTTCTTATTTCTGATTGCACTTCATTAGCCACTCCTTGATCTTTTCTTTGTCGTTATCTAGATTTCCGGCTAGAATATTTTCTTCGATGGTTAAAAGCGTCTCCTTAAGCCATGGTCCACCTCTTTTATTGAACCAATCCATTACGTCATTTCCAGTCACATTCATTTCTGAACGGTCTTTTATCGGCAGGGTTTCATACAGCTTAATCAAATGTTCAATCGATTGAACTTCGTTGGTCCCATTAATAACATGGTAGAGCTTTTCCGTTGATAGGATATGTTCACGACCAGCAGAATATAGGTGATATATGGTCCAATCTTGTTCAAGTCTTTTTGTAAGGAAATGAACAACTTGTTGAATCTCTCTTATTTCCTTAAGTGCAAGCCGCCACTCTTTTAAAAATAACTCTATCTCTTTTTCTTTTAAATTTATACAGAAAATTAAGAGTGACCACATTTCATTTTTATTAAGATTCCCACTTTTAAAACTACGGAACTCCTCTAATTGCTGCCTCTTTCCCTTCAAACCTGGCAAATAAGAATAAATATTTGCTTCAAGGAGAATATTCAACGCTTTAGTCTTATTTTTACCAATTAAGAGTTTCTCAAACTCCGCCCTTTTTCTCTCTACAGCAATGTTATCAAGCAAGTGAACAAGCTTTGCTAATGCTTGAACCGTACCGCTTTCGATCTGAAAAGAGAGTTGGCTTACAAACCTAACTGCTCTCATCATTCTTAAGGCGTCTTCTTGGAAGCGGTCATTCGGACTTCCAACTGTTTGAATTATTCTTTCTTGAATGGCTATAAATCCATTAAATGGGTCAATTAATTTTCTATTTCTGTCCATTGCAATAGCATTCATTGTAAAATCTCTGCGCTGTAAATCCTCTTTTAAGTTGCGGATAAAGGTAACCTCTTTGGGTCTTCGATAATCTTGATAGTCTGATTCGGTCCTAAAGGTGGTAATTTCATATCCTCCATTATTTACAAGAACGAGAACTGTTCCATGTTCGATTCCAATGTCCACTGTTTTTGGAAAAATCCTTTTCACTTCATCGGGGGTTGCGCTTGTTGCAATATCAACGTCATTAATCTCTCGTTTTAACAGAAAATCTCTAACGGAGCCACCAACAAAATAGGCTTCAAAGCCAGCATCCTCCAGCTTTTTTAATACAGGACTTGCTGCTAAAAATGGGTCAATCATTTACTTCACCTTAATTCAGTAAATTAAAATATATTTGTTCATATTGTTCAACAATTTGGTCAGCCTTAAATTTAGTTTTTGCTGTCTCCACAGATTGTTTGGAAAATTGCTGATGAAGGTCCTGATCAACTAAAATGGCTAATGACTTATTAGAGATATCGTCGATGTCGCCTACTTCACAAATAAATCCATTCATTCCATGATTAATAACTTCTGGTACACCACCAACATTCGTACCGACACAAGGAACTCCACATGCCATCGCCTCTAATGCAACAAGTCCAAAGCTTTCCTTTTCCGATAATAACAGCATTAAATCACTGATGGAGTACAATTCCTCTAGGCTCTCTTGTTTACCTAAGAAAATGACTTGATCTTCTAGTCCAAACTCTCTGACAAGTTTACAGATGATGGTCATTTCAGGGCCATCACCGACCAATAGTAGCTTGGCTGGCATTACAGCTGCAATCTTTGCAAAGGACTTTACTACATCTTGTACCCGTTTCACTGGACGGAAATTGGAAACGTGAATAATTACCCTTTCATCTTCTTTTATCCCAAATTCTGACTTTAAAGCACGTGCATCACTTTTTTTATAAATGCGGTCATCAATAAAGTTATACACTGTTTCAATTTGTTTATCTGGATTGATCAACTCATAGGTTTGGTCCACTAAAGCCTTGGAAACTGCTGTTACCACATCCGATTTTTCAATTCCAAATTTAATCGCATCTGTCAAAGAAGGATCATACCCCAAAACCGTTATATCGGTACCATGTAATGTTGTGACAATTTTAATATCTCGATGGCTCATTTGCTTTGCTAGTATTGCACATACAGCGTGAGGAATAGCATAGTGGACGTGTAGCAGATCTAATTTTTCCCGATTAGCCACTTCCGCCATTTTACTTGCTAAGGCGATATCGTAAGGTGGGTACTGAAACACGGAATATTGATTCACTTCAACCTGATGATAATAGATATTATGGTACATTTTATTTAATCTAAATGGGATACTTGATGAGATGAAATGAATTTCATGTCCCTTTTCAGCGAGCATTTTCCCTAATTCCGTCGCTACTACACCTGAACCACCTACTGTCGGATAGCAAGTAATACCAATTTTAAGTTTCCTCATGTTTATTCTCCTATCAAATCACGATTCAAAAGGATTGGAACTTTCGTTTTGAACCCTTCAGCAAATGTAACACCAACCAACTTACCAAACATTCTTTCCCTTGACTCAACAGTTTCAATATACCCATTTACAAGCGGAGTACTATAGCTTTCTTCTGTTTGCTCGAATTGGCTTTTGTACTCCCTCAATGCTTGGAGTTTTTTATCCATATATTGAGTAATATCAATGGTGAAATCTGGATTATGAAAACCATTAATCATATAAAAATAAACTCTTTCCACCCGATGTGCAGGTTCATTACCTTCTGTTACATATTTTCTTATGGCAGATGAAAAAACAGCTTCCTCCACTAAACTAGCACAATGACCATGGTCAGGATGGCGGTCTTCAAAATAAGGTGCAAACACACTGTGAGGCTTGTATGTTCTAATAATCCTTGCAATCTCTCTTATGTATTCGTCTTTAAGAAATAATCCTCTATCTGGAAAACCCAGTGATGTACGCATAGAGACGTTTAGTATCCCTGCAGCCTTTGCCGCCTCCTCTTTTCTTAGGGGTACATTCCCATTTGAAGAAAGGTCGGCATCTGTTAAGTCACAGATACCAACTTGTTTCCCTTGGGAGGTCAATTTAGCAATCGTTCCAGCCATGCCAATCTCGACATCGTCCGCATGTGCACCAAATGCAAGGACATGAAGGTGCTGATTAATCATTGATTGCACCATTCTCTTTATTTAGATTTCTCCACTCAATAAGCCCCAGTTCTAGGCCTCTAATTAATAATTCTGCAGTTCCCATATTAGTAGCAAGTGGAATCGAGTATACATCACATAGTCTAACCAATGCTGTTACATCTGGTTCATGTGGCTGTGATGTTAATGGGTCACGGAAGAAGAAAACAGCATCCATTTTATTTTGGGCAATCATTGCTCCGATTTGCTGGTCACCGCCAAGGGGTCCAGATTGAAAACGAGTTATACTTAGACCCGTTGCCTCACTAATTCGCTGTCCAGTTGTCCCAGTCGCAAATAATGTATGCTTCGAAAATATATTTTGATAAGCAGTCGCGAACTGAACCAAATCATTTTTCTTTTTATCATGAGCTATTAAGGCAATATTCATATATTTACTCCCTACTCTAAAATATTTTCTAGTCCATAAACAAAAGTATTATGTGTCATTACAGATTCTACTGCCACTTTTACACCCGACATAAAAGAGCCGCGATGGTATGAATCATGCCTTATTGTTAGAGTCTGACCATCAGATCCAAATAAAACCTGTTGGTGGGCAACAAGTCCAGGCAAGCGTACCGAGTGAATATGCATTCCATCGAACGTTGCACCCCGCGCACCTTGGATCGTTTCTTTCTCATTTGGGTGCCCCTGATTTTTTTCCTCACGAACTGCAGAAATCATTTCTGCTGTTTTTACAGCTGTTCCTGAAGGAGCATCCAGTTTTTGATCGTGATGCAATTCAATAATTTCTATATCGTTAAAATATTTCGCAGCCATTTGTGAGAATTTCATCATTAACACAGCACCAATGGCAAAATTCGGAGCAATAATACATCCCAGTTTTTTCTCATGACAAATATGTTCTAATTCCTCTAAATCTCTTGCAGTAAAACCTGTTGTTCCAACCACCGGTCGAACATTGTTTGTAAGTGCAGTTTTTGCGTGATGCATGCCCACCTCAGGTGTGGTTAGATCAATCAAGACATCCGCATGGACATTTTGCAGACATGTTTCGATATTTTTATAAACGGGTACGTTATGTATTGAATGAAAGCCTTCCAAGTCGCTAAGCATCATTCCATCATATTTATGATCCACAACAGCTAAAAGTTCAAAATGATCAATATTCGTTACTAACTTCACTGCTTCACTGCCCATTCGGCCGCGGGGACCAGCGATGATAATTTTAATTTGTTCCATAAAGTTCACTCCATTTTTTCTTCATTAATTCTTGTCCACCGATTTTTGTCTCTTGTCTTAAATTTTTCCATTACATAATTATGTGCATCTTCTAAGCTGATATTTAAAGAGTTAGCAAAACAAATTAATACAAATAAAAGATCACCAAGTTCTTCTTCGATGGCCTTTTCAGTTTCACTTGTTTTTTTGGGTTTCTCACCATAATAATGGTTAACTTCTCTAGCAAATTCCCCTAGTTCTTCTGTAAGTCTTGCTAGCATCGCAAGCGGACTGAAATACCCCTCTTTAAATTGACTAATGTACAAATCTACTTCTTGCTGAAGGTCTTTCATCGTCTTTTCTTTGGCCATGTATTTCACCTCATCAATAAGACTGATAATTATGTCCATATCCTTATTCTATTGTTTATGTTAGCTAAATTAACGACGATTTACAAATGTTTTCATTTATATTACCCTCTTTTACTGTACTCATTGCCCTAACATTTTTTATTCGATATAATAAAAACCGCCATATAAGAGAATTTATGGTAGAGGGGGGTTATTAATGTTACATGGTCTTAAAGTAAAAAACATATTATTTATCCTATTGGGAGCAGCGATAATGTCGTTTGGCCTTGTCAATTTTAATATGCAAAACAAATTGGCAGAAGGCGGCTTCACAGGCATCGCACTTCTATTTTATTTCTTGTTTAAATGGGATCCATCCTATTCAAATCTATTCTTAAATATACCACTTTTTTTTATTGGGTGGAAATTGTTAGGACGTAATACATTTTTATATACGATATTAGGGACAGTCGGGGTGTCCATTTTTTTATGGATATTTCAACGCTATTCCATTGATATGCCACTTCAAAGTGATTTAACATTAGCTGCATTATTTGCAGGGGTTTTTACAGGCATTGGTTTAGGCGTGATCTTCCGTTATGGAGGAACTACAGGAGGAGTAGATATTATTGCTAGGCTTGTCCAAAAATATGCAGGCTGGAATATGGGAAAAACAATGTTCTTGTTTGATGCATGTGTTATCGCTTTATCTTTGGTAACATACTTAAATTATAAACAAGCAATGTACACACTCGTAGCTGTGTTTATCGGCGCTAGAGTAATTGATTTCATGTTAGAAGGTGCTTATTCAGCGCGAGGAGCTATGATTATTTCGGAAAAGAACGAGCAAATTGCCTCTAAGATTATGGAAGAAATGGACCGAGGAGTAACAGTCCTAAAGGGATACGGCTCTTACACTAAAAGTGAGCGTGAAGTCTTATATTGTGTTGTCGCAAAAAATGAAATAGTCAGTTTAAAAAATGTAATAACTTCAGTTGATCCCCATGCATTTGTCTCCATCACAATTGTTCATGATGTCCATGGAGAAGGTTTCACACTCGATGAAAATAAAATGCCTTTAGTAGACTAAAAAAGCAATGTCCGCGTTTGGACATTGCTTTTTCTTAACTTTTAAATCAATCCTTTAAATCTCTCGAACGGTCTTTTTTCATATTCTTGTCACCTTGATACTTTCTCCAGCCAACATAGGATAATGTCATGATAATAATGCTTCCTGTCGAAATAATGACCCACCAAATGTTTGGATCTGCCTCATCCTCTTCCATGTTAGAAAAGAGATTAACTAAGTCCGTATCAAGTTTTTCCAACTCCTGTTGGCTTTTAGAATCATTTACAACTTGGGAACGGTATTCATTAATAAAATCTATCCGTGCGTCTAGTCTTTGAACATTTTCTACAGACACATCAATTTTCATACTCGGATAGATCACGTTATACAAGGATAAAAAGGAGTTAAAGTTTGAATGAAAGTGCCCTGAATCACCCTTAATTGCCGCATCTTTTGCTTGATGAAAAGCTGTCATTATTTGATCTTCCATTTCAATCCATAATGGTTGGTGACTTGTTGCAATGGCATCAATGACAAGACGAAATTTGACTAATTTATTTATTCGTTCCTCATATTTCATGTTGGAACTAACTGCTGCTTCCACTGCTTCATCATGGGAGGTATTAATTATTCTTACTTCATCCATTGTTAGCGACGGTTCATTACCAGTAATGCTTGTGAATTGATCCGAAAAATAATCAAGCAGTCTTTTAGCGTCTTCATATCTATGAAACTTCACCATTTGGAGAGCTTCATCTGATATATCATCAAGCTTCTCCATAGGAGATTGTTGTTCTGCATTTACAGTTATGGGAGTAAGCATCATGATAATTGCAAAGAAAAAAAACCATTTGTTTCTCAATCCTTGTCCCCCCTTTCATTACTAATAAAATGTATGTAGGGGTGGACAAGGTTAGACCATCTGGGATTATTTTATTTCAAGTTTGTAACTTTTGGGACGAATTGAAAAATAATAGGCAAGTCCAATCGAAAGAATCGAAAGCCAGAAAGTAAAATAGCCAATTTGTGGTGTATAGCGATCAAGCATATGATAGCTTGGCAACATGAAAAAAACATAATCAATAACATCATTATGTAGTGTCCAAATAGCTGTTAGAATTAAATGCCGCCACTTAAATCTGTAAAATGGAGCATATAAAATACCTTGAACAGCCATTGCGAAATGAGACAAGATTAACATATAGCCAACCGCATCTAGTTCTCCTTGAACAAAATAGACAAGGATATTCATGACTACTGCCCAGATTCCATATTTAAAGAGAGTGACAATTGCTAGCGCCTCTATTAAGGGCCAGTTTCTCCGTAATAGAAAGGCAACTAGAACAAAAACAAAAAATAAACTAGCCGTCGGGCTGTCAGGAACAAACAACAGAAAAATAGCAGGTGTCTCCTTTAGTTGCCACCCATACCAGTAGTACCCATAAATTGTTCCGGCAATATTAACAATCAATAACAGCTTCATTATCGATCGATTTGCTAAGAGAGGATAAATCCAACGCACAAAAACTCTCCTTTTATGTTTGTTTTTTTATCATGAAGAAAAAAGCTGACGATCTTTCGTCAGCTTTTTATCATTCGATTATTACTTACCAAGGTTTGCTATGAATTCGGAAAGTGTTTTGAGTTCCTCATCTGTACCTTTAAAGATACCAGGTGGCATTTTACCGCCTTTACCTTCCTTGGCAATCTTTGCAATATCTTCTGGTTTTAAGCCTGTACCGACTAGTGCGGGTGCACCAGCACCGCCTGAAAGGTTTTCACCATGACAAGTAATACATGTATTCGCACTAGCTATTTTATAGCCGGCACTTGATTTATCAATATCTACTTTTGCAACAATTTTACCTTGGCGTTCAGCAGCTGCCCAATCATGTGTCGCAACAGATTGCCAAGTTAAATATACGGTGGCAGCTAGTGCCAATAGCATAGCTGCAGTTGCAATCGGACGCTTCATTGGACGTCGTTCCGGACCAGAATCGAGAAACGGAGCTAATAATAACCCTCCAAAAGCAAGTCCTGGTATAATCATTGCTCCGATTACAGTGTATGGACCAGATGCAAATGTATATTTCAATAATTGATACAAGAACAAGAAATACCAGTCAGGTAATGGAATGTACCCAGTATCAGTTGGGTCCGCTATCCTTTCAAGCGGAGCCGGATGGGCTACTGTTAAACATAAAAAGCCGATAAGAAATACTGCTCCTACCATCCATTCTTTCAAAAGGAAGTTAGGCCAAAACGCCTCTGTTTTACCAGGGTATTCAGAGTAATCTTTCGGAATCATCTTTTTTCGTTCAGATGGTGCTAAAACACGTGAATCACCAACGAACTTTAAACCTTTACCGCGATGCATCGAGCAATCCCCCTCCTTTTTCCGTAGTTAATAGAAATAAACTGCGATTAGAATAAAATCGTTTTATAGTGGTCCGGAAATACCTTGTTTACGAATCATTAAGAAGTGAGCTCCCATTAGTCCAAGCAATACACCAGGCAGGAAGAATACATGAATTGCAAAGAAGCGGGTTAATGTTTGAGCACCAACAATGTGTTCATGACCAGCAAGTAAAACCTTAACTTGAGTACCGATGAATGGTGTCGCTTCGGCAATCTGCAGACCTACTTTAGTAGCGAATAACGCTTTCATATCCCAAGGTAATAGGTACCCTGTAAAACCTAAGCCAAGCATGACAAAGAAAATAAGTACCCCGACAACCCAGTTCAATTCACGAGGTTTTTTATAGGCGCCTTGGAAAAAGACGCGTAGAGTATGTAAAAACATCATTACAAGTACTAAACTTGCACCCCAGTGATGCATTCCACGTACAATTTGTCCAAAAGCAACTTCATTTTGAAGATAATAAACAGATTCCCATGCGTTTTTAATATCTGGTACATAGTACATGGTTAGAAACATACCAGAAAGAATTTGAATTACGGTTACGAAGAAAGTAAGACCTCCAAAGCAATATACAAACGCTGAAAAGTGGTGCGCTGGGTTAACATGCTCAGGTACTTCATGGTCTGCGATATCGCGCCACAAAGGCGTAATATCTAAACGTTCATCTACCCAGTCGTAAATTTTGTTTAACAATAGTTACGCCTCCTTCCGTGGTTGAGCTTTACCGAGATAAAGATAACCATCTTTTTCCTTGAATGGATATACATCAAGTGGTGCTAATGGCGGTGTTCCTGGAATGTTTTTACCGTTTTTCTCGTAGCGGCCATAATGGCACGGACAGAAGAATTGACCTGGATGTTCCTTGTCAGTATTCCAGTTAACAGTACAACCCAAATGTTTACAAGTAGGCGAAAGGGCTACAATTTTCCCCGCATCATCCTTATAAACCCAGGCGATATTCGTTACTTCTGACTCATACCAGGCATCCTTTTGTTTAAAAGTAAAGTCAACTTTAACTGGATCTTTTGTTAAATCAGATACCTTTTGCTTTGTAGCAACAAAATCGCCGCCTTCTTCAGCCTTTAAAACAGGATCAACTGCAAATCTTACCATTGGCATTAGCATACCAGCCGCCATGAAGCCGCCTACCCCTGTTAGGGTGTAACTTAAAAATTGACGTCTTGAAACGCGTTGCTTACTCATGCTTATATCCCCCCCTCTATTCACGAAGTTAAGTCCATCGGACAATAATTTAACACATATAAAACTAGGACATAACAATGATATATCAATCTTCATGTTAGGTCAATATCATACTATTTTAAAAACATATATTATCGTTGGTTTTACTGATTTTCATGCCATTTTTGAGTAAAGAGAACTAAGAGCTGCTTAACTTGACTATCAATAACTCCTATTTTTTGCGAATCATCCAAATGCTCAAGCGGGATTGAAGGAAGCCAAATTACCGTGCCATGTAGTTCTTTTTCCCGTGCTCTCCACTCTATTTCTGATGTTATGTAAAAAATATGTTTAAACTCCCCCTTTGCTAGGCTAGCCTCCCAATCCTTCAAATCACTTAAGGTACTTTCACCATTTTTGGAATTTAGATATGTAAATGGCGGGATTAATATTAATCTTCCCGTAAATTGCCTTTCTAAATACCCTGTTAATAAAGTGATAAACTCTGCTGCTGCCGCTGACTGCTTTATCTCCCCTCCTATGGAAACTGAAATTAACGGAACAACAGCTGTGTCCACATACTCTTTGGCATTCAAATACGTCTCAATATCTTGAGGTATCCACTTCATATCTTTGCACCAACCTTTAATTTCACTATTAATATAATATCATTTTCCACATTAACAATAAAAGATAAAGAGGAATATTTAGTAAAATTCTAATGTTAGAAAAAAACAAACAAAAGGAAGCTGCTCATCGCAAACTTCCTTTTTGCTCGGTCATTGTCAAATTATTTAATTTTTGTGTTAAGCTTTGGAATGCTTTGCGATCGTGTTTATCTAGTGCCTCGTCAATCAATTGAAGAATTTTCTCACGTTGAAAGTGTTCGATGCTGTGCTGCAATAATTGTTCTGCAACGATTCCATCCTTTTCATTTACTTGCAAATGTTTAGGAACGTATAAATTTTCTTCTAGAACAGCAGCATACTGGTGTGCCTGATTGGCAGCATGAAAGTTTAATTGAATAAAAATATCCTCGTCTCGATTTAAACGAATATCGTGAAAGGATTTTTCTGCGTCCGTCGTCATCACATTTTCTTTATAGAATCGAAACGGAACTTTATCCACACAATGTGTAGACATAATCAAACCTCTCGGACAATACTGTGCTTGCTCAACGAAATGAACCTTTTCCATCAGTTGATCGTGGCTCATAAGATAGTTGAGGATCCATACACATTCTCTTCTTTTTAATTGATAATGATTTAGAAACCAACGAATAAAGTCCTTCTTCTCGTTGACAGAAACAGGGGTTGCCATGATAGTTTCCCTCCTCTGCAGAATCAGCTATTTTAATCTTTCAACCCTGTAAGACGTTCAAGTAAATCCAAATACTCGACGTTTGTTGGATCTTCATTAAGCAGTTGTTTAAAAATTTCGGCAGCGCGGTCGGTTTTTCCTTCTTCAATTAAAAAATAACCGTAATCATGTAAAAATGTTTCATTTCTCTTAAAAAAAGTATATGCACTTTCATATTTGTCTAATGCGTAAGAAAATTTTTCCAACTTATGAAAGCTAAGTGCAGAATCCCATAAAAGCTGGGGTTCTTCATCTTCCTTAATGTCAAGTTGAGCAATTAACTCAATGACATCCTCATATCTTTCTTGGAGGAAAAAGAGCTTATTTAATGTTAGTGCAGCTTCTGTAAATCCTGGATCAAGGGCAAGTGCCTCACGAAAATATTTTTCTCCTTCCTCCACTTTTCCTAACTTGATGGCAATTTTCCCACCAAAGAAAAATAACTCTTTATTAAATTCATCTTGTTTTATGCCTTCTTGAATCGTGAGTAAACTATTCTCAAGCTCTTCCTCCCGTTCATAAGCTAACGCAAGATGTAAATAAAGTGAATGATATTCAGAATCTAGCGCTTTTAATTCAATGAATTTTTCTATAGCAGTTCGATTATATCCAGCCTGAAGAGCTGTAAAAGCGTATCCGAATAACGTGTTAATCTCTAATTTTTCATTAATTGCCTTCTCGTAATAAACCAAGGATTCCTCAAACATTCCAGATGCACTTAAAAGATCTGCAATCCGTTGGTCAATATTCACTCCAGCTATTTCATTTACCTCTTTTAAAACCTTTTCATACGCATCCATTGCCTTTGATATTTCACCTTGTTCACTGTAAAGTTCACCTAATGCAAAATCTATGATTACTTCATCAGGCAATATCGCCTTTGCCTTTAGAAGCTTTCGTTCACAAACTTCATATAAACCCTGAACTTGATAAAGATCGGCTAACAAGAGTAATGATTGTCCAAAATTTCCATCATGTTCTGATATCTTTTCAAGGACAAGTATCGCTTCTTCATCTTCCCCAGCCTCGACTAAAATTTCACCTAGCAGAACAAGGAGTTCACCTTCCTCGGGGAATATCTCTAACAAATTTTCAACTAATGCCTTTGCCTCATCAAGGAAACCATATTGAAACATTTCTTCTCCTAGAAGAAATTTCTCATCTGGCATTCCACTTTTTAATACAACATTATATTCATTTAAAGCATCATTATGTTGGCCGTTTTCTAACATGTTAATAATTTTATTTACTCTTTCCATTGACACTTACCTCTCGTTCTCCTAGATTGACAGAGAAAAATAAGATGGGGTTTGCACCCTAACATGTTCTCCATTACCAGGTTTAAATATCACGTTATCACCTGCACGTTGAACCGTTCCCTTGTGAACAGTCACTACGAGTCTATCACCATGATAATGAAATAAATTCACTTCATCAATATTCTTGATCTCATTTATTTTTGTGTATAGATTATAACTTACCTCAGTACCACTCATTAAACTAGCTTTTTGAGGGTATAAACCGATTTTATTTAATACAGTAATAGTCAATGGGTAATTTTCTTCTATTTCTTCGTAAAGTGCAGGGATATTTTCTCTTTTCATGATACCTTTCCATTTCGACAAAACTGTCTTAACTTCCTTCTTCTGGACGGAAGAAATTATTGGAATTAAAGGACTGTTGAACGGAAACATGGCTTCTTTAATCCAGCCCCAAGGTATTTTTTCTAATTCATCAAAGTTTTGCAGGTCAACAAAAATAGCTGGTATTTTTTCCTTCTTACATTTCCTAATAAACGATTGTGTTAACAATCGAATCGGTACTCTTACCCCTATTAAATAGTCAATAGGACTACTTAATAGAGCCGTTTTTAGTTCGGTAATTTTAGTGGTTAATTCATTTTCATAGGAAACATTTACATAGGTAAATAAGGTGGTGCATCCTTTCAACATAAATTCCTTAATCAGACACCTTTTTAATTCTTGAAAGGATTTAATTTGTGGGATACTTGAATTAAAAAGAACATATGACGGGGTCATGATAAATGGACCAGCATTCATTTTTATCAGTCTATAATGACTAAAATGCGAATCAATTTTAGCTATGCGATTTTTACTAATTAATAGCGAACATGTTTTCAACTGCTTGTCTTTAAGGAGATTGGCATTTTCAATGATATACATCGTCCACCACCCTATTCATTTCTTTGCTACCTTTTACTTTATTTCCTTATGACAAGCTATGCGCAAAATCAATAAACTATGACATACTAACAAAATCAAATTCATTTAAAAATAATGTTGGTTAAAGGTTACTGTTGATTTTATAGCCAAGTTTAACAGAACCAAAAATAAAAAAAAGCTGCATTAAAATGCAGCTTTACTTAATGAGACTGTTTAAATGAGCAAAGAAGTTAGGATAAGAAACTGAAATTGCTTCGGGATTCACTAGTTCTGCTTCATTTTCACATAGGAGTGCTGCTATTGCCAGCATCATCCCAATCCGATGATCGCCATGACTTGAAACCGTTCCACCGCTTAATACGGATTTCCCGTATATAATCATTCCATCTTCAGTTGCTTCGATTTTAGCACCTAATTTTTTCAACTCGTTAACCACTGTATCTATTCGATTTGTTTCCTTAACTTTTAATTCCTCAGCATCTTTAATAATGGTCGTCCCTTCAGCTTGTGTTGCTAAAAGGGCAATAATTGGTATTTCATCAATTAATTTTGGAATTAAATCACCTTCAATGACTGTACCTTTGAGACTGGATGTCTTTATAATGAGGTCACCAAATGGTTCAAAAGAGGTTTCCTCATTTTGAACAATCTCTAAGTCTGCACCCATCTTTTTCATAACCTCGATAATGCCTGTTCTGGTAGGATTTAGGCCAACATTTTTCAGAACAATTTCACTGTCAGGAATAACAGCACCAGCGACAAGAAAGAACGCTGCAGACGATATATCCCCAGGTACATGAATCGACGTTGCTGTCAGCTTTTGACCACCCTTAACCATAATATTTTGGTTATCCTTATGGATTTCTCCACCAAATTTTTTGATCATTCTTTCAGTATGGTCGCGAGTTTCCTCTGGCTCAATAATAATACTTTGTCCTTCTGCTTGCAGTCCCGCAAGGATAAGAGCAGATTTCACCTGTGCACTAGCAACTGGAAGCTGGTAGTTTACAGGTTTTAGCCCACCACCACGGATGGAAATCGGAGTGAAGGAACCATCTTTTCGCCCATCTATTCTTGCACCTATTTCTGATAATGGGTTCGTAACCCTGGTCATTGGCCTTTTTCCAATCGACTCATCGCCCACAAGAGATGAGAAAAATGGTCTTCCTGCCAAAATACCCATTAATAAACGGATCGTTGTTCCTGAATTACCAACATCCAGTACTTCAGTCGGTTCAGTTAATCCCTCAAAACCTTTTCCAATAATGCGAAGTTGATTATCAGATTCCTCAATAATAACTCCGAGTTTTCGAAAGCATGAAATTGTACTTAAGCAATCTTCTCCAGGCAAGAAATTAGTTACCTTGGTTTCACCATATGCGATCGAACCAAACATAACAGATCTATGCGAAATCGATTTATCCCCTGGAATTGTTATCTTACCATTTAAACCATTTATGTTAGTTTTAAGTTTTAATGACGTCATGAAAAATCACCTTTTATTCATATCATTTTAGGAACCAATAGATGTTGCATAGTTGGAATAACTGCCAATACAGCGATCAGCATTTTGCCGATCCTCTTCGGTTTGAAAACTAATCACTAAGACTCCATTAATATCTTCTCGTGTTTCTAGAATCCGAATATTTGTAATGCTAATTTCTTCCTTTGCTAAATAGCCAGTAATTTCCGAAATCACACCCGGGTAATCTGGAATATCGACAAATAAATCATAAAATGCCGGAATCGCACCTTTTTCTTTCAGTGGCAAGCCATCACGAAATTGCTTTGCTTGCTGAAAATAGTCGTAAATTTCAGAACTATTTTCATTTTCAAGTAATGCTTTAACCCCATTCATTTCTTCTTGCCATTGATCGAGTAATTCAATTAAGATTTCACGGTTGTGCAGGAGAATATCCTTCCACATCTTTGGGCTGCTCGAAGCAATCCTAGTTATATCCCTAAATCCGCCAGCTGCTAGTCGTGGAATAAGACTTTCTGCTTCTGCTAGTTTTTCAGTTTGGCGAACAATAGAGGCAGCGATGATATGAGGGAAATGACTGACAATTCCAGTGAGATAATCATGGTTTTCTGGTGTAATAGTTAAAAACTTAGCATTGGTGCCATTTAACCATGCTTTTAATAATTCTACCTTTTTATTTTCTACATGTTCTTGCGGTGTTAACAGGTAAAAGGCATTTTCAAATAATATTTCTTTGGCAGCAGATACACCACTTTTATGGGAACCCGCCATTGGATGCCCTCCAATAAAGGTGATTCCTTGGTCCTTCAGGCTTTTGGCACTTCCGACAATCTTACTTTTTGTACTTCCTGTATCTGTCACGATTACCTCTGGATGGAGAGGGATGCCCGCAAGGAACTGAATAATTTCCTCTGTTTCATTTACAGGTGCAGAAATAATAATTAAATTAGCGTTAATTGCACCACTGTAGATATCTTCAGCTATTTCATCAATGACTCCAAGCATTTTTGCAAGCCTTGCTTGTTCACTATTAATATCAAATCCTACAATAGTTACATCCTTATGCTCCTTTTTTATACAAAGGGCTAGAGAACCGCCAATTAATCCTAAGCCAATTACAAATACACGGCCTTTCAATGATAACTCCCCCTAAACAACAAAGCACTACTCTGTTTTACTAATAGCTAAGGATTCTCCAAGTGCTTTTAGGACACCGACATTTTGTTCATAGGAGCCTACTGTAATTCTAACACCGGTTGGAAAACCAAGAGCTTTTCCGGAACGGACGATATATCCTCTCTCCAATAAATGTTGGAAAACCTGATCCCCATCCATTTTACAATCAATTAAAATAAAGTTAGTTTGTGATGGATAAAAATTAAGTTCATTCTCACCACAGAATTGATAAAACTGTTCAAGCCCCTGCCTATTTTTTTCTTTACAGACTTTTATAAATTCCTGGTCCTTGATTGCTGCAGATGCTGCTAATTGACCTAAAGAATTAACATTAAACGGCTCCCTTGCAGGTTCAAGCGCTTTTATAATCGAGCGATTGGCAACCCCATATCCAATTCTCAAGGCAGCAAGTCCATATATTTTAGAAAAAGTTCTTAGGACAATTAAATTTTCATACTTACGAGCTAGGTTAACGGAATCATAGTAATCATCAGCAACAACATATTCAAAATAGGCTTCATCCAATACAACCAGAATATCTGATGGAACTTTTTCTAGAAAAGCGATTAATTTATTTTCTGGTATATATGTACCGGTAGGATTATTAGGGCTGCATAGCCAAATAACATTGGTCTGTTCATCAATAGCTGCAAGCATTGCCTCTAAATCATGTTCTCCGTTTAGCAGCGGTACTTCCTTACTAACTGCCCCTTCAATAACAGCATTGTGCTTATATTGTGAAAAGGTAGGTGTCGCCATAATTGAATTGGCGTTCGGATGTAAAAGTGCCCTAGAAATTATTTGGATAAGATTATCTGAACCATTACCAAATATTAATTCATCTTCGTCAACCTGTAAAAATGAAGCAAGTGTCTCTCTTAAATTTGTAGCGTACCCATCAGGGTAAATCGCTAAACTTGTTTGATTCGATTGAAGAGCGGTCAACACCTGTTCTGAACATCCAAAAGGATTTTCATTTGATGCTAGCTTAACAATTTGGTCGAGTTTATATTGCTTCTTTACTGCCTCTATTGATTTACCTGGTTGATAGGGAGTCAGTGTTAATAACTGCTCTTTCCATCTCATATTTATACACTCCATTCTTGTAGACGTATTCTATCTTTCAAAAAGATCCTCCCATTACGCTAAACTATTGCTTAGGTCGGGTCTAAGGACTTTAGCCCCTTTTAAGTATACATGGTTAATTTCTTCTTGAGATTGTGTTGTATTTACATGCATCATGATTCTAACACACATTTTCAAGGAATTTGGAACAGGCATTTCCTGCATGCACATGACAGGAACGTAAGTCCACCCCTCAAATTTACGCAATGCCTTTGCCGGGAATACCGCATTAATATCCTCTGTTGTTGAAATGAAAACAGATGCAACTAATTCAGGTTGGATATGGTTTTCCTCAATTATCTTCTCCAGCAGTTCTTCTGTGGCAGTAATAATTGCTTCCTCTGTGTTCTGATTAACTGTGATTGCTCCCCTCATCCCTCTTATCAAGACAAGACCCCCCTTTAAGAACTTTTTAACTCTTCAAATAAAACTGTTTCTGATATTTCCTTTAGGACTGGCTGACCCAATTGTTCGAGTAATACAAAACGAATCGAATGCAAAACAGATTTTTTATCCTGCTTCATTTTATTAATTAAATTTTCATGAGAGAGATTTTCAGGTATTTTCGATGCATACCCAAGTCTTTCAATCCAGTTTGTGAATTCTTCTAAATCGAATGAAAGCCCTAGTAATTTTTTACTTACCTTTAATGCAAAAATCATCCCTACCATTACTGCTTCCCCATGAGTAAAATTCCCATAACCCATTTCTGATTCAATAGCATGACCTAACGTATGACCTAAATTCAAGTAAGCCCGAATTCCAGTTTCTTTTTCATCCTGACTAACGATTTTACCTTTTACCTTTATCCCTTTTATGAGGGATTCCGATAACAACTCCATAGGTAAGGTTTGAAGGTCTTCCACATTTTCTTTCAGCCAATCAAAAAAATCGGAATCATCAATAAGTGCATGTTTAATAACCTCTGCAAATCCCGAACGAATTTCATGAGCAGGAAGTGTTTTTAAAAATTCTAAATCATAAAAGACGGCTTCTGGCTGATGAAAGGCTCCTATCATATTTTTCCCGAGTGGATGATTGATCGCTACCTTTCCGCCAACAGCACTATCGTGAGCTAATATGGTTGTTGGGACTTGAATAAAAGGTATACCTCTCATAAAAGAGGCGGCAACAAATCCTGACAAATCTCCTACTGCACCACCGCCAAATGAAAGTATAACAGATTTGCGGTCAAGTCGGTTTTCAAGAGCAGTTGAAAGCGCAGAATAATAAACTTCAAAGGTTTTTGCCTTTTCGCCACTAAGGGCAGTAAAAATTACAGGATCAAACGATTTAAGCTCAAACAATAATTTTTCTAGGTGTATCTTAGCAACGGTTTCATCTGTAATAATTAATATTCTGGTTAGACCCTCAAAATGTTTCTCTAAAAAAGGGCCAAGCTCCTTACTTACACCTTCCCCCACAAAGACATTATAGTTTTTTGACGCTGTTTGGATTTGAATGGTTTCCATTAAAACTCCCTCGCATATTCTCTCTGCCTTTTTATTTCAGTAGCAAAAGCATCAAAGCGGTCGCTGTAAAATTGTTCAATCAGGGCGTTTGCAAGTTCCCATGCAACAGCATTCTCTGCAACCACTGCAGCAGCAGGTACAGCACAACTGTCTGAACGTTCAACGCTCGCAGCAAATGGCTCCTTAGTATCAATATCTACGCTCATCAGTGGTTTATATAATGTGGGGATTGGTTTCATCACTCCTCTGACAACAATTGGCATGCCAGTCGTCATTCCACCTTCAAAGCCACCCAGTCTGTTGGTCTTGCGGTAATAACCTTTTTCTTGATCCCAAGCTATCTCATCATGGACTTCGCTTCCTGGTTTGCTAGCGGCCTCAAAACCAATGCCAATTTCTACACCCTTAAACGCATTTATACTCATAATGGCAGCGGCTAATTTCCCATCCAATTTACGATCATAGTGAACGTAGCTCCCAACTCCAGCTGGCATACCCTTAGCAATCACTTCCACGACTCCGCCGATTGAATCACCATTTTTCTTCGCTTCATCAATAGCAGCCATCATATCCTTTTCCACATTAGAGTCAGCACATCGAACAGGAGAATTTTCTGTCTTGTCCTTTAATGCCTCAAAAGAAAGAGAATTATCAGTATTAGCTTTTATTCCACCTATTTCAACGACATGTGAAACTAGTTCAACTCCTACCAATGATAAAAGTTTCTTGGCAACAGCACCTGCAGCGACTCTAACAGTTGTCTCACGGGCAGAAGAGCGTTCAAGGACATTTCTCATATCCCTATGTCCATATTTAATCGCTCCATTTAAATCCGCATGACCAGGACGGGCACGAGTTACTTTACGTTTAACTTCATCCTCCTGACCTTCATCTAGGGGCTCCGCTCCCATAATCTTCGTCCAATGCTTCCAGTCATTGTTTTGAACTACTAATGCTATTGGAGAGCCAAGAGTGTAGCCGTGACGGACTCCCGAAACGATTTGGGCTGTATCCTTTTCAATTTGCATTCTTCTTCCACGGCCATATCCTTTTTGGCGCCTGGATAATTCCTCATTTATATCTTCTAATAATAATGGCATTCCAGCAGGGAGGCCTTCTAATATTGTTGTTAATTGCGGCCCATGGGATTCTCCTGCTGTTAAGTATCTCATTCCCATACTCTTTCCCCCTTCAACTCATTAAAGAATTTTTTTATCAATATACCATATAGCGCCCAATAAACATAGTATAACAATTCAGAAAATAAGGATTAAATTAATATAGAGAAATAAAAAGACACTTGTATAATAGCTATACAAGTGTCTCAATTTATTTAATTAGTATATCCATTCGTTAACTAGTTTATTGTATTCTACAACACCAGAATCTTTAAAAAACAAGCCAATTTCACGCTCTGCACTCACAGGTGAATCTGAGCCATGAATAACATTTTTACCAACAGTTAAACCAAAATCACCGCGAATAGTACCTGGTGCAGCATCTTTTGGATTGGTAGCACCCATCATTTGGCGGGCAGTAGCGATGACATTTTCACCTTGCCAGACCATTGCAAAAACAGGACCAGAAGTAATGAAATCTACTAATTCACCGAAGAAAGGACGCTCCTTGTGCTCACCATAATGTTCTTCAGCTAGTTCATTGGGAATGCTCATTAACTTCGCTCCAACCAATTGAAAGCCCTTTCTTTCAAAACGTGCGACGATTTCTCCAATTAAGTTACGCTGTACACCATCGGGCTTTACCATTAAAAATGTTTTTTCCATGAATTCCACTCCTAAAAATTAATTATTATGTATATTGATTGTATTTAAGAAACAATCCATGAAAAATATTATCATTTTTTCGAAAATTTAACAAGTTATTTAGAATTTTCGTTTCCCAATAACCTTTGCAATATCGTTTAGGGTTTTTTTTGCTTTATTCGCAGGTATCCCCTCTAATTCTGCTAAAGCTTTTTGTAAGTAAAGATCGCTTAGTGCGAATGATTTTTCGATTGCTCCTGATTGCTTAATTAACGAAATAATCTTTGTTATTTCATGAGCATCCATTTCCTCATTGACCTTTTCTATTTCATTACGGATTTCGTCATTTTCCATTGCGTAAAGAGCTGGAGCAGTAACATTCCCCTGCACTAGGTCTCCTCCAGCAGGCTTCCCAAGTTCCTTCTCAGTTGAGGTAAAGTCTAAAATATCATCAATTATTTGATAAGACATTCCGACGTAATACCCGAACCGATAAAGTTTTTTATGGATGGTTTCTTCCACCTCTGCAGCTATAGCTCCTAATTGGCAGCTAACTGCAATTAACAGGGCAGTTTTCCTCTTAATTCTGCGGAGATAATCTCGCAGATTTTGATTAAAGCGATATTTATCTTTAATTTGTTGAATTTCACCTAATGAAACTTCAACAATCGTATTGGCTAAAATTTTATGGGCTTCGGGATTTTCGATATTAGTCATCAATTCAATCGCAAGAGCAAAAACAAAGTCACCGGTATACATAGCAATTTTGTTATCCCATTTGGATTTCACCGTAGGCTGGCCACGGCGAAGATCAGCATCGTCTATCACATCATCATGGACAAGTGATGCCATATGAATTAATTCAAGAGCAACAGCAACATTCTTCATCACATGGATATCATATTTACCAAATTTTCCTGCAAGCAAAACAAAAACAGGACGAATTCTTTTCCCGCCGGCTTGTAATGTATGCATAGAAGCCTGTCTAAGCAGAAGGGAATCTGCCTTTATAGTCTCTTCTAACTTTTTTTCAATCAAGTTAATATCCGAATTCAAAAATGAATACATCATTTTTAATTTCATTTGAATTCACCAGCTTTTCATCCTGTCTTCGAGTTCAATAAATTAATTTTTTTTACCAATATGTACAGCTGCAGCACCGCCGCTATATGGTTTGTATTTCACTTCTTTGAAGCCAGCTTGCTCAAACATTTTAGCTAGCTCCCTCATCCCTGGAAAATTACGTGCTGACTCATGAAGCCAAGCATATTCTCGATAGCTTTTTGCAAGCAATTTACCAAACATCGGCATAATAAAGCGAAAATAAAAATAATAGAGCTGTTTATAGCCAATTAGTGTAGGTTGTGATGTTTCTAGACAGACAGCGATTCCATCTGGCTTTACTACACGGTGCATTTCTTTTAAAACTTGCAGGTAATCAGGGACATTCCTTAAACCAAAGCCAATCGTTACATAATCAAAACTATTATCAGGAAAAGGGAGTTCCATTGCGTTTCCATGTACTAACTCAACCTGTTTTAACCCAAGCTCTTTAACCTTTTCAATACCCACATTAAGCATATTTTGGCTAAAATCCAATCCTGTAACTCCACCTGTTGGACCAACCGCTTCTGCTAAGGCTATTGTCCAATCAGCAGTACCACAGCAAACATCGAGAGCTTTTGAACCAGGCTGTACATTCATTTTTTTCATCGTGTCTTTCCGCCACTTGATGTGCTGTTGAAAACTGATAACAGAATTCATTTTATCGTAGTTATCAGATATCTTTTCAAACACATTGTGAACTCGCTGTTCTTTCGATTCCTGCATGATTTTATTACCCTTCTTCCACAAAAGTTTTTGCATTTGGCTGGTATTGGCTTAAGATTGATACAACCCTTTTCTCAAGTAATTCATTTAAGTATGGCAACTGTTCTAATCCCTTTTCAATAACTTCTTTTGACCTTGCAAGATGATGGTCGCAACACAGAAATAAGTGATTTTGCTGTTCCCTAGACAACTCTTTCGCCTTATTATTATTGATTGGGAAAACAATTGATTTTAAGGCTTCGAACAATACCGAACTTCCTGTTTGTAAAAATTGACGTTTTTCATGAAGTAAACGTTTAAATAAAAGCAGGTTTTTTAGAAAATCATTCCATAAATCCACTTTAAAATACTCGGAAAGATGGGCAAGTAAGGAACTTTCAATCAGCCCAATACTTGTCATTAGCTCTTCTATGTCTAAAATTTCATTTTGATATACAGAAATTTTATTTTCATTGACTTCTTTAATTCCTCTAGAAAGTGCCTTGATCATCATTATATCTTCCGAATCTGCTAGAAGCTTATAATATAAACCACTAAAATAATCGCCTGCTAGAACGGTTAATTGACGATTTTTTTCTTCTACAGATGCATCTGTAATATGTTCATGGGTATCAAGGGCAATTTGAATTAACATTGTTGACAAGGCGTAGTTCTGCATATCACTGTATGACAATTCGAGGCGATCCATTATTGAGATTAGAAGAAGCAGTTTATCTTCGTCAATAATCGGAATTTCAATATAATTAAGCAAGTATGTGTCACAAACTCTTTTTTCGACCTGCTCTCTAATATTTGTGAATTTTTGTCGAATGTCCAGCAATTTAATCACCCTTGCTTCCCCGAAGTAATGTCTTTATGTATTCTTATTTCCTATTTGCATAGTAAAATTCATGCCGTTTAATAAAGAAAAGCCTAACCATTCTCTAAAAACAAGGCAGACACCATTATATCATAAAAGGTTTTCTTTAGGCAGAAATTCACAAAATAATCATTTACGCTCATATGAAATAAGATGAAAACAATGTGATTCGAACTGATTATCTTATTTTTTCAATTCACTTTCTACTTCACCCAGATGAGTAAGAATTTTCGCATTTCCCCTGATTTTTATAGCAGAAGTATGCTCAGTAAATTGAGCTATAAGCACTTCTCCTTTATCCAGCTTCTCAGAATGATGAAATTTTGTATCTGTGCCCCTTGTTAAGCCGATAACACTGACACCATCATCAATCGCTTTAATAACTACATACTCACCATTTTGTGGATAGCGTTTCTCCATTTGATCACCTCAAATACTTTAGGTAAATTAGACTAATATTTTATTAAAGATAGCACTTCAGCCCGAGCAATCGCATCATCAGCAAGAACACCGCGGACTGCAGTGGTTACTGTTTTAGACCCTGGCTTTTTTACACCGCGCATGGTCATACACATATGTTCTGCTTCGACAACCACCATCACTCCGTGCGGTTCTAATTTTTCCATCATGCTATCAGCAATCGTGGAAGTAATCCGTTCTTGGAGTTGAGGTCTTTTTGCTACGGCTTCTACAGCTCTTGCCAATTTACTCAATCCAGTAACACGACCATTTTTCGGGATGTAGGCTACATGTGCTTTACCAAAGAAAGGAACGAGATGGTGTTCACACATAGAATAAAAAGGGATATCTTTAACCAATACCAATTCTTCGTGATCTTCACTAAAGATGGTTTCAAAATGCTTCTTCGGATCCTCATTTAATCCACTAAAAACTTCTTCATACATTTTTGCTACACGTTTAGGTGTATCAAGCAGTCCTTCACGGTTTGGGTCTTCACCGATTGCTTCTAATATTAAACGTACCGCTTCTTCAATTTGGGCACGATTCACTTGTGACATATTAAAATTCCCCCTATTGTTCAGTCAAGTATATATGACAAATACATATTAGCACAATCTTTTTAGTTCAAGCAAAAAAGTAGAAAAAAGGCCATGGACTTTACCATGACCTTTTTACTTAAGCATTCGCCTCTTGCAATAAATTTATGTAATTATTTTACTGCGTCTTTAAGCGCTTTACCTGGTTTAAAAGCTGGAACTTTGCTAGCAGCGATTTCGATTTCCTCACCTGTTTGAGGGTTACGACCTTTACGAGCTGCACGCTCACGTACTTCAAAGTTTCCAAAACCGATTAATTGTACTTTATCACCATTTTTTAAAGCATCTAAAATCGCATCAAAAACAGCATCAACTGCTTTAGTAGCGTCCTTTTTTGAAAGCTCGCTTGCTTCAGCAACTGCATTAATAAGTTCTGTCTTGTTCATGCCATTCACCTCCTCCCAAAGAAATTATCAAGATTCGTAAATAAGATTACTTATCTACATTTCTAAACAATTTTTCTGATTTCTATACGTCATAGCTCGGTTTTATTACCAAAGTAACCTTAAATAACTAAATTGGTAACTCAAATCTATTTTTTCAAGGAAAACCCTTATGAAATAAGGGTTCAAACACTATAACGTAATTCAGTTTAAAGATTATCATAATCAATTCAGCATATCAAGAAGATTTCATTAAATAATGGTAATCTTTTCTTTTGTTCAACAAAATTCTACTTATTTTGCCCATTTTGGTAAATTTTTCCCACTAATGTCCGTGAAAACAAAAATACAACACCCTCATTTCCACAAAAAAAAGACCCCGATTAGGAGTCAGAGCCTATAGAATAATGGCAATTAAGCCGCCTGAGCCTTCGTTGATAATTCTCTCTAACGTTTCTTTAAGTTTATATCTTGCATTTTCTGGCATTAAGCTCAGCTTTGCTTGGATACCCTCACGAACAATGGAGCTTAAGCTGCGGCCAAAGATGTCTGAATTCCAAATGGATAACGGGTCATCTTCGAAATCCTGCATTAAGTATCTTACAAGCTCCTCACTTTGTTTTTCCGTACCAATAATTGGGGCGAATTCAGATTCCACATCCACTTTGATCATATGAATCGATGGTGCTACAGCACGAAGCCTTACGCCAAACCGGGCACCTTGACGAATAATTTCCGGCTCTTCAAGACTCATATCAGAAAGTGTTGGTGAGGCAATTCCGTAACCCGTTTGTTTCACCATTTTTAAGGCATCAGCAATGTGATCATACTCTGCTTTAGCATGGGCAAAATCCTGCATTAATTCGAGCAGATGATCTTTCCCGCGGATTTCTACCCCAACGATTTCTTTTAATATATCATCATACAATTCATCTGGGGCAATTAAATCAATTTCAGCAACACCAGAGCCCATTTCAATTCCTGCTAATCCAGCTCTTTCAATAAATTCAAACTCACTAAAATGTTGGACAACTCGATCAACATCTCTTAATCTCTTGATATCTTTTACAGTTTCCTTGACAGCATCTTGATAGCTTTCACGAAGCCAATGGTTTTCTCTTAGAACCATAACCCAGCTTGGCAAATTCACATTGACTTCAAGGACAGGGAACTCGTAAAGTGCTTCACGGAGGACATTCAGAACATCACTGTCGCGCATACTTTCAACACTCATGGCAATTACCGGGATATCATATTTTTCTGCTAAACTCGATCTTAGCGTTTCAGTGCTTGGATGGTAGGGCTGAGCACTGTTAACAACCATGATGAACGGTTTGCCAACTTCCTTCAGTTCGTTAATAACTCTTTCTTCTGCCTCAATATAGTTACTTCTTGGAATCTCACCTATTGTCCCATCCGTTGTAACAACCACACCAATAGTGGAATGCTCCTGAATGACTTTCCTAGTGCCAATTTCAGCAGCTTCATGGAAAGGAATTGGTTCCTCATACCATGGGGTAGTAATCATTCTTGGTCCATTTTCATCCTCATAGCCTTTAGCACCTGGCACTGTATAACCAACACAATCAACTAGCCTAATATTGACATTTAATCCATCATCAACATGAACAGTTGCTGCTTGATTAGGCACGAATTTCGGTTCAGTTGTCATAATTGTTTTTCCTGCAGCGCTTTGAGGCAGTTCATCCAGTGCCCGTGACCTCTCAGCTTCACTGTTTATATTCGGTAACACGACCAGCTCCATAAATTTTTTAATAAATGTAGATTTTCCAGTCCGTACTGCTCCTACTACCCCTAAATAAATATCACCGCCTGTTCTTTCGGCAATATCTTTAAAAATATCAACCTTTTCCAAGTGATCCCCTCCCGATCATAGAGTAAAGTGGGATTAAACATCCATTTTAGGTATTTTTGGACAGTATATGTTTATGACGTTGTCCTATAATGTTATGACACTTTTCGAAAACTTTTTTACCCCCTTATTAAGAATTCACTAAGTTCTCTTGTATCTGTAGTGTCTGAACATTTGATTTAATGGAGGGTTTCAATATATTTTTTTCTTTGGCATTAGCAAAAAAAACCCTTCTCCTACAATATATTTCATAGGAAAAGGGTTATGACTAAATATAAGAATAAGCACATTATTCTTCTAAAAATACCGGTTCTTTCGTCTTAGAATCCCATGTATATGGCAAGGAATAGGCAGGCACAAACATTGAATCATTCACTAAAATTGAGCGAATATCCTCCCCTGATTTTACCTTCTCGTCCGTTTTTTTCATTGCTTGGTATAAATCCGGGCGATAATCTACATATACTTCTGCACTACCAGTTATGACAAAAGATAAATTTTGATTAGTAAACGGACTGACAATGAAAGGATCTTTTTTATATCCTAGCTGTTTAAAATCAAGGGAAAAAACATTTTTAGCAATTTGCTTTTTATATGGTGGATACCCTTTTGTTTTAATTCGTAATTTAATATCTCGTATCACATCTGTTATTCTTAAATCAAATAATTTTACAGTCGGCTTGGTCTCCACATCTACGAGTACATATTGGAAGACCCCCCCATTTTCATAAGCATTTCCTGGCGGCTCCGCGATATATTTTGGAGTGATTTTTTTAAATTCAATTGGATACTTCTGATAAATCGGCGTTTCTGCTTCTTTTGTTTTTATTGGAAGGATTCCGCTATTTTCCTCTCTAAAGGCATCCACAGCGGTTTGAACAGCTTGAATTTGATCTCGATAAGGGATTTGATTCTTCGCTAATTCCTCTTGAGGATACATGCATCCTGCCAGTAAAAAAGCGGTTAAAGCTAGAAAACAACCGAGCACATTCCATTTCATTCGATCACCACTTTATTTATGTATTTAACCCTGATTATGTTAAGAAAACTATAAGAAGCGTTAGGCCAGAAACAATCATTAATAAGTAAGCGATAATTGCAGTAATAATTCGAAATACTCCTTTTAACTTATATCTGCTGAAATAAATTGTCATAATCGCAAGGAACATAAACCCCATTCCAGCAATTGACACCCACATTTTAAACATTGCTGGTGACACACTAAACTCCCCCTTTTTCGAAAATTAATTATATCACAAGCTATAACTTTTCTAGAAAAATTTTAAACTAAAAACTTTCATGTTCTCTTCCTCACCAAAAAAAAACCGAAGTAAAGAGGGGCGAATTCTTTACTTCAGCTTTAAAGACTAAATAACCCATACTCCAGCGTCAAACTACCAGGTTGCTTCGTTGCATTGTATGCAATCTAGACACAAAGCGCCTCTTTAGAACGCCTATTTATTAATAAAAATATTCATGAGCAGTAACACTGCCCGCCCCCATTTAATGACATTTGGGACATTTTTTAGTCTTCAATATTCCTTTCATCTAAAACATTAACCAAATCTTCCATTTCGTGGGTCTTTCCACGTGCCATTAATACATCTACAGCGTCTATTGCGTTCTTCCCGTTAAATAAGACATCATATAGCGCAAAGGTTATTGGCATATTTACATCATACTTTTTCGCTAACTGATAAGCCGCTTTGGTGGTTCTCACACCCTCTACAACCATCCCCATGTTATCCAAAACCTCATTAAGGGTTTTCCCTTTACCTAATAGGTTTCCCGCTCTCCAGTTCCTTGAATGGACGCTTGTACATGTAACAATTAAATCACCTATTCCTGCTAGGCCTGAAAAAGTTAATGGATTGGCTCCCATTTTGGTTCCTAGACGAGCAATTTCAGCTAATCCTCGTGTCATTAAGGCTGCCTTTGCATTATCACCATAACCAAGCCCATCTGTAATACCCGCTGCAAGTGCAATAATATTTTTTAATGCACCACCTATTTCAACACCGATGATATCTGAATTCGTGTACACTCGAAAATTGTTGTTGATGAATAAATCCTGTACTTTTTCTGCGGCAGCCATATTTTCTGAAGTAACGGTTACCGTTGTTGGGTGACGAAGGCTTACTTCTTCAGCATGACTAGGACCAGACAGAACAACGACACCTTTTAGCAATTCTTTGGGCATTTCTACTCTTATTATTTCTGATATACGCATTAATGAATCAGGTTCGATTCCTTTACTTACGTGTGCGATCAAAATCGGACCAGCTTGCACGGTACGGATTTTTCCAATTACCTCACGTATTGCTTTCGTGGGAACAGCTAATATAATTGTATCCACTCCCGCTAATGTATCACTTAATGAAGCATACCCCACAATTAATTCTGAAAGAACGATCTCAGGCAAATATTTCTTATTTGTGTGCTCTTCATTAATTTCTTTCACCTGAACCTCGTTATGGCTCCAAAGACGGACTTCATGTCCATTGTCCGCAAGGACCATTGCCAATGCGGTTCCCCAGCTTCCAGCTCCGATAACAGCTATTGCAGTTTTAGTAGCATTCAATTTAAATCACACCCACCTTATCTTTTATTTTCTTTCTCTTGCAAAAATTTTGATAGGAGTTCCTTCAAATCCAAAAGCATCTCTAATTCTGTTCTCTAGGAAGCGTTCATAGGAAAAGTGCAATAATTCAGGTTCGTTTACAAACACAACAAAGGTCGGCGGTTTAACAGCCACTTGGGTTGTATAATATAATTTTAAGCGTCTGCCATTGTCTGTTGGGGTCGGATTCATTGCTACTGCGTCCATGATGACATCATTAAGGACACTTGTTTCAACCCTCATCGAGTGGTTTTCACTAGCAGTGTTGATCATTGGCAGAAGTGTATGGATTCGTTTTTTTGTTTTTGCGGATAAAAACACAATTGGAGCATAACTAAGAAATAAGAAATGTTCCCTGATCTTGTGTTCAAGTTCCTTCATGGTCTTCTCATCTTTTTCAATAGCGTCCCACTTATTTACAACAATAACGATAGCCCTGCCGGCTTCATGTGCATACCCAGCTATCTTTTTGTCCTGTTCAATGATTCCTTCTTCGGCGTTAATGACAACAAGAACAACGTCAGAACGTTCAATTGCCCTTAGTGCACGGAGGACACTATATTTTTCCGTACTCTCATATACCTTACCTTTTTTCCTAATTCCTGCTGTATCAATTATGACATATTTTCCCCCATTAAATGTATATGGAGAATCGACTGCATCACGAGTTGTACCGGCAATATCACTTACGATTACACGTTCTTCGCCTAATATAGCATTTACCAATGAGGATTTCCCTACATTTGGCCGCCCAATTAAGGAAAATTTGACTACATCTTCACCATATTCAATAGGTTTGTTTTTTGGAAAATGTCTTGCTGCTTCATCCAATAAGTCACCTAACCCTAGTCCATGTGCCCCTGAAATTGGAATAGGCTCACCAAACCCTAATGAATAAAAATCATAGATATCTTCACGCATTTCAGGATTATCTATTTTATTTACAGCTAATACAACCGGTTTTTTAGACTTATATAATATTTTTGCCACTTCTTCATCGGCTGCTGTTACCCCTTCTCGTCCATTTGTTAAGAAGATAATAACATCAGCCTCATCAATCGCAACTTCCGCTTGTTGGCGGATTTGCTCTAAAAAAGGTTCGTCACCAATATCTATACCACCAGTATCAATCACGTTAAAGTCATGTGTTAACCACTCACCTGAACTATAAATACGATCTCTTGTAACTCCTGGAATGTCCTCAACAATGGAAATACGTTCACCGACAATTCGATTAAAAATAGTTGATTTTCCTACGTTGGGCCGTCCTACAATGGCAATAACAGGTTTAACCAATTACAATCGCCATCCTTTCTTTTCTATAATCAAATACAATTTAGTATGTTAGCATAGAGTGAAACTTCCTTCAGTGGGGGTCTTACTTCCCGTTAATGCGGGATAATTCCCTATAGTTCTTATTAAGTAAAGAAACCCTTCTGTCATCTAGAAGGGCCTAACTATATTATATTATCAATGATACTCCTTTCCCGCAATGGGGAAGCTTGACAAGATTCTAAATTACGAGGATTTTTGCTTTCCTTTTTCAAAGAAATGAAAATGATTTTGCAATATTGTACCAGCGTTTTCCAATGTACTCCATCCTGCAAGCAAAAGTGCCGTTAACGAACACACATCTAAATAGGCAAATTCCCCAATTAAATAGGGAAATTGGAATTTATTTAATATATATGCATATAAAATCTCTCCCTGCATTCCACCTGCAAAAATTATGATCAATCTCCCTTTTAAAGTTTTTTGCAATAGTATGGCTAAATACCACAATGCTATACCCATCATCCATTCCTTCTTAAAAACGATCCAAATTGGATCAAATATCTCAAATAAATGGAAGGTTACATATGCGATTGTTATTATGAATGAACAAATAAAAAAGTAAATTATTCCTCCTCGTTTTTCCTGGCTAATGAATAAATAACAGATACCTAAAATAAATAATCCACTTGCTTGTACTTCAAATTCACCTACCATAAATTGAATATTTGATAATATTAGTGCAATTAAAACGATAGCAGCAAGTTTAACTCGAAATGGGTTTTGTTTTTCTAAAATAAATGTTAAGTAAATCCAAAAGGCCCAACAGCTCCAATAAAAGAGTAACCCTTCCAACTCATACACCTCCTATTATTTTCATTATTGGTAATCTTTATGTAGTTTCATACTTCCTTGAATAATATTTCCTGTGTGAATCATCTTATTAAGAGGAGGTGTGTAGGAATGGGAAAAGACCGACAAGAACAAAAGTTACGCGAAAGTAGAAGAGTGGAGTCAGATCGTGATCAGGCATTACATTATCCTGGCTCGACAAAATTATCAAGTCCTGAGGAAGCAAGAGATTTAAATGATGGAAAATATGATAAATAAAAAAGAGCTCTCGCGAAAGCGGGAGCTTTTATTTATTGGTGCGCTGAGCAAATTGTTTTGTATCGATGCCTCTTTGATTTAACCAATGATAGGTTTCGCCAGATATTATTAGTGGTGCATTTTTTAAATCTGAAACTGTCTTTGTACCTAAAGCAGTCATAATCATTTTTAATTCCTCATGAAGGATTTCGATTTCTTTCTGTAACGTTTCTATCCCATCTTTAACAAGAATTTTCAAGAAATAACCTGCCATGCCAACAGCATCTGCTCCAATCGCTATTCCTTTTGCAATATCATGCGCTGACATAAATCCCCCCGAGCCAATGATGGATAGATGATTAGAAACTGACGTTGCTTCAAGAATAGATACACCCGTCGGGATTCCCCATTGATTAAAAAAAGACAGAGATTTTTCCCTGCGCTTATTTTCAATTTCAGCAAAATTTGTTCCCCCAGAGCCGCCCACATCAACCACTTTAACACCAATTGACGAAAGTGAATGAACAGTTTCCTTTGCCATACCGAAACCAACTTCTTTCACAATAACAGGGACTGTTAGCTCTTTAACAATGGATTCAATTCTTTTAAGTGCACCAGAAAAATTCCGATCTCCCTCTGGCATAGTTAATTCTTGAATTACATTTAAGTGTATTTGCAGGGCATTTGCTTCAACCATCTCGATAGCAGCTTTTGCGTCGTCTGGTGAGGCTTCACTCCCTAAATTTGCAATAATAACACCTTTGGGATTCTCTTTACGGACAATTTCATAGGTGTATTTTTGAGTTTTATCTTTTAATGCAGCCATTTGTGACCCAACAGCCATTGTTAAACCGGTATTTTTAGCTACTATTGCCAGCTCTTTATTGATACGATAAGTTTTTTCACCACCACCACCGGTCATGGCATTGATAAAAATTGGCGAACTTAAATAAAGTCCGCCAAATTCATGGTCTAATCCAACATCGAACACACCGATATTCGGTAATCCCTGGTGAATAAATTTTATATCATCGAAAGCTGAAGCATGATGTTTCCTATTATCAAGGGCATAACGAATGTGGTCCCATTTTCGTTCAGATCTAGACACTTAAATCACCATTATTTTCCTAGATTCTTTAATTTATCTCCAATAACTTCTCCAAGCTGAAAGCCTTTTGACTCTTCAGGAAGTTCATAGTCATGGTTTTCCTCATACTCTTTTTCAAGAAGTTCTTTAATGCTTAAGGATAAACGTTGATCTGACTCATTTGCCTCAAGAACTTTGACATCTACTTCCTGTCCTTCTTTTAATACTTCATGTGGTGTACCGATGTGTTTATGGGCAATTTGAGAGATATGAACCAGCCCTTCAACACCAGGAAATACTTCGACAAATGCACCATATGAAACCAATCTTTTCACTTTTCCTTTTAAAACGGTACCTTTTGGTGCTTTTTCGGAAATATTTGACCAAGGTCCAGGAAGTGTTTCTTTAATCGATAAAGAAATCCTTTCATTATCACGATCAACACTTAATACCTTAACCTGTACTTGTTGCCCTTCTTGAACTACATCAGATGGCTTATCGATGTGCTCATAAGATAATTGGGAAATATGAACAAGACCATCAATGCCGCCAATGTCTACAAATGCCCCAAAATCAGTGATTCTTTGAACTGTACCATCGATAATTTGGCCAACTTGAACAGCACTTAGGCGATTTTGTTTTTGTTTGCCTTTTTCTTGTTCTACAACAGCTCGATGAGAAAGAATTAATCGATTCTTTTCCTTATCAAGTTCTACAATTTTAAAGGTTAGGATACGGCCTTTATAATCGCTGAAATCTTCTACAAAATGAGCTTCAACGAGGGATGCTGGTACAAAACCACGAACTCCGAGATCAACAACAAGGCCGCCTTTTACGACGTCTTTAACCTCGGCTTCAAAAACTTCTCCACTTTGGAATTGTTTTTCTAAACTCTCCCATGCTTTTTCTGCATCTACTTTCCTTTTGGATAGGATGATTGCTTCTTCCTCTACTTTTAAAACTTCTAATTCTAATTCATCACCATCTGCGACTGCATCTGATGCTTTTTCAATATGCAAGCTTGAAAGTTCACTGATTGGGATGATTCCATCAATTTTGCTGCCTTGGATATCCACGAGCACCTGCTTTTCTTCTACTTTAGTAACTTGTCCTGTTACTTTATCCCCGATTTCAAAGTTTCTCACTTCTACTTGATTTAATTCTTCCGACATATGTATTCCTCCTTAATCCATTTACTCCTAAAAATTCTATATATGAACTGGTGAATGCCACGCAGCATACAACATATATAAAACAAACCTAAAAGCAGTGAATTTTCAAAAAAAAACTCTTTCCATTAACTTCTTACAAATAGTCTTTTTTGTCAAGCAGAACCTATTGATGTTCTTTTTTAAGTTTTTCAATCTTTGACATAATTAATTCAGTAACTTGTTCTGCTGAAGCTTTCTCTTTTCTCATTTCTTCCAGGTCAATGGGTTGTCCATAGACGACCTTTAATTTTCGGAAACTTCTATACGGTCCAATAATAGCACAAGGTACAACTGCTGCTGTTGATCTTAGAGCAAAAAATCCCGCCCCGGAAAGTCCTTTTCCTAGTTCCCCATTCTTACTCCTTGTTCCCTCTGGAAAAAGACCGAAAACATGACCATCCTTTAAAATCTTTAAACCTGTTCTAAGTGCTTCACGATCGTTAAATCCCCTTTTAACCGGAAATGCATTGCATTTCCTAACAATATTACCTAAAACAGGAACGGAAAAAATCTCTTCTTTTGCCATATAGTGAATAGGGCGTGGTGCCATGATTCCTACAACCATAGGATCGAAATTATGGATATGATTAGAACAAAGAAGAACCCCACCCTCTTTCGGGAAATCTTCACGTCCAATGGCTTCAATCCTGTACCATGGCTTAAAAACTCCATATATAACTGACCTTGCAAACGCATAAAACGTCACACCTATCCAATCCTTTCGTGCACCAACGTCATTATTTTTTCAACAACATCAGGAATTGTCAAAGAGGTTGTATCAATTTCAATTGCATCATCGGCTTTTTTCAGTGGTGCTATTTCTCTCTCTGAGTCGATTTTATCTCTACGAGCAATTTCTTCTTTCAACTTTTCTAAGTCGGATGGAAATCCTTTTTGGACATTTTCAATATGACGCCTCTCAGCTCTTTCCTCGACACTAGCAAGTAAGAATACCTTTACCTCTGCACCTGGCAATACATGTGTCCCGATGTCCCTACCATCCATTACAACTCCGCCTTCAGAGGCAAAAGCTTGTTGTCTTCTGACCATTTCTTCACGGACCTTCTGATGTTTAGCAACATATGAAGTAGAATTAGTTACTTCAGCAAAACGAATCTCATTTGTCACATCCCGATCGTCTAGATATACTAATTGTCCACTCTCAGAAGGCTGCAATTTAATATCCGTAGATAATAATGTCTCTAATAATGAATCTTCATCTTCTATATTTAGCTGATTAACTATTGCCTTATATGTTAATGCCCGGTACATAGCACCAGTATCGATATATATATAAGAAAGTTTTTCTGCTACAATTTTTGCAACTGTACTCTTACCGGCTGCAGCAGGGCCGTCTATTGCGATTGATATTTTTTTTTCCATAAATCCTCCTATTTGCCATCATGATTATCTCAGATGTTGTCTACTATTTATTTTACCACAAGATATGTCAATGCCTCTTTTATTTACGACTATAAAAATGAAATTTAATGACAATTATAATTATGTTCAATCAAAAGAAAGCAGGCAGGCCTGCTTTCTCATTTTCCTTGGAAGGTTTCAAGAATATCAGTATATGTATTTTCATTTACCCCTTCGTATTTTGTCAATTGTTTTACTTGAGGAAAGACATCCAACTGATGAAAAAATAACTGTGCAAAAAATAGAAAAATAAACTGTATGATGACAACTTTAATTAAAACACTTTCTACCTTTTTCATAACATCCACTCCACCAATCAATATATATTTATTATTGGAGTTATTTGAAAAAAATATAAGGAAAAGCAATTGCTCTTCCTTATATCACGTCTTCATATACCTTCTCAGCATTCTTCATTTTTTCAACATCTTCTTCTACACCGCTTTTTGCATTAATAAAAATACGATAGGTATCATCATCGATTGTCCCAAGGAACTCATAACAAAGCACCTCTTTGTTAAGGTCATTTATTATAATTGCCTGCCGGTCTTCCATTACTTTAAAGTTAGGATTCACCTTTGCTCGGGCTTGTTCTAAAGAAATAGCAGGCTTTTCTATTTTCCTTGTCTGAAAAGATTTTAAATACTCCTCGGCGGATACACCAATAATATCGCCATTGTCCAAAGCAACTTTAACTTTAATCGATTCAGGGTAAATTCTAATACCATTTATTTTTGAAACAAAATTGAAAACACCGATATTGTCATATTGTGTGCTTTCAAATATCTCTAAATCTTTAAAACCTGTTTCTTTTAGAAAAGTCGCCGCCTTATTATCAGCATCATTTAAACTGAGAACTTGTTTTTTTACATCTCGATGGTTAATAAACCAAATTGGATGTCCCGCTTTTTTGGTAATGTCCATACTGCCTTCATCACCGGTTTTCTTATTTTTTATGGAAACACTATAAAAACCATAATCGGAACCTTTTCCATTTTCAGTAACTTTCAATTCGGAATTCCCATCAATTTTCATATACTTTTTAGCGATCTTAATGGCTTCTTGCTTGGAAATCGTTTTTCCTTTTATTTTTTTAAAATTTTCATCCTTTTTTTGCATATTTACAAAAGTTGGGCCCAAGTCCGATTCTTCATAGCCTGTCACTGTCTTTTCTACAGATTTAAAGCCGTCAATTATTGTATTATCCGTAGATTCCTTGCCAGAAGCCAGGGCAAGTTCAACATCCATCCAGCGAAGGTTATTTTTGAGTACCATATGCTGTACTTTTCGAAGGTCATCCTGAATATCACCAGACTGCTTATAAAGTACCTTTAAAGTGTTGTATTCATCCTTTGACAATGGTTCCTTGTCTAAATCTCTAGCAGCGGTTCGATAGCTGAAGTTTCCAATATTGGCCAAGAATTCCTCCGTCTTGTTAAAAGGTAGTAATGTTAGCGGCAGTTGCCCTACATCACTATGTGCTTCTGAAGTAATCCTCCATACCTCAATTAACGATGGAGACAAGGATTGCCTTGAATTCATTGCAAGGGTTGTTCCAATCTTATCATGTAATAAATCCACTTGATAGGAAAGATCATGGAATGCTCGTTGATAAGTATTTTCTGCATTTATTAATATTGCATTTTTTTCCTGATGTTCTTGGTAGCCCCAATAGGCTGTTCCCGCGACACCTACAGCGAGAACACCTATTAATATTCCTCTAATCAATTCTATTCACCTCTCTACTTGCAAAAAATATGTTTCCCGATTTGTTTTATTTGAGGTCGTCCCCATATCCAGCCGCTAGTAGCAGTATCTGGGTTAAAATAGTATAATGCCTCTCCAGTTGGATCCCAACCATTGATTGCATCTATTACGGCTTTCTTAGCATTTTCATTTGGTGTTAGCCAAATTTGCCCATCAGCAACAGCAGTGAAAGCACCAGGCTCAAAAATTACTCCTGAAACTGTATTAGGAAATGTTGAACTATTCACCCTATTGAGAATAACAGCTGCAACAGCAACTTGACCTGTATAAGGTTCTCCCCTTGATTCTCCATAAACGGCATTAGCCATCAATTGGATATCATTTTGTGAATAACCATTTGGTATGTTAGCAGCTGTTGGCTTTTTGGGTGTCCCATTTTTTGGTGCTGTGTTTTTTTGAGCTGTATTTTCTGGTGGAGCTGTTTTTTTGGGTGTTTGTTTTGCTGGTGCTTTGTTTGTTGGATTAGGGGCACTTTGTTTACTTTCATCTACACCACCGTAATGTGTAAATTTGTTACCTGAGTTTATTTGTTTTTTTACAAACTGTTCATTGTATTTGCTTGCATTGGCTAATTTTAATTTTGTTGGCCACCCCGCCAATCCATCAATTGGCAGCCCAAATTCATATTGAAAATTTCTTAACGCCCAATACGTACTCCATCCGAATACCCCATCAATCTCCCCATGGTAAAATCCAATATACTGGAGCCTGGATTGCAGTTCAATGACATCATCACCAACTGCACCTTTTTGGATAATCTGATTAGAGAAAGCTCTGACCTCCTTGCTCTCAATAAAAGAAGATGTCCCAAACATAAGAAAGATTAGTATGAAAAATTTTAGCAGGATTTTTTTCTTTATCATGGAATATTAACCCCCATTGTAAATCTTTTATCAGTAACCCTATTTTTTGTTTAAATGGTGTTTTTATTCCATTTTAATGAGAATAAATAAAAAAACCCTTTACAAGTGAAGGGTTTTTTGGACAGCATATTGTTTTTTCATATGATTGGCACTTAATATTTTAGCTTTTTTCACTTTCCTAAGTCCAAACCACCAAAGAAAAATCATAAAAGGAAAAATAATAAAGAGCCAATTTTCTTGGGAAATTAAGATAAAATCGTATGCACCGTGCAGAAGAAATGGTAAGAGAAGGGAAAATATAACCCATTTAGCTTTATTCCCTTCTGTAAACTTTGCTTTTCCAATATAAAAGCCCATAATTACACCAAATAGAGCGTGACTTGAAACAGGTAATAATGCACGTGTTACCGCATGTTCGATTCCATTAGCTATTAAATAGAAGATATTCTCTATTGTAGCAAAACCAAGTGAAACAGCTACACCATAGACAATTCCATCAAAGGGTTCATCAAACTCTACATGCTGATAGACAACATAAAAGAGGATAAACCATTTGAAAAACTCTTCAAATAGACCTGAGCTAAGAAACGCATTGAAAAGATCAGATTTAATTATATGTTCTGTTTCAAGTACATGCTGGATAAACATGATTGGAAACACAAGAAGAGCTCCGTACATAAATGTCCTTAGAACGAAGGATATTGGCTCTGAGTCATATTCATCTTTTAAATAAAAATAACTAAGTAAGGCCAGTCCGGGGGCAATTCCGGCGGATAATATTCCCAGCATGATGAACCTCTTTTCCAATCCATTTTCTTAATCGTATCATGTATTCTCTATAAAGAAAATGAAAGATTCATTCCATTTATTAAGCTGACTTCAACCGTTTGACCTTTGGTTAGCTTAAAATTTAATTTCCTTCAAATTGCTAGCAAGGGCAACAGCCAATTTAATTCTTGCTTTTTTAGAGTCGTTGTCACTCCCTAGAATAACTCCCTTATTAAAAAGATCAAAGGCACTTCCTTCATAATCATAGGTTGTGTATACTGAACCCTCTTCTGCGCTAGTAGTGACAACCAGTTTAATTCCCGCTGCAATAGCTTTTTCAATTTCTTCCATCATTTTAGGCGCAACCTGACCACGTCCCACTCCTTCTAGGACAATTCCAGCAATCCCCGCCTCTCGAGCTGCCTTAATAAATTTCCCATCAGCTCCAATATAGCATTTAATGATTTCGACTTGAGGAATAGATGATTCTATTTCAAAATACTCTCTTTTAATTGGTTTTTGAAAAACATGAACTTGATCGTTATCAATAATGCCAAGATAGCCAAATCCAAATGCATTGAAACCCTGGATATTGGATGCATGTTCTTTTTTTACATATCTTGCAGCAAATATTCGTTCATTAAAAACGACAACGGTGCCAGCATCCCTTAAATCATGAGAACAAGCACAATAAATGGCATGACGCAAATTAATATACACATCGCTGCCTAAATCCTCTGGCGAGCGCTGGGAACCTGTAACGACAACAGTTCTTGGGTCTTTAATTGTTAAATCAAGAAAATAGGATGTTTCTTCCATTGTATCCGTTCCATGTGTGACAACCACGCCTGAAACATCTTCATCCTTAAAATAGTCCTCAATTTTGTTTTTTAATAAAATTAAATCATCAAATGTGATATGAATACTTGCTTTTTGAAAAACAGATTCAATAACGACTTCAATGTCCTTTGGCAAATTACACATACTAGCGAGCTCTTCACCAGTTAACGCACCTGAGGCTAATTTCCCTGAATCTTTATTTGGTTTGCTTGCTATTGTTCCACCTGTTGTTAATAAGACAACTTTTTTCATCACTTTGTCACCCTTTTTGCATCTTTTTCTAGGATTGAGCAAGCAATTTCCCCACCGTGGAACCTGCCATTTTCAATGAATATTTCATTTGCGTTATTTCCTGCCGCAATTACACCTGCTATATATATCCCCTCAATATTTGTCTCCATTGTATCTGCATTAAAGAAGGGCCGCCCTGATTCCCCATCTATTTTTACACCCATGTTCCGTAAAAATTGATGATCTGGATGGTAGCCTGTCATTGCAAAAACAAAATCATTGCTTATCACATTTTCGTTATGGTCTTTTATATATACAACTTGATTTTCCGTTATTTCTTTTAGGGTAGCGTTAAATTCCATCAAAATGGTTCCCGCCCGGACCAACGCTTCAAATTCAGGAAGAATCCATGGCTTTATACTTGGAGAGTATTTTTCACCACGATATAAAACGGTCACTCTCGCTCCAGCCTTCACAAGTTCTATTGCAGCGTCAACACTAGAATTTTTCCCACCAATCACACAAACATCTTTATCATAATAGGGATGGGCTTCTTTAAAATAGTGAAATACCTTGGATAAATTTTCACCAGGTACCTCCATATAATTGGGATGATCATAATAACCGGTTGCGATGATTACATAGCGAGCACAATAAGTATTTTTATTGGTAAAAACATGAAACAGCTCACCTTGTTTTGATACACTGGTAACTTTTTCAAACGCATTTATTCGTAACTGTTTCCGTTTGGCAACTTCTCGATAATAAACAAGCGCCTGATTTCTTTTAGGCTTATAATGTTCTGTAATAAAGGGTACTTCGCCAATTTCTAATTTTTCTGCTGTACTAAAAAAGGTTTGATGTGTCGGGTAGTGATAAATTGAATTCACCACATTTCCTTTTTCAATAATAAGTGGTTTTTTCCCTATATCCTGAACTGCAATCGCCGCTGCTAAACCACATGGGCCACCGCCAACAATAATGATATCTTCTATTTGCATAATAAGTACACCCCTTAAAACAATCATACAGAATAACAAAAAACTCCTATCGTCTATGATAGGAGTTTTTTCACTATGTTTCAATGGATAAGTTTTAAATCCAGCCTCTAAAACGGCTTGCCTCTGCCATTTTTCTAACTCCAACCATATATGCAGCAAGTCGCATATCGACACGGCGTGTTTGGGCAGTGTCATAAATATTGTTAAAGGATTTTATCATTACCTTTTCCAGTTTTTCTTCTACTTCTTCCTCAGACCAATAGTAACCTTGGTTATTTTGAACCCATTCGAAATAAGAAACGGTTACACCTCCGGCAGATGCTAATACATCCGGGACAAGGAGAATTCCTCGTTCAGTTAAAATCTCTGTCGCCTCTAGTGTAGTTGGACCATTTGCCGCCTCTACCACAATGCTTGCACGAATATTATGAGCGTTTTCTTCAGTAATTTGATTTTCTATTGCAGCAGGAACAAGAATATCGCATTCAAGTTCTAGCAATTCCTTATTTGTTATCGTGTTATTAAATAATTTTGTAACCGTTCCAAAGCTATCTCGTCTATCCAATAGATAATCAATATCCAAACCATTTGGATCATGCAAAGCTCCGTATGCATCAGAAATTCCAATTACTTTTGCACCTGCATCATGCATGAATTTAGATAAAAAGCTTCCAGCATTACCAAAACCTTGGATAACAACCCTTGCACCCTCAATTTGAATACCTTTCTTTTTAGCAGCCTCTTGGATACAGATTGTTACTCCTTTTGCCGTTGCAGACTCACGTCCATGTGACCCTCCAAGAACCAGTGGTTTACCTGTAATAAAACCTGGTGAATTAAATTCATCAATTCGGCTATATTCATCCATCATCCAAGCCATGATTTGCGAATTGGTAAACACATCAGGAGCTGGAATGTCTTTAGTTGGTCCAACAATTTGACTGATTGCTCTTACGTATCCCCGGCTTAATCTTTCAAGCTCTCTAAAGGACATATCACGAGGGTCGCAGACAATACCGCCTTTACCACCGCCATACGGAAGATCGACAATTCCACATTTTAAGCTCATCCAAATTGAAAGGGCTTTCACTTCCGTTTCTGTCACACCTGGATGGAAACGAATCCCACCCTTTGTTGGCCCCACAGCATCATTATGCTGGGCACGGTAACCAGTAAATATTTTTATGGAACCGTCATCCATTCTAATTGGAATTTTAACTGTCATTAAACGTAATGGCTCTTTTAAGAGCTCATATACCTCTTCAGGATAACCTAACTTTTCAAGGGCTTTATGTATAACGGTTTGTGTCGATTTCAACACATCATGCTTTTCCTCTTGATTAGTCTTTTCATTATCTTTATCGGCTACCATTTGTAATCCTCCCTAAAAAAATGCTACGAATGTTGTCAGCTTTCAGACACAAGTATACACCTTTAATTGATTTATGCAAGAGGAAAAAACAACTACCTGAACCATTATGTAAACGTTGCCATTTGCATTTTTAAAGGATTTCTAAAAATTGCAATGGCTACAAATTATATCTTAAAAGCTTTTAATGATTGAAAGGGCGGTGGTTGCCCTCTTCTAACTTACTTTCTTAAAAAGAAGCTAAATTACTTGAAATATTGAAGAATAGTTTCCACCGCATTATTTTCGATTATTCGTTTCCCATACTCAGCTAAAACGTACGGACTTAGAATAGAAGCATTACCAAATTCAGATAAAACACAAGCTGCCTTAATATTATTTTCAGTTTCTAAATTATTCATTACTAAATAATAGCGGTTATGCATTGCATATAGGCTTCCACCAAAAATATTGACAGTGGACAGTCTTTTTGAAAGACCAATTATATCCTCAAAATCATCAAACTCATACAATAGGTCCTCAAAACCTTCCATCCTTACTTGCATTTCAATAAATCCATCATATAGAATTTCCTCATCTTCAATTGCTTCATCAACGGTAATGATCAATATCATCCCTTGAGCCTGGAGGGAGAACACCTCTACCGCCACAGAACCTTGGATATCAACGTCAAATTCCTCACTTGCCTCTTCCACCAAATCATGAAAAAGCTGATTCCATTTTATGGAGTCTTTCCAAATATCTTCTTTGGAGAGTCCCCTGTCAAATAAATCATCAGAGGTTAGAAAAATTTTTATTTTATTGGCCGTTAAGCGTTCTAAGCGCATGATTTTGCCCCCTGCCGTGACATAACTCTTGTTTTCAGTGTATGCCCTGGGGTCCTGTTGGTGAATTGTCTATATTTATCCTTCCATATCAGAATTCCACTTTAGTGTAATCAAGTGACATTCAGCAGGTGCCCCTAACCTTAAAGGGATGGTAGTGGTACCATAACCATTACTAATAAGAAGAATGGTATTATCTAATCTTTTTATTTTCCCTCTTTCATGTGGACTATATCCTAAAATATGAATTTGCCCCCCGTGGGTATGACCACATAACACTAAGCGAATTTCATGTTCAGAAAGAATCTTATTTGTAATATCAGGATAATGGCTTGCTAGAATTTTAAAACTTTTCTCTTCTGCATCTAGTAAGGCTAAATCCAGACGATCTCGGTCTTGCTTTAAATCATCTACACCAAGTAAACAGAATTTTTCACCCTCTGCTGATTCAAAAGTCACAGCGGTGTTATCTAATATTTTAATACCTAACTCCAGGAGGATGGCATCTAATTTATGATAATCTACTTCATAATCATTGTTTCCCCATACAAAGTAGACAGGACCAATTTGCTTTAGTTTCAACAAGTTTGCTTTAACTTTCTCAAAAGGAACCCCTTTTTCTGTTAAATCTCCGCCGATTACAACTATATTTGCCTTCCCCTTAACAGGGTTAATAATTTTATCAGATATCTTTCTCCTATGAATATCCGATATAAAAAAGATCGAAACACTACCAAGAGATTTAGGAAAGTCAGAAAAAGATAATTCATGTTCTATTACTTTATTTAAAAATGCTTCTCTTAACATATATATAAGAAGACATACACCACCGATAAACAGGACAACTAAACTAATAACCATATTTCCTTTTCCCCATTTCTTAACTTAATGTTCAATGGAAATCATACCATAAAAAAGACTTAAACTAAAAAAGACAAGGGTTTGCTCCCATCCCATTTTAAAAAGAAGGAAAAAAATAAAAAAAAGGAAGAGATATTCCAAGAAAAGATTCATACCTAATTTTTCTCGTTTCTGCCCCATTTTTCTTGTCCTATGTAACAGCTCACGAATAACTTTTCCGGTAACGAGAAATCCAATAAAAAAAACCACTGAAGCTATAAAAAATTTTAATGGATTTATTACAAGCCCTATAAAGAACTCAGAAAGGACAAATGGATGAGGAATCGTAATCCATTTAATGAGCAGATATCCACTTAGAAAAATAACCAAATCCGTCAATACTTTTTTATACATAAAAATCCCTCCCATACAATGTATGAGAAGGATTGAAAATATTACCTAATTCAGTTATTGGTCCTCTTCGATACTTAAAATTCTGAACCCATGTTCTTCCAGCCTCTTTGTAAATTTGTCCATATTGTTCTTCTTTTCAACCTTCATAACAATTCTTCGGACAATAATCAGTTTCATCAAAAGTTCACCTTAAAATTGATTGTCTGCATTATCTATTATTCTTCGATAATCCTTAGATAAATCCCATTTATTAAGATAAATGTCATAGTAAAACGAAAAATTCATATTATTAAATGATGTTGAATAAAGGGAGGGCTAAAATGAATACACACTTTAAAACCTATCATCCTTATGCGAGTCCGTTTGACCCTTGCAAGCCAATTCCTGAAAAAACTTACTCTACCCCGCCACATTTATATATGGGCTTTCAACCACCTAATCTTCCACAATTTTCACCGCAAGAAGCATTGAGAGCTGGCACGCTCTGGAAGGACTTCTATGATCCTTGGTACAATTCCTTGGAGAAAGCAAAAGGGGGCCTGCCAACATGAAACAGGTCCCTGCCGAATATTATCAAATAATGGAGCAGCTTCAAACGGTTGACTTTGTTTTAGTAGAACTCACATTATATTTAGATACCCATCCTGATGACCTAGAGGCAATCAATCAATTCAATCATTACGCAAAAGAACGAAAACGTATCAAAAAGGCATTTGAAAGCCAATTTGGTCCATTGCTTCAATTTGGAAATAGCTACTCCGGATATCCATGGAACTGGAAAGATACCCCATGGCCGTGGCAAGTTTAATTAAAGGGAGGGAAGAGCTCAATGTGGGTTTATGAGAAAAAATTACAATACCCTGTTCGAGTCAGTACTTGTAATCCAACCTTAGCAAAATATTTAATTGAGCAATATGGGGGTGCCGACGGCGAACTTGCTGCTGCACTCCGATACTTAAACCAACGATACACGATTCCAGATAAGGTAATTGGCCTTCTAACAGATATCGGTACAGAAGAGTTCGCTCACCTCGAAATGATTGCTACAATGGTCTACAAATTAACGAAAGACGCCACGCCTGAGCAAATGAAGGCAGCTGGATTGGGAGCACATTATGCTGACCATGATAGTGCTTTATACTACCATAATGCCGCAGGAGTTCCATTTACAGCAACTTATATAACCGCTAAGGGTGACCCAATTGCAGATTTATATGAAGATATTGCAGCAGAAGAAAAGGCAAGGGCTACCTACCAGTGGTTGATTAACATAAGTGATGATCCAGATATCAATGATAGTCTGCGCTTCTTACGTGAACGGGAAATCATTCATTCGCAACGTTTCCGGGAAGCAGTAGAAATTTTAAAAGACCAACAGGGTAAAAAGACGATTTTCTAATCAAATAAGAAGCAGTTAGTCTGCTTCTTATTTTTTTTCATGATATAAGTTTATGTCATATTTTGTTTTCATCATTTCAAAAACAATGTGACGTGATTTCCATTCTTCTTCTTTTTTCCAATAATCCTTACTGCGGTCGACAATTTCACATCTTAATTCATGATATTCCTTTTCTGCTTTGTCTTTTTTTTCTTTCAGTAAATTCATTGTACCGTACATTCCGACACAAAAAACCAACAATGTTAAATTATTGGAGTCATTTACAAACGCAGAAAACATTGCAGCAAAGGAATAGGAATAAATACTGGCAACTGTGATATACAAATAGATTAAGAAACTAGCTGCTAAAATAATTGTGGCCCAAATTGAAAGAATATGCCGCTTTTTAAAACGGTCAAATTTTTCTTTTCGTTTTCTTACATTTTCAAGAGCCTGCTTGGTTGCCTGATCAGTATTTTCAAGTAATTGGATTGGAGAATCCATATTTATCACCCTCCATTTCTCTATATATACATATGAACTTGTCCCTTCTATTATGTTTTTCTATAAAAAAAAAACCGATCACTTTTGAACTGCACCCGAATTGTTG
>NZ_JAGGQW010000028.1 GCF_018613065.1 Bacillus sp. ISL-7 | reverse complement strand
CACAGAATACGGTGAAGAGACAAAAAATGAAACAGAATATTGAGCTTGGAGATTTGCCCATCCGGGACGTATTCTTAACAGAAAAAGATGATTATCTACTAAATCTGCATATCTATAAAGACTCTTTTCTCGCTTTCAAAACGATAAATCAAGTGATAAAAGAACATGAGCGGCTTGAGTTTGTTGTAATTTTTATTAAAAGAGGTGAATTGAAGATTAGAAGAAACATCTACAACGAAAAAATCCATGAAGGAGATCAGCTGTTTTTATTTGGAGAAAAAGAGGTTATCACCGAGCATTTTAAAGATGATATTCACATCATGGAGGAAAATTTAAAGAATCAAAGTCACACACCGTTAACAAGGCCATTTAGTTGAAGCAAGGAAAAAATCTTATTTTTTTTTGCAAAAAAAATGTTTAACTGTCCAAAAAAGCGGGTATTGGATAATTGGCAGGTTAGAGCAGAAGCCTCGAAATAACATTTTTTTATATGAGGAGGAACAAACGGTGGATACCTATTATGACACTAGAAATATTTCGGCTTATATTATCGAAAACAAAGAACAATTTCAGAATAAGCTGTTATCCGAGGCTGTCAATGTTGCCTCTAATATTGAGCGTATTTTACAAGCTGGAAATATTGATCTTTTAAAAAATGCTCAAAGGCTAGTTCTTTACGTTGTGGAAACTCGAACAGAAGAGCTCATTAGTTTTGCTAAAGAAGAAGGAGTGGCTTGGGCAAAATTTTCATTAACTTTGGCGTTCAAACTAGAATGGGTACATGCCATTAGACGTGCCTTATGGCATTTCATAAAACTTTATGATCAATTAAATGAGGAAGGTAATTATATTGAAGATTTTTTCGAATTGGAACATAAAGTTAATGATGGGATTGATGAATTTCTAAACACCTTTTTCATTAGCTATTCACAATATAAAGATGAATTAATTCTTTCTCAAAGGAAATTAGTTGAACATCTCTCGGTTCCCATCATACCAGTTAGCACAACTGTAGCTGTATTGCCATTGATTGGTACGTTTGATTCTTATCGAATGGATATTATTGAAGAAAAAGTATTAACGGATATATCAAGGTTAAGGATTCTGACATTGATTATTGACCTTTCGGGAATATCGGACATGGACGAAAGTACCATTTCTCATTTTCAAAAAGTATTGATTGGCGTAACGTTAATGGGTGCTAAATCAATCTTAACTGGATTACGCCCTGAACTTGTAAGAAGAATGGTTAATTTAGGAATTGATCTTCACAGTTATACAGAGACAAAAGCAACGTTACAGCAAACATTAAATGAACATCTTGTTGTTTAGCATTCACAGTATTTAAAAAGAAATATTTAGAAGGGCCTGGATATTCCAAGCCTTCTTTTGTTTTAAATCTTTTTTACTTCTAAATTCGAAATGTGATAACCACTGATTGTGTGGGCTTTGAACAGATATCCTTCTGTTATAACTTCACTACCATTTTGGGAGTCAAGGTTTTGTGATAGAAACCAGCCGCCAATTGTAATTATTCCTGCAGTCGCTAAGTTTGTACCGAGTAAATCATTTACGTCCTCTATTAATAGTTTTGCATCTACTAAATAATGGTTTTCCTTGATCTTTTGAATCTCTGCCACTTCATCCGTATCAAATTCATCTCTAACTTCTCCGACGATTTCCTCAATAATATCTTCAACCGTAACCAAACCAGAAGTCCCACCGTATTCATCCATTAGAATGGCCATATGGGTTCGTTCTTTTTGCATTTTCACCAATAAGTCATGAATGGGAATGGTTTCGATCACGTAAATAACAGGATTGATATAGGATTTTACCTTCAACTCTTCCGTATTACCTTTATTCATTATCTTGGCTGTTAAGAGTGCTTTAACGTTTATGATTCCGATGATATTATCTATATCACCGTCCATTACTGGATATCGAGTATAATTTTCGCTTTTCACCCTCTTAATAACTTCATTAATCGTGTCGTCCAACGTAAGGCTGCTAATCTCCGTGCGAGGGACCATGATTTCTTTTGCCAATCTCTCATCAAATTCAAAAATATTGTTTACATATCGTAATTCATTCTGATTAATCTCGCCGCTCTTATAGCTTTCTAACAAGAGGATCCGCAGCTCTTCTTCGGAGTGAGCTGATTCCTGTTCGGATGCTGGATTTAAGCCAAATAGACCTGCCAACAGACGGGCAGAACCATTTAATAGCCAGATAAACGGAAACATGATTTTGTTAAACCATATGATTGGCCGTGAGAAGTAAAGCGTTACAATCTCCGCTTTTTGGATTGCTACTGTTTTAGGCGCCAATTCACCCATTACTACATGTAAAAAGGTAACTGAGGCAAAGGCAAGCCCAAAGGATAAAATATGTGTAACAGATTCATTTAGGTTGAGTACCGTTAACAATGGGTGCAGCAGCCTTTCTACTGTTGGTTCTCCTAACCATCCCAGCCCGAGTGCCGTTACTGTGATTCCCAGTTGGCAGGTTGAAAGGTATTCATCGAGATGTGATACCACCTTTTTAGCTGCTACAGCGCCCTTCTCTCCTTCCGCAATCAATTGATCAATTCTAGAGGGGCGTACTTTTACGATGGCAAATTCGATTGCGACAAAAAATCCAGTAAGTGCGATTAATAGTGTGATTAAAAGTAAATTTATTATCATCAAGAGAAGTTTCACTCCCTCTCTTTTTATTAAAATAACAATCCGAAATCATCTGAGTTTCGGATTGTTATTCGTGTGATCAGGTAAAAAACCTGTCCCTTTTGCTTAAATCTTTTATTCTACTATTTTGGGAATATCACGGACAATTTTTGCAATAAGCCAGCCGACAAAGACAATCAGTGCGGCAGCAAATAACTTAGGTATAAAGGCAAGCAAAGTTGATAGAGTGTTTGCGAAAGGTTCAGAAACACCTTCCATTTGCAATGCATCCAAGACCCCTGGTAAAAATAGTAAGAAAACAAAGTAGAAAAGAGCTTTTGAGATACTGTTTACCTTACTAACAGCATCCGCTGGATTATTTGTCATCTTCCATTGGACTAAAAGACGTTCAAAATGAAACATTGCAGAGGCCTTTTTAAAGAGCATACGAACGAGTGAGGCAACTGCCCAAGCTAGTAGTAATATTAGAGCAGCTTTTAAAACGTTCGGAATCGCTGCTGTAATGATTGATAACATTTGAACCAGTGGTGTGGCAATCAAGCTTAAGTTCAGCATATTAAAAAAGATAATCCACACAAACACTAGTAAAATATAATAAACAATTTTTCCAATAATCACTTCAGATGAGTATTTTCTCTTTCCAAAGTTTGAAAAAAGCTTATCATCAAAGCGAGTTTTCTTTAAAATTGCCTCGACACCTTTTCCGATACTCTTAGCGATCAGCCATCCAACCAATAATACAAGAAGGGCAAACAGCAAGTTCGGAAGCTGATTAAAATAAGAGTACCAACCCGTCATCATTTGATTCATATCCATCGTATCGATCTCCTTTTCCCCATTTTATCTGTTTCCAACTTATTTACGTAAGTAAGTTTTCTATTGGATATATAACCCTAATAAAAGAAATGAAACCTTATTTTTTTTTACTAGTTGGTCCAATCTCCATCAATTAAAATTTTTTTAAATGGGAATCAGAGGCTTTTAAAAAAGGGCCTTTAATAGAAAGAAAACGATTTTTTATTCTGGTATGGATCATCCATACCTTACTCTTAAAAAAATTGAGGTTTCGTATTTTATACAGTGGGAATATAACCAATATGCAAACGAAAGGGGCTGAAAGGTATGAGTTTAATAGCAAATCCAATAACCATATTGGCACCATTAACCTCCCACGTTTACTTATTGAGATCATGGTGAAAAGAAAGATGAACTAGATAACAAAAATCCATAAGAACAAATACAAGGAGGCTAAACAATATGAATAAGGATAAATTGTCAGGTAATGTAGATCAAGTAAAAGGTGAGGCTAAAGAGCAATGGGGTCATTTAACAGATGATGATTCAAAGGTAGCAGAAGGAAAAATGGATAAAGCAAAAGGCAAAGTAAAAGAAGGCGTTGGCGAAGTAAAAGATAAACTATCAAGATAGTAAACATTCACATTGGCAGCCTATTGATGATACAACTATATTCATTTTTTATAAAACATCCAAATTTTTATAAGAGGAGGAGTAAAAATGAACAAACATGAAAAAAACATTGTAGGTGTTTATCAATCCGAACAAGAGGCCATTGCCGCAATTGAGGATCTTGTAAAATGGGGATACGATAAGTCAGAAATCAGTGTAATCGGTAAAGATCACAATCACGTTGATTACGTTACCGAAGAAACAGGCACTGCAGTCGAAGATACCGCCACCACAGGCGCTATTACAGGTGGGGCACTTGGTGGCGCAACAGGATTATTAGCTGGACTTGGCGCTCTTGTCATACCGGGTATTGGTCCAATAGTTGCCGCAGGTCCTATTGCCGCAAGCATAATGGGTGCATTAACAGGTGCAGGTTTAGGAGGTTTAACTGGAGCACTAATCGGACTTGGAATTCCAGACGATGACGCCAAGTATTATGGGGAGTCCGTTGAAGAAGGTAAGATCTTAGTCCTGGTCAAGAAAAGAGAAGACTCTGCCCATAATATGATCGACAGTGAAGAAGAGATTCCTTTAGACGTGGAACCAGCTGCTGATCATGAGGATGACCGATTCAAATCGATTAGAAATCGAAATCCTGCCTTGAGTAACAAATATTAAGTAACTTATAGATAAAAAAAAGAAGAGGTTCCCCAACCTCTTCTTTTTCATATAAAACCCCTTTAAATTAACCCGCCGCCTTCCCCCAAGCAGCACAACTCTCCCTTATCAACTAGCTGAAAAAGTCTGCTAAGATATCAAGGTTATTTTGCATAAAATCTAAAGCGATATTCGGCATCACACCGAACAGCACCGACCCAACCACCGCAACAATCAAGACCACAATGATTCCGAATGGAAGATTGAACTTGCTGTCATCGCTTGCCGGACGGAAGAACATTTGCGTCATTATGCCGAAATAATAGAAATATGAGACGACCGTCGTCGCGATCATAATCGACGCAAGCACATAATGCGGCGTACCATAAAATGCCCCGATAAAGATGTTTAATTTTCCGATGAAACCAGCTGTACCTGGGAAACCTGCCAACGAAACAAGCAGTAAGCCCATCACGACTGCAAGCACCGGCGAGCGGCGATACAATCCAGCAAAATCAGCAATCTTCGTTGAGCCTGTTTTTTCGCTAACCACCTGGATGACCGCAAACGCGCCAAGGTTCATGAATAAGTAAGCGAGCAGGTAAAACCAGATTGAATAAAACATATTCGAGCTCAAAGATGTTAACGCCACTAAAATATAGCCGGCATGAGCGATACTTGAGTAAGCAAACATTCGTTTTATGTTCGACTGCTTTAAAGCGATCACGTTACCAATAATCATAGTTGCCCCAGCGATAAAGGCGATATAGTCCTGCATCTCTAGCAAAATCGGCATTTGTGGATTTCCAACCGATGCAGCCGAACCAAATACTGTTAACAAAATGCGGAGCACAATCACAAAGCCCGCTGTCTTCGAAACCACACTTAGAAAAGCAGTAACCGGCGTTGGCGCCCCTTGGTAAACATCAGGTGCCCACATATGGAACGGAGCCGCACCCAGTTTAAAGGCTAATCCAACAAAAACCATCAAAAATGCCAAGGTTAACAAGTACGCTTGCTGGCCATCCGTAACCGTGGACAACCGGCCGGCAATGTCGAGCAAGTTGGTTGAGCCTGTTAAGCCATAGATATAGCTCATCCCAAACAACGTAATCGCAGTTGAAATTCCGCCATTGATGACGTATTTCATCGCTGATTCGTTAGACTCTAAATGATACTTGCGGATCCCCGCTAAAATATAAGAAGAAACAGTTAACAATTCCAAGCCGATAAACAGCGTAATTAGATCACCGCTGGATGTCATAATCATCGCACCGAGCAAGGCCGATAAGAACAAGTAATAAAACTCGCCGCGATATTCTTCCAAGCCTTCTTTCGGCTCATAGCTGATGGCCAAGAACATGACCAGACCTGCACCCGCAAGAAGCAATAATTTAAAGGCCATCGCGAAACTATCTAAACGGAATGAATTCTCCAAAATCGACGTCACTGGTCCGCCGACCATGCCAAGCACAGATACGATCGCTGCAAAAATGGCCGCAATCCCGATCCAGCCGAGAATTTTTCGATCCATATTTTTCGGCATAAATAAATCTAAAAGTGTAAGAAGTGCAGATACACCAAGGATGATGAACTCTGGCGTCATGGCACTCCAATTGATTTGCTGCAAGGTCTCAAGACTCATCCTTCATCACCCTCCTATCCCTAGCATGATCGTTTCAAGTGTAGTTTGTAGCGGTGCGCTGAGGACACTTGGGAAAACACCAATTAAAACGATTAACAGCATCAAAATAACCACCGGCATGAATTCCACGCCTTTAAGATCGAGGATGCCGGTAAATTCACGATGTGACTTGCCGTACGTGATCCCTAACACTGCGCGAAGCAAGTAAGCCGCCGTCATGATAATCCCGATCGTACCAACTGCGGCAATCCACGGCATTTCTTTGAAAAGACCGAGGAACGCCATAAACTCACTGACAAATCCAGACATCCCTGGCAAGCCAAGCGACGCCATCCCTGCAGCCAACAAGAAGCCCGCTGCAATCGGCATGCCCTTCGCCATTCCGCCCAGATTCTCAATCAGTGATGTACCGGTGCGTTCATAAAGGATGCCCACCAAGAAGAACAACAGCGCGGAAATCAATCCGTGCGAAATCACTTGGAAAATCGCCCCTTGAACCCCAGCCTCATTCATCGCCGCAAGTCCGATTAACACAATTCCCATATGAGAAATGGATGAATAAGCCAAAACCATTTTAAAATCTGTTTGAATGAACGCTAGAAATGCCCCGTAAAGGAGATTAATCACTCCAAGGACAGCAATCAGCGTCGCAAGTGTCTTAAATTGCTCGGGAAAAATACCCATCCCAAAACGGATTAATCCGTACGCACCGATTTTCAGGAGAATCCCTGAGTGGATCATAACAACAGATGGCGGCGCTTGAACGTGTACCTTCAGCATCCAGCTGTGTAATGGGAAAATCGGTAATTTTACCCCAAACGCAATCAATAAGGAAATGAACAAGCCAAGCTTCAAGTCGCCAGACAGCGGCGCATTTGGATCAGCCACCATTTGGACTAACGTATCAATGTTTGTTGTGCCTGTTTTTGCAAACAGAATCATGATCACGATAAGCAGTACGGCTGACCCTAAGCCGTTATAAATTAAGAAGCTGTAAGCTGCCTTTTCTTTTTCAAAATAACCCCATTTTCCAATTAAGAAGAAGGTCGGGATTAAGGTGATTTCAAAGAAAATGAAGAACAGAATTAAGTTTTCGGCGGTAAACACGCCGAGCATTCCGATTTCTAACAGAAGGAAGAGCATAAAATAGCCTTTCCATTCTTTTTTCACAAACTTTGCCGCCGCAATCGCTGACAGCGTCGCTACGACCGCTGTGAGGACGACCAGCAAGAGTTGAAAGCCGCTCAAGGCAAGTTCATAGTACACCGAGAAAACTGGCTCTTCGATGCCTGCAATGCCGCGGAATTGAATCCACGGGACGGATACGGTAAAGTCCGCTAAATCCTTGCCAAATTGATAATGAAGATAAGCTGCGATTGCCAACAGTAAGGCCGGCAGTGTGGCTAGAAAGCCTACCGCTTTAATCGCTTTTTCTTCCGTTTTAGGCATAAAAGCCAAAACCACGATACCTAGTAAAGGGGAGAATACTAGGATTGAAAGAACAGATGTTAAATTCATCGTAAGTACCCCCCTGTTAATGCAAAGATGACAACGAGTACCGCTAGCCCAATAAAGGCGACCGCGCCGTACGTTTGAACCTGTCCGGTTTGCAGCTTCGAACCTGCTGCCCCAAGACCTTGGACAATCCCAACTACGCCCTTGACGAGTCCTCCGACAAGGAAGACATCAATGAACCGTAAAAAGTAGCTGAGTCCTTTGGTGAATGCGACGACCGTCAGTTGATAGAACTCGTCGACGTAATATTTGTTCGTTAAAATCGTGTGTAATGTATCCCCTGTGCCGCTTAACCAGTTGCGGGACACAGACCGCTTACTGTACATCAAGTATGCAAGGTAAATTCCCGCTAAGGAAACAACCGTTGCGGCAATCATGATCCAGCTTGGACCTTCGACGTGACCATGGTGTGCGAGCGCTTCGTTGCCATCGACAAGCCAGTCGCCAAGGAACGTTCCAAACCAAGGTGTATTGACATAACCAGCAACAATCGCCAGCACACCGAGGAGAATCATCGGGTAAGTCATGTTCGCTGGTGATTCGTGCACATGTTTTTGTTCTCCGCGTGCTTCACCGGTAAATACCATGAAGAACAAGCGGAACATATAGAAAGCTGTCATAAATGCGGCCGCAAGTGCGAGTAAGAAGAGGAATGGATGTCCGCCTTCCCAGGCCGCAACTAAAATTTCATCTTTGGAGAAGAATCCGGAAAGCCCTGGGACACCGCTGATCGCGAGAGTTCCAATTAAGAAAAGCGGTCCGGTTAGTTTGAGCTTTTTCCAAAGTCCGCCCATTTCTTCGATGTTCTGAGTATGTACCGCATGAATGACGGAGCCGGCGGCTAAGAATAATAGCGCCTTGAAGAATGCGTGTGTCATCAGGTGGAATACCCCAGCAACATAACCGGCAGACCCTAAGGCAAGCATCATGTAGCCAAGCTGTGAGACCGTTGAATACGCGAGTACACGTTTGATATCAGTTTGCACAAGACCAATGCTTGCCGCAAAAATCGCGGTAAATGCGCCAATCACGGCGATCGTAAGGAGCGCTGTTTTGCTTGCTGCGAACAGTGGAAATAGTGCCGCTACCAAATAAACACCGGCAGCAACCATCGTCGCCGCGTGGATTAAGGCCGAAACAGGCGTCGGACCTTCCATCGCATCCGGAAGCCAAGTGTGAAGCGGGAACTGACCCGACTTACCCACCGCCCCGATGAAAATAAGGATGGCAGTTAAGGTAATCATGGTGCCTGACACCGCACCGGCATCAACAGCAGCGAAAATTTCACTATATTCAAAGCTTTTGGTTTCCCAGAATAGCAGAATCATGCCGATAAATAAGCCTACGTCCCCGATCCGGGTCATAATGAACGCTTTTTTCGCGGCCGCCTTCGCTTCGTCCTTGTAAAAATAAAAACCGATTAATAGGAAGGAACCGACACCGACAAGCTCCCAGAAAATATAGGTTTGCAGTAAGTTTGGTGAAATCACCAGACCAAGCATTGCAAACGTAAAGAGTCCTAAATAGGCATAGAATACTGGAAACCGCTCGTCCCCTTGCATATAACCTTTGGAGTAGGTATGTACTAAGAAACTTACGAGCGATACGATAAACAGCATTAATGCATTTAATTGATTCACTTCAAAGCCCGCTGTTAGATGCATATCTCCTATCGTGAGCCAGTCAAATTTCGTAACATAGGTTGGCTCAGAAAAGCGCTCGAATAATACCAAAATCGAGTAGACAAGCGATGCCAATGTGAGCAGAATCCCCACATACGCACTCGCCTCTTTCAGTCGCTTCCCGAAAAGAAGAAGGATCAAAAACGATAATAGCGGGAAAAGCGGTATGAGCCATGCATTCTCCATCATTATCACTATCCCCTTAGACACGGGCGGTGACTGTCACCACCCGAGTTTTGTCGAAAGTTATTTTTATCTGGTGCCTGACACCCTTCGTGGACAAATCCACATAAATGTCCGCGTACAGTGGACAACCAAACACAAAGTTGCAGTGTCCGTCCAAGGGTGACAAAATGGCGAAGTGTCTTTTCGTGGTGCCTGACACCCAATTTTTTTTAGTTTTTCATTGTGTCCATTTCGTCGATGTTGACGGTCTTTTTGGCGCGGTAGAGTGAGATTAATATGGCTAGACCGACAGCTGCTTCGGCTGCTGCGACGCTGATCGCGAACAGGGCGAAGATTTGGCCGGTAATGGACGGCGCCATTCCATATTTGCTGAAGGTTACGAGATTAATATTGACCGCGTTCAGCATTAATTCAATCGAAATCAGGACAATCACGGTGTTTCTTTTGGTAAGTGCACCGTATAAACCGATGCAAAACAAGATCAGTGCAAGTGCCAGGAAGGCTGAAGCGGGAACAGAACTCATTGGTCGTCCGCCTCCTTCTTCTCATTTTTCGCTAAGATAATCGAACCAACAAGGGCAACCAGTAGTAAAACAGACGTTAACTCAAACGGAATGATGTATTTTGAGTAAAGTGCTTTACCGATTTGCATCGTGTTGTTTTCATGCAAGGTGGTCGGAACCTGTGCGATATTGAAATTGTAAATGCCAATGTAAACAGCAAATGCAAAGCCGAGAATCCCTAAGAAGACGAGGATTTTTCTCCATTTGCCGGTTTGTGGTTCATGTTCATCATTATGCTTTGTTAACATGATTCCAAACAGCATGATGATGGTAATCGCACCTGAATAGATTAAGATTTGTACAGCTGCCACAAATTCGGCTGACAGCAGCACGTAAATTCCAGCGATTGCGACAAAGGTGAAGATCAGTGAAACGACCATATGAACCACCTTGGTAAGGTTTAAAAGAAGCACACCGCCAATAATGGCGACAAGTGCGAGTCCCATAAAAGCGAGGAATTCGCCCGAAAAGGTCATGGTTTATTCACCTGCCGTATGTTTTCATCGTTTTCATCTAACCATTCTAGGTTTTTAAATAACATGTCACGGCTGTATTCAGCGAGCTCGAAGTTATTGGTCATGATAATCGCTTCGGTCGGGCATACCTCCGTACATAAGTCACAAAGGATGCAAATTTCAAAGTTAATATCATAGGTATCAATGATTTTCCCTTTTTTCGTTGGGTCCGGATGCTTTTTACCCGTTAAATTAATACAATCCGTCGGACAGATGTTCATGCACTGATTACAAACAATACATTTTTCCGGATAAAACTTTTGAATACCGCGGAACCGGTCTGGCAGTGGAAGCGGCTTGTTAGGATAATCATACGTAACCTTTTCTTTGGTCAAGTTTTTTAGGGTATATTTCAAGCCTTTTGCTAATCCAAGCACGTTTTTCACCCCTTTTACATTTTAAAGATGGTTTCCTTTATTTACGTTGTGTTAAACTTGGCTGTTGATTTGCGCTTCAATCAACTTGGTTATAAAAATCAATACTGACCTTTAAACACAGCTTTTTTAAAAGAATAACGATTTAACTAAGGCTGTTAAAAATATGTTTGCTAGTGCGATTGGCAATAGTACTTTCCAGCCAAATTCCATGAGTTTGTCGGCGCGGAAACGTGGTAGTGTGGCCCGCAGCCAGATGTAGACAAAGACGACGACGCTGAATTTGAGTGCGAACCAGACGGCACCTGGGATGAAGTCCAGGAAGCTGATTGGTGCCAGCCATCCGCCAAGGAAGACGACGGTAATGAGTGCGGACATTGCGAATAAGTACACATATTCAGCGAGCATAAAGAAGGCCCAGCGGAATCCGGAATATTCTACGTGGTATCCAGCGACTAGTTCATTTTCCGATTCCGGCAGGTCAAATGGTGTCCGGTTTAATTCGGCGATTGATGCAATGAAAAAGACAATGAAGCCGATTGGCTGTAAGAGTACGAACCAGCCATGTTTTTGTGCTTCGACGATATCATTTAGGTTTAAACTTCCTGATAAAAGGATGACGCCTAGGACGGACATGACTAACGGGATTTCGTAGGAAATCATTTGGGCTGATGCACGCATTCCTCCTAAGAGGGCGTACTTGTTATTTGATGCCCAGCCGCCAAGGAGCATGCCAAAGGTGGTTAATCCGCTAACAGCAATATAATAGAGTAATCCGACACCGATGTCAGCAAACTGAAAGGCGTCTGTGAACGGCATCGTCGCCAGGACCATAAAGGATGGCGCGAAGGCAATGACTGGTGCAATGATAAATAATGGCTTGTCGGCTGCCTTTGGAATGATGTCCTCTTTTAGTAACAGCTTGAGGACGTCTGCGACGGTTTGTAATAGTCCCCATTTACCGCCGACCTGGTTTGGACCATGGCGCAGCTGCATGTAGCCTAAGACTTTCCGCTCTGCTAAAATTCCGTAGGTAACAAATCCTAATACGATTAAAAGCAAGACAGCGCCGAGTAAAAAGAAAATTCCAAAGTTAGCCCAACCCGGACTTGACTGGAGCAATTCTTCTATCATTAGCCGTCAACCTCCCCAAGGACAATATCAACTGCCCCTAAAATAGCAATCATGTTTGCAATGTTTTCACCCTTTAAAAGTTTCGGGAGAATTTGCAGGTTATAGAAGGATGGTCTTCTAAACTTTAAGCGGTATGGCTCTTTTTTGCCGTCGCTGTAAATATAGCAGCCAATCTCTCCGCGCGGTGATTCAATGCGGACAAAGGCTTCGCCTTTAGGTGCCTTAATGATTTTTGGCACTTTCGCCATAATGGGACCTTCTCCAGGGAATTGTTCCACGGCTTGTTCAAGGATTTTCAAGGATTCTTCAATCTCCGCCAAACGCAAATGGTAGCGAGCTAAGCAATCACCGTCTTCTGAGGTTGGTACATCAAAGGTAAAACGGTTGTAAACAGAGTAAGGCTCATCTTTACGAAGATCCCATTTCACGCCCGTACTGCGCAGGTTTGGTCCGCTCAGTGAATATTGAAGCGCCTCTTCTTTTGTATACTTGCCGACGCCTTTGACCCGGTCGAGGAAGATTTCATTTCCACTGACAAGCTCGTGATAGCCTTTCAGCTGGCCGCGCAGGTATGGTACAAAGCTGCCTACTTTTTCAATCCAGCCTTCAGGTGCATCCCACTTCACGCCGCCAACGCGCATATAGTTGAAGGTCAAGCGGGCCCCCGATAATTCGTTGAGCATATTGATAATCATTTCGCGGTCACGGAAAGCGTAGATGAACGGACTTGTTGCACCTAAGTCAAGGATATACGTACCCCAGGCGACAAGGTGGCTGGCAATCCGGTTCAATTCCATCGCAATCACACGTAAGAAATCAGCTCGTTCAGGAATTTCAATCCCCATCATGGTCTCAACGGCATGACAGAGGATGTAGTTATTGGTCATCGAGGACAAATAGTCCATTCGGTCGGTGTAAGGAATAATTTGCGTATATTGCAGGTCTTCTGCTAATTTTTCTGTCCCGCGGTGTAAGTACCCGATGACAGGTTTCGCTTCAGTGATGATTTCCCCATCAATTTTAACAACCAGCCGGAACACTCCGTGCGTACTTGGATGCTGAGGACCGACGTTTAATATCATTTCTTCTGTTCTGATCATTGGTTACACCTCCACGTCGTACGGCTCGTAATCTTTTCGCAGTGGATGGCCAACCCATTCTTCGCCCAGCAAGATGCGCCGTAAGTCTGGATGTCCTGGAAACTTGATTCCTAGTAAATCATAGGCTTCACATTCAGGCCATTCTGCGCCTGCCCAAAGCGGCTGCAAGGACTCGATTGTTGGTTCGCTGCGGTCAATCTTCACTTTTAGGGCGACGGGCTGACGGTTTTTGTATGAGTACAAGTGAACATAAACTTCCATATGTGTTTCAAAATCTGTCCCATGAAGCTCTGATAAATAATCGAACCCTAAGAGCTCGTTGTATTTTAAAAATTGAGCTACTTTGTAATATGTATCACGCTTCGCCACGAGGGTTGGAACGTCCTTAGATAGTTTATTAATATAAGAATCTGCTAAAACATCTGGTCCCAGATGTTCGGTAATTACCTTCACATACTTATCGAGGTATGGCTGGTTTGGTGATGGCTTCGTTTCGGCTGCTGGAGCAGCTGTCTCGTCGACTTTTCCGCCCGCTGCCGCTTTCGCCTTGGCTGCTGCCGCTGCTTTTGCCTTGGCTTTAGCCGCCGCAATCGCTTTTGCTTTTTCGTCATCGCCGCCTGCTGGTGCGACTGAGTCGGTTCCTGCTCCTGCCGCTTTAGCTTTTGCCGCCGCTGCTGCCTTTGCCTTTGCTGCCGCCACTGCTTTTGCCTTTGCATCGTCTCCGGCTGGGACGTTATCGCCTGCCTCGGATTCAGCTGCTGGGGCCGCTCCGCCAGCTAGTTCCATCGCTTTTTTCTTCGCTGCTGCCGCCGCTTTCGCTTTCGCTACCGCTGCTGCCTTTTTCTTTGCTAAATCGTCACTGTCGTCTGAAGCAGAAGTTTCAGCCGCTGGTCGTGCCGGCGTATCAGCTGGCGCAGATTCCTCGGCTGGGGCTGTACCGCCAGCAAGCTCCATCGCTTTTCGCTTTGCTGCTGCTGCCGCCTTCGCTTTAGCTACCGCCGCTGCCTTTTTCTTCGCTAGATCGTCGCCGTCATTTGCCGGTGCTGTTACTGGCTCGGATGCTTCGGCCTTAACTGGTTCCGCCGGTTTTTCCTCCTGCTTCGGAGTTGGTGAGGCTTCCCCTGCGGCCTTCGCCGCCCGTTTCGCCGCCGCTGCCGCTTTGGCCTTTTCAACGGCTTCCTTTTTTAACTGATCAAGATCTTTATCCCCACTCATCGGTTAGATCACCTTCTTCCCAGTCTTCGCCTCATAGCGAATCTTTTCCTTTAATTTATTGATTCCATAAATTAAAGCGGCTGGGTTTGGAGGGCATCCAGGTATATACACATCGACAGGAACGATTTGATCGACTCCTTTAACGACGGAATAAGACTTTACATACGGCCCACCTGCTGTCGCACAAGAACCCATCGCAATGACCCATTTCGGTTCAGGCATTTGGTCATATAATCTTCGTAAAATTGGTGCCATCTTCTTCGTCACCGTTCCAGACACAATCATACAATCCGACTGGCGTGGTGACGTACGGAAAAAGGAACCCGAACGATCCAAATCATAATTCGCTCCGCCTACACCCATCATCTCAATCGCACAACAAGCCAGACCAAATGTCACCGGGTAGATCGAACTGCTTCGAGCCCAAGCTTTAATTTGCTCTAGCGTAGTCATAAATACATTTCTCTGTAACTCGGACATTTCTTGTTGTGAAATGCCATCTAGTTTTAATTCCATCGTAGCACCTTCTTTTTCCAGGCATACACAAGGCCAATTAATAACATAATAACGAAAATCAACATCTCGATTAGTGCAAAAATCCCCAGTTTATCATAAGCCACCGCCCATGGATATAAAAACACGGTTTCTACATCAAAAATAACAAACATCAGGGCAAAAATATAATAGCGGACATTGAACTGTACACGGGAATCGTGAAAAGGCTCAATACCGCTCTCATATGTGGTATACTTCGCTTCGCTCGGTTTATGCGGACGCAGAAGCTTACCTAAATATAAAGCCACCACAGGCAGCAGCACCCCAAGACATAGAAACGCAAAGACGATCAGATAATTATTCTGATATACATTTAGAAGTTCCATGTCTATCCCCTCCAATGTTGTAAATTTTCATACTAATGAATATTGTAACCGAATTCATTATAGCATTGTTACAAACCCATGTCGACAAGCCGAATTCATAATAATTGGAATTCTATCCGCCGAGAAATTCCTGATTAAAAGGCTCTTGAGAGCTCGCTCTCAAAAGAGACTTTCAATCAGGAATTTTGCAAGCTTCAGCGATAGCTGAAGCGCAGGATGCGCTAGCATCCGGAGGGTAGAATTACAATTTACACCTGAACTAAGTCGTCGACATGAAGTCCCCTCCCCTGAGCGTTTGCGTGATCTCACAGAAACACATCCTGAATTACTTCAGAGATGACGCAAGAGCGAACCCGCCACACTAGATTAAAAGGACTTGCTTTAGCTCACGTGATCTGGAGCGTTAGCGGAAGATGACGTGCATAAAGGGTTCGCAAGAACCCAATAACCTACCGAATAATTCGACAACAACCTCTATTTAACAACAAAATGTGTATAATGTCAGTGAGTTTTGTCATTAAAAATACATCGAATATCTCTTTTTTTAGACAAACTTATATTTTTCTAAAAAAGTAATAAACAAACTAAACAAAACTCAACCTCACATTAATGTAAACATGTCCCCTCTACAATCATATTCACACCCAAACTTTTCATGCTTTATTCCGGAATTAGCTCCAGATTTAATAGCCAGTCGGGAGACTGGCTAGGTAACTTTTATTCCCATATCTAGCGGACCACCTAATTCCAACCCCGAAACTCTTTAAAATTACCATCTTTAATAAAACCAATCCCATTTAATTACCCGAAGGACAACTTAAATACCGCCACCAACCCAAAAAGCCAGTCGCAAGACTGGCTAGGTATCTAATTTCCTCAAATAAAAGAACGAGCTGCTCCCTCTTTAACATTTCCAGATACCTCTTTTAATAAATCCTGATATTTACTGTCCACTTTTCCTAATTTACTGTCCATCCCCCAATAAACCCTCAAACCAACCCAAAAAGCCAGTCGCAAGACTGGCTAGGTACCCTTCTTCCCATCATGAATACGCTAAAATCCCCCTCCCTCCACACCACAACCATAGCTACATAAACACCCAAAAACCACAAAAAACCCCTCCAGCAGCATTTAGCCGCCAGAGGGGTTTTACTTTTTTCAAAAAAACTATATTCTTCTATCCGATACGCCGAGGCGATTGATGGCACGCTGCAAGGCAAGCTCAGCACGTCTGAAATCGGTATGATCGACTTGATGGTCTCTCAGACGCTGTTCCGCGCGTTCCTTCGCTCTTAGGGCACGTTCAACATCAATTTCAGACGCAGTTTCCGCTGATTGGGCTAAGATAGTCACCTGATCAGGACGGACCTCTAAAATTCCACCACTGACTGCAACATAATCTGTTTTACCGCCTTTTTTAAGACGAACAGAAGTAATTTCCAGCGGGGCAACCAACGGCATGTGGCCAGGGGAAATCCCCAAATCACCACTTGTTGCCTTGGTACTTACCATTTCTACATCTGATTCATACACCGGGCCATCGGGAGTAACAATACTGACTCGAATCGTCTTCATTTTTTACCCTCCAGGCTCTGTTTAGACCTCTACACCCATACGTTTCGCGCTCTCAATAACATCCTCAATACGGCCAACGAGACGGAATGCATCTTCTGGAAGGTGGTCATACTTGCCTTCAAGAATCTCTTTGAAACCACGAACCGTTTCCTTAACAGGTACATAAGAACCTGGCTGGCCAGTAAACTGTTCAGCAACGTGGAAGTTTTGAGATAAGAACACTTGGATACGACGCGCACGTTGTACCGTTAACTTATCATCATCACTTAATTCATCCATACCAAGGATCGCGATAATATCTTGTAACTCTTTATAACGTTGTAATGTTGATTGTACTTGGCGGGCTACATTATAGTGCTCCTCACCAACAATATCAGGTGACAATGCACGTGATGTCGAAGCCAAAGGATCCACCGCTGGGTAAATACCCATCTCAGAAAGCTTACGCTCAAGGTTTGTTGTTGCATCTAAGTGAGCGAATGTTGTAGCCGGAGCCGGATCCGTATAGTCATCGGCTGGTACATAAATCGCTTGGATCGATGTAACTGATCCTAAGTTTGTAGACGTAATACGCTCTTGTAATTTACCCATCTCAGTAGCAAGAGTTGGCTGGTAACCTACCGCTGATGGCATACGGCCAAGTAGCGCGGAAACCTCAGAACCTGCTTGCGTGAAACGGAAAATGTTATCCATGAAGAAAAGAACGTCTTGTCCTTGCTCATCACGGAAATACTCAGACATTGTCAAACCTGTTAAAGCAACACGCATACGTGCGCCAGGCGGCTCGTTCATTTGTCCGAATACCATCGCAGTTTTCTTGATAACGCCTGAATCAGTCATCTCGTGGTAAAGGTCATTACCTTCACGAGTACGCTCACCAACACCGGCGAATACCGAAATACCACCGTGCTCTTGAGCGATGTTATTGATCAATTCCTGGATTAATACGGTTTTACCTACACCCGCACCACCGAAAAGACCGATTTTTCCACCTTTAATATATGGTGCAAGAAGGTCTACTACCTTAATACCAGTTTCAAGAATTTCAACTTCAGTAGAAAGGTTTTCAAATGTTGGTGCTTCGCGGTGAATCGAATCACGGCGCTCACTTGCAGGAATCTCAGCCGCAAGGTCAATCGTTTCACCCAATACGTTAAATACACGACCAAGTGTTACATCACCAACTGGTACAGAAATCGGTTTACCAGTATCTTCAACTTCTATTCCACGAGTTAAACCATCTGTGGTAGACATCGCGATCGTACGAACTGTATCATCACCTAAATGAAGAGCTACTTCAAGGGTAATGTTGATATCAACTTCGGATGCATTACTCGCTTTACTTGAAATTTTCAACGCATTATAAATCGCAGGCAGATGACCGCTTTCGAACTTAACGTCAACTACCGGACCCATAATCTGAAGAACGCGTCCTTTGCTCATCGTTTTCCCTCCTTACTTACTCTCTCGCAGAAACCACCACAAGCATTGTTATGAAAATGAACTCATTGTGGTCACGCGTCTTGTTCTATAATGAACAAAATGAGTGGGAACGGACCTAGCGTTCCCTGCTCAAAATCTAGTCAAACCCGCTACATCGGGTTCATTTTTAAAATAAAGGTTTTATTCTAGCGCTGCCGCACCGCCAACGATTTCCGTGATTTCTTGGGTGATAGCTGCTTGACGGGCACGGTTGAAAACTAGTGTATAGTGATTAATTAATTCTTTAGCATTATCAGTTGCATTTCTCATTGCCGTCATCCGAGCAGCATGCTCACTCGCTTTGCTGTCTAAGAGTGCTCCGTAGATCAAACTTTCAGCATATTGAGGCAGGAGAACTTCTAATATTTCTTCAGCAGACGGCTCAAATTCATAGGAAATGAGTTTGTTTGAAGTGGCTAAGTCCGATAACGGAAGGAGCTTCTTCTCCTGTACTTCCTGTGAAATGGCACTTACATAATGACTGTAATAGACATATAATTCATCGAAAGTTCCATCGGTAAACATTCCAACCGTTGCTCGGGTAATGTCTTGAATGTCAGCAAAGTTAGGCTGAGCTGGAATCCCAATTGATTCAAGGACCACATTCATGCCGCGTTTGACAAAAAAGTCACGTGCCATTCTCCCGATTGCAATGATCGCGAATTCATCATTCGATTTATGACGGCTTTGGATTGTTTGATAGACATGACGGAGAACGTTGCTGTTAAAACCGCCAGCAAGTCCGCTGTCAGAAGTCATAACAATATAACCGGTTTTCTTAACAGGTCGACTGGTCAGCATGGGATGATTTACTCCGCCTGAGCCAATTGCAATCGATGCTGTTACTTCTTGGATTTTTTCCATATAAGGTACAAATGCTTTCGCATTTACGACGGCACGATTCCACTTTGCAGCAGAGGTCATTTCCATTGCTTTGGTTATTTGACTCGTCTTTTTGGTTGAATTAATACGAGTTTTTATCTCACGTAATGAAGCCATAGGTTCTCACCACCCTTTTTCAAAGAATGTCTGGCAAGGACGTGCGGCACGCCTCACGGGGCCGCACACTCTCACCGTTCTAAATGTCAGACCCTATTATTCGGAAACTGCAAACGTCTTTTTGAAGGCGTTGATTGCAGAAGCCATATCGTCATCAGAAGGAAGGTCCTTCGTTTTTGTAATATGGTCTAACAACTCTTTGCGGTTGTGGTCTAACCAATTAAGGTATTCTGATTCAAAACGACGGACATCCTCTAATGGAATATCATCAAGGAAACCGCGTGTTAATGCGTAAAGGATTGCAACTTGCTTCTCAACTGAAAGTGGCTTGTGAAGCTCTTGTTTCAGAACTTCAACCGTACGTGCACCACGATTAAGTTTCGCTTGGGTTGCTTTATCTAAGTCTGATCCAAACTGAGCAAATGCTTCTAATTCACGGTATGATGCAAGGTCAAGACGTAAGGTACCAGATACCTTTTTCATCGCCTTGATTTGTGCAGATCCACCTACACGTGATACGGAAAGACCCGCGTTGATCGCCGGACGAACACCGGAGAAGAATAAGTCAGATTGTAAGAAAATTTGTCCATCAGTAATTGAGATAACGTTTGTTGGGATATACGCTGAAACGTCGCCTGCTTGCGTTTCAATGAACGGAAGCGCAGTGATTGAACCAGCACCAAGTGTATCGTTAATTTTTGCGGCACGCTCTAGTAAGCGGCTGTGCAAGTAGAAAACATCCCCTGGATAAGCTTCCCGACCTGGAGGACGACGAAGCAGCAAGGAAAGCTCACGGTAGGCAGCTGCTTGTTTAGAAAGATCATCATATACGATCAATACGTGTTTGCCAGCATACATAAACTCTTCAGCCATTGCTACGCCCGCATATGGAGCTAGGTAAAGCAACGGAGCCGGTTGTGATGCAGATGCAGTTACAACGATTGAGTATTCTAACGCACCGTATTTACGAAGCGTTTCAACCGCGTTACGAACAGTTGATTCTTTTTGTCCGATCGCAACATAGATACACACCATGTTTTGACCTTTTTGATTGATAATGGTATCAATCGCAACAGATGTTTTACCAGTTTGACGGTCACCGATAACTAACTCACGTTGACCACGTCCGATTGGCACTAGGGCGTCAATCGCTTTGATACCTGTTTGTAATGGCTCATGAACGGATTTACGAGCCATAACGCCTGGAGCAACTGCTTCTACTGGGCGTGTTTTTGTTGTATTGATTGGACCCATACCATCAACTGGTTGTCCAAGAGAGTTGACAACGCGTCCGATTAGTTCCTCACCAACTGGAACCTCCATGATGCGTCCTGTACGGCGAACCTCGTCACCTTCTTTGATTTCAGTGAAAGGTCCGAGAATGATAATACCAACGTTATTTGCTTCAAGGTTTTGTGCCATACCCATAACGCCGTTTGAAAATTCAACAAGTTCTCCAGCCATGACATTGTCGAGGCCATGAACACGTGCGATACCGTCACCGATTGAGATAACTGTACCGACATCAGTCACTTGAATTTCCGCCTGATAGTTTTCAATTTGCTTTTTTATCAGGGCACTAATTTCTTCAGCTTTGATGCTCATGAGTTTCACCCCTAATCTTTCGAATCTAGCTTAACAATTTACGTTCTAAACGATCGAGTTTTCCTCTTAATGACCCGTCATATATACGATTTCCAATGCGAAGGCGGATACCGCCAAGCAGATTGGAATCTACGATATTTTCAATTTTTAGGGACTTTTTGCCCACTTTTGCTGCAAATACAGACGAGATTGCTTCGCGTTCCGCATCCGTTAATTCACGGGTGCTGTAAACTTTCGCCTCGGCAATGCCCATCTCATCATTTGCCAGCTCTAAAAATTCATTTGCCACGTCAACGATTTGGTCTTCACGGTGGCGGTCGATTAAGATCAACATTGTATTTAATACATTTACATTTACTGTTGCGAAAGATACTTTAATGATTTCTTTTTTCTCTTCAATTGAAAGCTTAGAAGAATTTAAGATATTTTTTAATTCAGGATTGTATTGTACAACTTCCTTCACTACACGAAGTTCTTCTTCAATAACTCCGAGCGCTTGAGTCTCTTTCGCAATTTGGAAAAGAGCCAACGCGTAGCGTTTTGCTACCATTGAGTTACTCATCGCGCTTCTCCTGCCTCTTTAATATATTCGTTAATGAGTTGCTCCTGATCTGCTGCAGTTAATTCCTTTTCAATTACTTTAGAAGCAATTAATACAGATAGAGAGGCAACCTGTTCACGAATAGCGGCAACAGCTTTTTCTTTTTGCTGCTCAATTTCAAGCTTTGCTGCTTCTTTGACGCGTTCAGCTTCTGTACGAGATGCCGCAACGATTTCTTCACGTTGAAGTTCACCTTGCTTTTTGGCATTTTCGATTAAGTTTTGCGCATCATTACGTGCTTCTTTTAAAAGATTTCTTTGTTCTTGTAAAATCTTTTCTGCTTCTAAACGGCTGTTTTCTGCCGCACTAATTTCACTACCAATATGCTCTTCACGCGTCTTCATAATGCCCATTAATGGACCCCATGCAAACTTTTTGAGCAAGGCTAACAATACTAGAAAAACGATAAGCTGGAAGAAAATATCTCCAGTATTAATGTGGCCGCCGCCTTCAGCAGCAGTGGCTAATACTAAACTGTTTGTTAACACCCTCGGTTCACTCCTTTCAAGAGTTGCTTAACGATAGCAAAAACACATAAATGAATGGCGAGGATTTGTTGATCATCGCCATCTGGAATTTTTCTACTATTATCGGTTTAATACCATGAACGCGATAACTACACCGATAATCGGTAATGCTTCTACTAATGCAACCCCGATAAACATAGTTGTTTGAAGCAAACCACGATGTTCAGGTTGACGAGCGATACCTTCTACTGTACGACCTACGATAAGACCGTTACCAATACCTGCACCTACTGCTGCTAAACCGATTGCGATTGCTGCTGCTAAAACACCAATTGATCCTGTCATTACTTTTTTCCTCCTTAAATGTATAAAACATCAATTAATTTTTTATTTTGTTCATAAAAATGAACGGTGTATTATTAATGGTCGTGACTCACTTTATGAGCCAAGTAAACCATTGTTAACATTGTGAAAATATAAGCTTGAATCGTACCAACGAAAATAGAGAACCCTTGCCATACCAATGTTAGCGGCACAGCTGCAATGGTGCCAGCTATTCCTTGATGTGCTAAGCCTGTTGCTAATAATGATAGAAGCAACTCACCCGCGTAAATGTTACCATATAGACGCAGACCAAGAGTCAGCGTATTGGCAAATTCTTCAATGATCTTCAATGGGAATAAGAATTTCATTGGACTGAAGAAACCTTCTGCATAGCCTTTGACACCTTTTAGCTTGACGCCATAATAATGGGAAAGCGCCAGAACCATAACTGCTAGTGTTAAAGTGATGATTGGATCGGCTGTTGGTGATTTCCACCATAGCTTTTCATCCACCACAATCGCAAATGGAAGACCTAGCATATTGGATACAAAAACATACATAATTAATGTAATCCCAAGGATGTGGAATCTTCCGCCATCTTTCCAATCCATCGTGCTGTTGATGATCCCTTTAACAAAGTCCATTACCCATTCAAAAAAGTTTTGCATCCCTGTAGGTTTCATTGCCAGCTTTCGTGTGGAAATGACAGCAATTAGGAAAACAATTAGACTTGCTACTGTGATCATCAGCATATTTGCGCCGTTAAACCAAAGGCCCATAAATTTAAACTCTGGAACCTCATGATGCATGTAAACTCACCTCGCTTCCGCTTCATTTATGTACATGCAATGCATGGTAAAAATAATCTATCATAATGACAATATAGGATGTCATTAATCCTATCACTAAACTAATCATATCGAATTGCTCTGGGTATCTTAATGCGATTAACGCAGCAATTCCCGCCACAGCCATCCTCGAAAGTGAACCTAAGGACTTGGGCTTTTTGCCCTCTGTTACCTTTTTATCAAAGCTTTCCGTCTTTCTAACTAGTATCCAAAGATTTAGATAACTAAAGCATGTCCCAAGAATCAGCCCTAGAAATATGGTTTGGTACGAGGTGAAGCCCCAGCCTAGAACATAAATGGACAACAAGTAAAAAATCCATTTGCGCTGCCTGTTGAACATTACTCTGAAATCTGGCATAGTTATTTATCTCCTGAATAGAAATGGCGGATTGAAAGAAGCATGGAATAGGTACCCGCTCCAAGACCTATAAGCAGTCCGATTATTAAGAAAATTGGTTCGGTACCCCAATGCTGATCCAGCCATCTGCCTGAGAAAATACCTATTAGAATGGAACCTACTAATTGGGAGACGATTGCGGACATTAAAGCCATAGCTTGTAATGGGTTGCGGTTGTTTTTACGCATTATAACACATCCTCACTCTGAGAGAATGTCAATCGGGCAAATGGTAAAATCCATAACCTAAATACTATCTTTAGATAGATTTATTTACATGAAAACCCTATCATTTACACCCTTAGTTAGCATACAATAGCACCCTGTCAATGTCAATGAAATTACGTGAATTATGCCACAAACTATTTCCTTAAGTATTTTCCAATTTAGAATTTACTCAACAATCTTATTGTAGAGTAAATTGTGAAGGAATTTTGTTCATTTTGTGTCTATTTTGTGAACAATTATAATTATACTAATGGTACAATATTATGAACTTTTATTATGATTTTGTTAAAAAGACCATGTCTTGGTGTGGACAAGGTCTTTTCTCAAAATTGCTATTTAGTTTTTTTCCTCTCAATCGTGATCATCCGTTGGATATGGTCCTCTTTGCTGGCCTTTTTGGCAAAAACCTTTACTAAATAGGTCCCGTTTGCTGGAAGCTGGTCGTCTGGGATGTCCTTGCGAACAAGTCCCTTTTTCACATTGGTAATCGTATCTAAATAGCCGACAAACCGATAATCCTCCGGGTTAAACAAGGCAATCCCAAATTCCTCCGCCCCGCCTGGCAAATACACCTCATAGCGGTACTGCCCTGGTTTGTCGCCTTCAGCAAAATCAAAGCCCATGACCCTTGGATAGTCCGGTTCTTCTAAAACATAGAGATAGGGAATCCGAACCGTTGCCCCGCCCCCCTGCAAACGGAGATATCCGTCGTGAATTTTCCCTTTAAACACCTGCGGGTCAACCGTTAACTCGACTGTAATGTCCTTTGTCTGCTTAGGCTCAAGCGTAAACGAAAGCGGCAGCCTCCATTCCAGTCCCTCGACATATGGCGGGATATCAAATGAATAACGCTGGTCTTGCTGGCTTGTATTTTCGACATGCAGATAGGCTTTATGGACGTCACTCTGTTCCGTAAATTTCCCAAACCGGATACTGCTCGGTGTGACGAGTGTGGTGGCTTGGATCGCTTCGTCGACCTGGATTCTGCCTGCCCCCTGTTCAAAGGTGCGGTAGTAGGCGGGTTCCCTCTGTGTCCCAAGGGTTCGGCCATTGATGGTAGTGGTCTTACGTCCGGCTCCGTTCGGGATGGTCGCCGTACGGTCAACACTATTAGACTTTGCGAGCGGTTTTGCCGTGTTCATCAGGGCCGCTTTGATTTGTTCGGGTGTCCAGTCCGGATGGGCCTGCTTAATTAATGCGCAGGCCCCAGCAACGTGAGGCGCCGCCATACTCGTTCCTTGAAGCGACAAATAGCCGCCCGGAATCGTCGAATTAATGGCTACCCCGGGGGCAACAATATCCGGTTTGATTTCCCAAGTCCCCGTCACCGGACCCCGCGAACTAAAGTCAGCAAGCCGGTCTGAATCCTCGCTGACCGTGACCCGTGCCGAGGTGGTTTGTTTTTTTAAGGCCTTTTGTAAAATAACCCCGTCTTCCTTCGAGATGGCCCCGACTGGGATCGACATTTGCGTATCGAGGTTTCCCATGAAACGGCCGCCGCTCATATTGTTGTAGATGAGCACCGCTTTTGCCCCTGCCCGCTTCGCATTTTCCGCTTTTTTTGAAAAAGTTAAGACCCCTCTTTTGATGAGGGCAATTTTCCCTTCAATATTTTTCAATTCATCAGGTCTCCCGATGCCGCCATCGACAAGATCAGCGGAGCGGTCGAGCGCCCACTTGGCTGAGCCTTCAAGCGGTTCAATCTGGAGTTTATCCCGACTTCCTTCTATTAATAGATAGGGTGTCTCCAAAGTTGGGGTCGAGGCACCCACCGATATCGCTTTGGAGGCGGTTCCAGGTGAGCCAACACTCCAAACATTTGGCCCGGAATTACCAGAAGCCGCCACGGCGACAATTCCGCGGTCGACGGCGCGGTTGAGGGCAAGGCTGATTGGCAGGTCAGGCCCGTTTATATCATTTCCGAGCGAGAGATTGACGACATCCACTTTATCCTTAATTGCCTGATCAATCGCCGCGAGCACCTGCTCGGTGGTCCCGCCCCCACCCGGCCCTAGCGCGCGGTACGCAACAATTTTTGCCTCCGGGGCAACGCCTTTTATTTTTCCATTGGCCGCAATAATACCGGCCACATGGGTTCCGTGGATCGTCGCCTTCCCGAGCGCCAGCGTTTCCATCGGATCGCGGTCGTTGTCAACCAGGTCCCGGCCGCCGGCATAATTGCGCTTGAGGTCGGGATGGTTGTAATCGACGCCCGTATCAATGACCCCGACCGTTACCCCTTTCCCCGTCAGCCGTTCATTTTTTTTATCAAAAAAACTGCGGACTTCTTCCCCGCCAATAATTTTGACGCTTTCTTCGGTTTCGGCTTGGTAGGTAATAACAGGCGAGACGTTTTTGATTTGTTTATGGCTGCGGCCGATTTCAGCAAGTGTTTCTGCACTGCCTTCGACCGAGAATCCATCAAGCGCGTGGTGGAAGACACGGCGCAGCTTAACGTCTTTATAGGGTTTCATGAGCTGTTGGATTTCCTGGTCGGTGTGTGGTTTGTCCAAGATTATAATGGCGGTTGTCTCCCGCGTGCTTTTGGTGATCGAAGGATGGATGAGTATTTTCGGAGTTTGAAAAGCTAGCAGTAACGCGAGTAGAAGTTTCATCGATAGATTTCCCCTTTTTCCATATCGTTTTCTTCGAGGGGGAAAAGTATGCACGACTATTTTGGGAAACGGGAATCGGGAATCGGGTATTGGGTATTTCCTATTTACCTGGTGGGAATCGTGTTTGCGTTGATTCCCTTTTTACCTGGTGGGAATTGTGTATGCGTTGATTTCCTTTTTACCTGGTGGGAATTGTGTTTGCGTTGATTTCCTTTTTACCTGGTGGGAATCGTGTATGCGTTGATTTCCTTTTCATCGAGTGGGCACAGGAGTTGATTTTTCGGAAGTGTGTATTTTGTTCCTCGTTTAGATCCATTAGACGTGAGGTTAAGCGCCCTTAGTTGTTTCCCTGCTACAAAGGTGGATTTAATATGTGTAAACTCAGCAAACTGCTTCCTCGTAATCATCGGTCCAATCAAGAGAAAATAATCATCTACAGTTGGAAAATGAGCCGTTTTTGAGATTAACAGGCAATTAGGACAGTGCCAATTTGCTGAATAATAGTCCATCGTGACGTTTTGACACTTAGGACATAACACTCCAGTTATAATGTCGTCTTTTGATAATTTGTAAGTTTGAAGAATATCAGGAATAGGAGTTTGATGGAGGGCTAAAAGGAGGTCCACTAATTGACTGGTTTTTCTTTTGCTAAACACGGGTTTTTGGTACTTCATTTCAAGCTCTTCCACTTTGTCCAGAAGTGACTCGGCATAAATCAACTCATTGAAAATTTGCTGATTGTCAGGAGTTGTTTCCACTTTAGTCGTCGGTTTACTGATGATTACCACTTTTTCAATTGGCAAACCCTGCATTTGCATCTTTCTGAGCCAATTTACGAATTGCAGTTTCTGCCTTTTCACCTGAAGCATTGGATTCGAAATGCCCTCTTCTTCATTATTAAATTCCTTGGTTACATGATTGGTTTCCTTGTTAAAAATCAATTTCTTCGATAGATTTTTGACTTCTGCCAGGAAGATATAATTCTGTGAAAGTATCACTAAATCAATTTGGAATGTCTTCTTGTCAGTTAGCCGCAGGCCATGAAAAATGTAATATTGTTCTTCGGGCAAAAGCGAAAGATAGTAGCTGCATTCCTTCTCGCCGTAGTATCCCTTCAGCCACGATCTTAAATCGCGTTCGACAGTCGGTCTGATTGGATGATTTTTCGATACCCTGCGGAGTATCGCCATACATTGGTAAGCTTGAATTGGTAACTTCAGTTCTAAAACGACCATATACATCACCTCTTTTTATATTCAGTGGTAATTTCTATTAAAAGATTAGATATCCTGCTTAAAAATTAAGCAAATTATATCTTTTTAGTGAAAAATAGTCTTTTTGCCGTTCACTTTTTAGGTCTATTTCGGTTCTTGTTATTGATTTTTGTTCTTTATTCAAGTTTAAAATTGTTCTCGTTGAAGTTTTGTGCCAATTCTCGGTGGTTTTGTGCCATTTTGGGCAGGTTTTGTGGCGATTTCTAGAGTTTTGTGCCATTTCTAAGAGGTTTTGTGCCATTTTCAAGGTGTTTTGTGCTAATAGACAAATTCCCCCAAAAATGGACCCCCTTTTAAAAAAAATAAATGGGTTTCAGTACAGATTTTTCATTTTCTCATTATTTTTCCAAAAAATGACCTATTTTTAATAAAACCAACAAAAAAAAAAGCCGAATAAGCTCGACTTTATTTCAAACGGTATCCTATTTCGTTCCAAACAACCGATCTCCTGCATCACCAAGGCCTGGGACGATGTAGCCGTGGTCATTTAATTTCTCATCCAAAGCAGCGATATAGATATCCACGTCCGGGTGGGCTGACTTTACTGCTTCCACGCCTTCTGGTGCTGCAATTAAACACATAAATTTGATATGTTTCGCGCCGCGCTTCTTCAAGGAGCGAATTGCTTCAATCGCCGAACCGCCTGTTGCAAGCATCGGATCAACCACAATGAAATCACGCTCTTCCACATCACTTGGGAGCTTAATATAATACTCAACCGGCATCAAGGTTTCAGGGTCGCGGTATAAACCGATATGGCCCACTTTCGCAGCTGGGATTAATTTTAAGATGCCATCAACCATTCCGATTCCTGCACGCAAAATGGGCACAATCCCGATTTTCTTACCGGATAGAACCTTGGATTTCGCTGGGCAGACAGGTGTTTCGATATCGATATCCTCAAGCTGCATATCTCTGGTAATTTCAAACGCCATAAGCGTCGCGACTTCATCGACAAGCTCGCGGAACTCCTTTGTTCCTGTGTTTTTATCACGTATGTATGTTAGTTTATGTTGAATGAGTGGATGGTCGAAAACGAATACCTTGGCCATAATCATCGCTCCTTATTTTAAATTATAAACACTTCGTCTCATTTTACAGAAAAAAAAGGCAATGAGCAAATAGAATTCAGCACTTTCAACTAGTTAGATTTTTCAAAAAAAATCGGCCTACGATAGGCCGATTTTCTGTTGCTTAATATTCAGGATAAAGAGTAAATTTGCTTGTTAATGCTTCGACACGACCTTGAGCTTCTTCAAGTTTCGCCTCATCTTCATGGTTCTTCAAGGTAAACGCGATAATTGAAGCGATCTCGTCCATATCTGCTTCAACAAAGCCACGGCTTGTCACTGCTGCCGTACCGATACGGACACCGCTTGTTACAAACGGACTTTGCGGGTCAAATGGAATTGTGTTTTTGTTAACCGTGATGCCAACCTCATCAAGGACCTTTTCAGCAACCTTGCCAGTTAATCCAAGCGTCGTTACGTCCACTAACAAGAGGTGGTTGTCCGTTCCGCCGGATACTAACTTCAAGCCTTCTTTTTGAAGACTTTCAGCTAAGCGCTGAGCGTTCGTGATAATCTGACCAGCATATTCTTTGAAGCTTTCCTGTAATGCTTCACCAAACGCAACAGCTTTTGCAGCAATGACATGCATTAGTGGACCGCCTTGAATTCCTGGGAAGATCGATTTATCAATTTTCTTGCCGAATTCCTCTTTGCAAAGGATCATTCCGCCGCGTGGACCGCGTAATGTTTTATGCGTAGTTGTGGTAACAAAATCAGCGTACGGTACTGGGTTTTGATGCAAGCCTGCTGCAACAAGTCCAGCGATGTGCGCCATATCCACCATGAGGTATGCACCGACTTCATCGGCAATCTCACGGAACTTTGCAAAGTCAATTGCACGCGGGTAGGCACTAGCACCAGCAACAATCATTTTCGGCTTGTGCTCGAGTGCTTTTGCACGCACATCATCATAATTGATGCGGTGCGTTTCTTGGTCCACACCATATTCAACAAAATTATATTGAACACCACTGAAGTTAACTGGGCTGCCGTGTGTTAAGTGGCCGCCGTGGGATAAATTCATGCCAAGCACGGTGTCACCTTGCTCTAGAACTGTGAAGTAAACCGCCATATTAGCTTGTGCACCTGAGTGAGGCTGCACGTTCACGTATTCCGCTCCGAAGATTTCCTTTGCGCGGTTGCGGGCTAAGTCTTCGACGATATCAACATATTCACAGCCGCCGTAATAGCGTCGGCCAGGATAGCCTTCTGCATATTTGTTCGTTAAAACGGACCCCTGGGCTTCCATAACTGCTTCACTTACAAAGTTTTCTGAGGCAATTAATTCGATTTTTGAACGTTGACGACCTAATTCTTTTTGAATCGCTTGAAAAACCTGTTCATCAGCTTGTGGCAAATGCTTCATGACAAAAATCCCCCTTATATGTAAATAAATTAGATACTTTTCGAAAATTCTTTTTTATTTTAGCAGAAACACCCTTAAATTAAAAGAGAAACATTTTTCGGTTTTTAATTATATTTTATACCTAAAGTGAACATCTTTATACGTCAGTACGTTATTTTCCGAACGAAATTAATTTTTATCACATAAACATTCGTGTTTTAGCATAATGCATCAAAATTTACCAGAATATAAAAAACTTTAATGATGGTGCCTGACACCCAAGTTTATTAAGAGCAGCTCGTGTTTTCCTGATTCCGTTCGTATACGGCTCTTGCGCCGCCGATCAGTTTCGGGCGTACTTTGGCGAGTGTTACATGGGCCTGCCCGATGCTTTTTTGCTTCACGCGGACTGGAACGGCGACATGTTTTAAGTGCATCCCGATGAGTGTGTTGCCGATATCAATCCCGGCATCCGCCTTCACGAATTCCACTAAAACCGCGTCATCCATCGCTCCAAACGCGTAAGTCGCCATCGCCCCGCCTGCCTTTCGGACAGGGACAACCGAAACTTCATCGAACCGCCTTTCCTCCGCAACCGCACGTTCGACCACCAAGGCCCGGTTTAAATGCTCGCAACATTGGAAGGCAAGCGCGATCCCCGTCTCCGCCTGAAGGTTTTTCAAACAGCGGTAAATCATTTCCGCCACTTCAACCGTGCCAGAGGTGCCAATTCGCTCCCCAATTACCTCACTCGTACTGCAGCCGACCACTAACAGCTGCCCTTGTCTTAACGCACCCTGCTCTTTGAATTCCGTTAAAATCGCTTCCAGTTCTTGTTCACACGTTTGAATCATATGCCTTGACCTCCCCTAAAAAAGATTTCCAGTCCAGCCCGAGCTAAATTAGAGGTGTTTGTCCTCGTATTCACCAATTTTTCCTATCCTGTTCGCATGACGACCGCCTTTAAATTCACCCGTCAGCCAGATCTCAGCTATATCTCGAGCAAGGCCAGGGCCAATGACGCGTTCACCCATCGTTATGATGTTTGAATCATTATGAGCCCGAGTTGCTTTGGCGCTAAACGTATCATGGACCAAGGCACAGCGAATCCCTTTCACTTTATTAGCAGCAATACTCATGCCAATTCCCGTTCCGCAAATCAGAATCCCGCGGTCAAACTCGCCGCTCGCCACTTTCTCAGCAACTGGCAGCGCGTAATCTGGATAATCAACCGATGTTTCACAGTCACAGCCAAAGTCCTCAAATTCAATCCCCAGTTCGTTAAGTAATTGCGCAATTTCCTTGCGAAGATTCACTCCGCCATGGTCTGATGCTAGTGCCACTTTCATGTGAAAAACCTCCTCTATTCTATTTATCTTTTACAGACTAGCCCCAGCTCCTCGCCACTAGTGTCCGTCACGAAAAGGGGCTTTGCTCTCCTGATTAATTTTGACATACTGCCACAAAAATATAAAGTTTCAATCAAAAAATAAAAGCCCTCTTCGAAAAGAGAGCATCTGTCACTTTAGTTTTCCAATTGTTTTATCAATTAATCCATTTAGTTCACGAAAGGTTTCTTCGTACATGGCGAGCGGTCCGCCGTACGGGTCGACGACATCATGATTGAAGCCTTCCCCGCTGTATTCCTTTAAGGTATATACCTTCTGACCCTCATGAGGGTATTGCTGCAGAATGGCCAACTTATGTGAGGATGTCATCGTTAGGATGAGGTCGGCCCATTCGACTTCATCACTCGTTAACAAACTGGAACGGTGATTGTGCACAATCCCATTGTCCTCCAACACCCTTTTTGCATGTGGCGATGCCTCACTGCCGTTCGCAGCATAAATTCCTGCCGACCTTACTTCGATCTCGTCGACCGCTTTATTTTTCAAAATCGCTTCTGCCATTGGACTCCTGCACGTATTTCCTGTACATACAAACAAAATGCGCTGCAATGTGTTTGCCTCCTTACAAGATTCTTATGTAATTTATTTTATCATAATTAAGTTAGGGATTCGAAAAGGTTGGCCGATCCCGCCCGTTAAAAGAAGGGAGCGAGCAGCTTTAAGCCAAAGGCCAGTAAAATAGCTCCTCCAAGTGCCTCACTATATGACCCGACCCAGCCCTGCATCTTGCGGCCAAGCAGCAGTCCCGCCCATGTTTGGATGGTTGCCATGATTCCAAAACACAAAATAACCATAATCGTCTTCGCACCATAAATGCCTAAGGTAAGCCCTACGGAAAAACTATCCAGACTCACACTCAAGGCAAAGAGCAGCAAGCCGAAACCAATTGGGGAAATAACCTTCTCATCGCTCTTTTTGAGGGTGGACCAAACCATTTGCACACCGAGTAAAATCAGCAGAAAACCGCCGATAAAGGTCGCAAAGGTACCAAATTTATCTGATAAAAATTTCCCAGCAATTAAGCCAAGCAGCGGCATCCATACATGGAACAAACCGATCATGATGCCAATATTAAAAATTTTCTTGAGCCGAAGTTTGTACATCCCCATGCCAAGTCCGACTGAAAATGCATCCATCCCTAGTGCAAACGCCATTAACATAAGAGTTACTATTTCGCCAATCATTTCAGACATTCGGACCCCGCCTCCTTGGACTAACTACCCTAGCATATGCACGTCCAAACTAATTTAGAAGTCATGTTGGGGAAATGGAATATTGGCCGCTTTCGTCTATTATACCGCTTCTTCCACGTTTCTAATTCCAAAATTTGTTACATAATGGTGTTTGCGGCCACATTTAATTGGTGCCTGACACCGAAAAATCCACCAAAAAAATTCAGACTACTACACTACACCCAAAATTAGTGCCTGACACCGAAAAAAAACACCAGGTCCCCTCACAGGAGAACCTAGTGTTTAATCAGCGATTAGTTTATTTCCAGCGGCTTTCTGAAGGCGGTTCATTATTGCATTTCCGACACCTTCGTTCGGAAAGATCTCACTGTAAATGACATCGACCTTTTCTAGATTAAATTTTCGCAGCGTATCATAAAGCGCCGCGGCAACGGTCGTAAGTTCTGCCCGCTTCCCGCAAGCTAGCACCACATCCGCTTCATACACATCCGCCTGCTCTTCCGTTGTCAGCACCCCGACCCGCAATCCCTCCATCCGTTTTTCTTCTATTAGACGCTGGAGAAATTTCGTGGTGCCTGACACCATAAATAGCGGTGCATTCGGGGCGTAGTGTTGGTATTTCATGCCTGGGGCTTTCGGCCGAGCCTCCTCGTCTGTTAACGCGGCATCGACACGTACTTCACCGAGCACAGCCTCAATCTGCTCCTTCGTTACCCCGCCCGGTCTTAAGATAACCGGAATCGCTTCGGTGCAATCGATGACCGTTGATTCCACGCCAATTCCTGTTGCGCCGCCGTCGATCACACCAGCAATTTTCCCATTTAAATCGTCCATGACATGTTGGGCCTTAGTTGGACTTGGTTTGCCCGAACTGTTGGCGCTCGGGGCAGCAATCGGCAGTCCACAACTTTTCAACAATGCCAGTGCGACAGGGTGGTCCGGCATCCTTACCGCAACCGTCGACAATCCCGCCGTGGCTGTTTCCGCTAGGACGCCTTCTTTCTTTTTAAAAATAATCGTCAGTGGTCCCGGCCAAAACGCATCCATCAACACTTCAGCCTTGTCAGGAACCTCAGTTACAAACGTGCTCAGCTGCTTTTTTTCAGCGATGTGGATAATTAGTGGATTATCACTCGGCCTTCCTTTGGCTGCAAAAATCTTCCCAACCGCCAGATCACTTTCCGCGTTCCCGCCAAGACCATAAACCGTCTCTGTCGGCAGGGCAACCACTTCGTTATCCCGTAAAAAATTCGCTGCATCCACAACTTGTGGATTATTTTCAAGATTATCCACATACTTATCCACTTTCCAGACCTTTGTGTTCATAGTTATCCACCTTTATCTCGAATGAGTCTATTAGCGAAATTTGGCGAATTTAGTCACCTAGACTCATATTTTTAGCTCAATACGTTTGAAAGTATAAAAGAAGGTGGGCATAAATACAAGCGTTATCCACAAATTGTGCACAACTTCCTTGAAAAAGTGGATAACTTTGTGGATATATCCACAATTATAGTGAAAATTTTAAAAATATTGAGTTATCCACATTTAAAACGTGTCGAATATGTTCAGATTGATAAAATTCGCTGGGTATATCCTCCCGATCAATCCTCTGGAAGCCCAATATTTCGAAAAACGGTAAGGCCACGCTCTTATTTGTTGCCAAAAACAAACCTTTCATCCCTTTTTCTTTCGCTAATTGCACCATTTGATCAAAAAGAACGAAGATTTCCTTTTCAGCTTGTCCAGGTGTCACAACGAGTGAGCGCAAGAGCCCGAACTCCGTGAAGGCCTCCATGCCAAGCGAACCCTTTAAGGTGCCCTCCTCATTCTCTAGCAGCAAAAAATAGTCAATCGTTTCATCTGTTAGTCCATCCGTCCCCAGATTGGCTCTGGATAAAAACGCTCGTAAACTGCCCAAGTCTTGTTTATTTGCTCTGCGAATCAATGCCTGCATCGCTTCCACCTCTTTTTTTAAGATTCTACTCTATGAATATGGATGAGTTAGAACAAATAGAACCGCTAGATTTGGGAATCTAGTAAAATTTTATTGAAGAAACGACCACAGCCTCGCCGAATTTTTCCACACAAAAAACCAGCCCCATTGCTGGACCTGGTCTAATTAAACATCTTCTCCCACATCTCTACGACGAAAAACTTCACTTCCACCGGCTTTTCATCTTCAGCAGTGTACACGGGTGCATCCTTTTTAGCCAACTTCACTGGCTCATCATCAACCTCAACCATTATCTCATTGAACACCGGTGCATCTTTTTCAATCAGCCTCTCCGGCTTCTTCATTTCTTCTTCGTCCACAGTTGCGGCTTTTTCCTCTTTTTCACTCTTTACCTCAACCTCTTTTTCTACCTTAACCGCAACCTCTTTCTTATCCTCAACTGAGCTTGCTTCTTCTTTTACCCTTTCAACCGTTGCCACCGTTTTTGCCTTTTCAACCTTTTCCTCCGATTTAGCAGGTGCCACTGTTTTTGCTTTCGCCTTTTTCTCTCCTTCAAAGCCATCACTGACAGCTACACCATTTGAAAAATCAAGGAAGCATAATGGCGGGTAAAGCACACACCACCAGTTCGCGCCTTCCCCGCTCCCGAGCGTAATCAAAATCGCTTGATATTCTCCGGCAGGATATAAAAATTGACCATATAATTTCGTCGGAAACTGAACCTTGCCAAACTCCACCTTCACCGATTGATCAGACCCTTGGTCGCGGACCACTTGTTCCGAAATCGCTTGAATCTCAGGAAGCTTCGACTTGATGACCGTTCTTGCTTTTTCCATTGACGTTAAATCCTGAACCCACAGGGTAATCTGCGCATTCACCGCATCGCGCACTTTCCGTTTAATGGCCTGATCTTCTTCAAAATCACTATTCGCAAGAATCCTAAGCCGAATCGCTTCACCAGGAATCACAATCGATTCTTTCGACGCGGCTTCCGTCTTCGGCATATATAAACTCAACATCGTCCCTAAAGACAAAACGATTAGATATCCCCAAACAATCACTTTACTTTTCAATTCTAGCACCGTCCCTTCGATACCTTCATTTTGGACAAAATGCCAGAATCTTAAACTATTAAATTTTGATATTTTTCAAAGAAACGATTGCATGTGCCTCCACTCAAGAGGGTAAAATCTAAATGAATGTTTAAATAAGAGGATGGTCTGTCCTGCGAATGGTTATTTGCTCATTGGACACTATTTTCAGATAAAAGGTGCTGAAATTGCATCCAATCAGGATTATTGGCATCATTTTTTCGATAAAAACTCTATAAATTGCATCCAATCAGGCTTATTGGCATCATTTTTTCGGTAAAAACTCTATAAATTACATCCAATCAGGCTTATTGGCATCACTTTTTCGATAAAAATCTATAAATTGCATCCAATCAGGCTTATTGGCATCACTTTTTCGATAAAAATCTATAAATTGCATCCAATCGCCCCTATTGGCGTCATTATCGAATTAAAAATTAATCTACTGAAAATGGAGTGTAAAAAATGGATCATTCAAAATCTGAATACGTGGACCTAAAAGTAATTTGCCCCGACGATTGCGGCAACGCACCCAAAAAAGCATTTCTTAAAAAATTCAACATATCCTTTGCACAGAATGACCTCGCTTTCTATCAGAGAATATCACCGACGATTTTCACTGGAATATCATCGGTCAACATCAGATCCAAGGAAAAGAAAAAGTGATCGAAATCCTCAAACAAAACCAAAATAATAAAGTAACCGAACTGCAGCTTAACACTATTATCACCCACGGCTATCACGGCTCAGTTAACGGTACCCAAATCGTAGAAAACAAAAAGAAATATGCATTTTGTAACGTATTCCAATTTTCCAGTTCCCGTAATAACTCCAAAATAAAAGAAATGACATCCTATCTAACGGAACTATAAAAAAGCTCAGAGCCAACATACTCTGAGCTTTTTTATAGTTTTCATTATAGTTTTCGCCACATCAATGGAACCTAAGCCCCGAAGCCGATCTCCGCAAACACCATCCGGTCCTTGCCATTCAAATCATTCACAATCTCTACCTTCGCATTGGCAAACGCTTTTTGAAAAAGCTCCGCTACCGCTTCGCCCTGACCGGCCCCAATTTCAAACCCAACCAGTGCACGCTTCTCCAGTACTTGCGGCAGCTCGACCATAAAGCGGCGGTAAAAATCCAAGCCATCCGCCCCCGCAAACAAGGCCCGGTGCGGCTCATGCTCCGTCACAACCTCCGACATCGCCGTCATATCACCGACCGGAATATACGGTGGATTCGAGAGGATCACATCAAACCGAGCCCCGCTCTCGATAAACGGGCCAAGCAAATCCCCCTGAACAAACTCCACCTCAGCCCCAAGCCGGGCCGCATTCTCCCGCGCCACAGCCAGCGACACCTCCGCAATATCAGTGCCTGACACCAATAACACTGGCTCGATAGGAGAATTGGTACCTGACACCATTTCCAACGGCTTGATAGGACTATTGGTGCCTGACACCATTTCCCCTAGCTTGATGGTACTATTGGTGCCTGACACCCTAAGTTCCGCTTCTTCCAGCTTCATGGTAATCGCGATGGCGCCGCTCCCGGTCCCGATATCCGCTAACCTGATAACCTGCTCTCCACTGAACAGCCGCTTGATCCGTTGAAGTGCACCATAGACAAGTTCTTCCGTTTCCGGCCTCGGGATCAGAACCTCTTCATTGACGATAAACGGCCGCCCGTAAAACTCCTCCGTGCCGATGATATATTGGACCGGCACACCCTTCACGTGTTCACCAACCGCTTTTTCAAAGATTTCCCACACGCCCGGCGCTAACTCATCACGCATATTCGCAAACAACTGCGCCCGCGACATTCCGGTGAAATGGCGAAGTAAAAGCTCCCCGGCATTCTCATCACGACGCGCTGAAACTAAAAAAGAAGAAGCCCATTGGAGAGCTTCATAGACTTTTTTACTCATTAGAGGCACTTTCCAGCCTGCGCGCTTGATCATCCATAATCAACGCATCGATGACATCATCGAGCTTGCCTTCTAAAATTTGATCGAGCTTTTGAATCGTCAAGCCGATGCGGTGGTCCGTCACCCGGTTTTGCGGGAAGTTATACGTACGAATCCGCTCCGAACGGTCCCCCGTACCAACCGCAGATTTACGGACAGAATCATACTCCGCCTGCGCTTCCTGTTGATACTTATCATAAATTCGTGCCCGTAAAACCTTCATCGCTTTATCTTTATTCTTGTGCTGCGATTTCTCATCCTGAATCGAAACCACGATCCCAGTTGGAATATGCGTTAACCGAACCGCTGACATCGTCGTGTTAACGGACTGTCCGCCGGCGCCACTTGACGCAAACGCATCAAAACGGATATCTTTATCGTTAATTTCCACTTCTAATTCTTCCGCTTCCGGCAAACAGACAACCGTCGCCGTCGACGTATGAATCCGGCCGCTTGACTCCGTCTCCGGAACACGCTGCACACGGTGTGCGCCGTTCTCATACTTCAACTTCGAATAAGCACCCTGGCCGTTAATCATAAAACTAATTTCCTTATAACCACCAAGACCAGTCGGGTTCGCATCAATCATTTCCGTCTTCCAGCCCTGCGCTTCCGCATAACGGCTGTACATGCGATATAAATTCCCAGCAAACAAGGCCGCTTCGTCTCCGCCCGCTGCCCCCCGGATTTCAAAGATAACATTCTTGTCATCATTCGGATCCTTTGGAATCAACAATAGTTTCATCTTAGCTTCTAACTCAACGATTTGCGCTTCCAGCTCATTAACTTCTTCCTTCACCATTTCGCGCATATCCGCATCCAGCTTCTCATCAAGCATCGCCTTGGCATCCTGAAGCTGTTCGCGTGCCTCTTTATATTCACGATACGTTAGTACAGTTTCTTGTATATCAGATTGTTCTTTTGAATATTCACGAAGTTTCTTTGAATCATTAATAATTTGTGGGTCGCTCAAAAGTTCATTCAACTTATCATAACGATCTTCCACCGATTGAAGACGATCAAACACGGTCTATTCACCTCAATTTTTTGTCCATAACATTCTAATTATAGTATAGGTGAAAACAACCGTCAAAACCAAATTAAGGGGAAATTTTTTCACGGGGTGATTTTTCAGGTCAAAATCCTTTTTTTAAAAAGGAACTCAAGCTACAGCCGTAGAAAAAACATGCCCTGATAATCAGAGCATGCTACCTTCGATCTTCTTTGACACGTACTTCCATTTTATAACGCGGCAAGGCCTGGATTAGTTTCTTATGGAGTCGTGCTTCGGCATTAATTTTTCCCCGCTCAGACTGCATTCCTTTTTTATAAACAGATACCCACATCCGGTCGCCGTTGATCCAGATGGAATCGGCCGTAAACTCATCGGAATCCGCGATAACCTGCTTAGCTTTTTGGATATCGTTGCCTTGATTATTCGCACCAGCTTCGCTGCCGCTTCCTGTCCCCTTCAGGTCAAGGAAGTTCGGATTTTGATTGGTGATATCATCTTCGACCATATGCTGCTTATTCTTGCCCCGATCCGATATATTTGTCGGCGTGTTGCGGTCATTGCCCCGATTGGATATATAATTAGGTTTGGATTGGTCACTCCGTAGGTCATACGCCTCTTCATTCCCATGATTCCCACCCCGATTTCCGTCACAGCCGCTTACTAAAAACAACATACTTAATGAGAGAAACAACATAAATTTTTGCATCTTACACCCCCCATTACTATCATGCCCGGTCACGGCAGCAATAGGTCGAGTGAATTCTTTCCAAGTCCGGGGGCGGATTTTGCGGTCCCACAAGTGATTCCGCTAAAACTGGGTCGGATTCCGCCAACTTCCAAAGTGATTCCGCCAGACTCCCCGGAATTCCGCCGAACTCAAAGTTTATTCCGCCGAACTACCAAACATTCCGCCAAACCGCAAATTTCCCCCTAATCAAACAAAAAAACTGCCTGAGAATCCCTTCTCAGACAGTTTTTCCAATGGTGTCAGGCACTAATTATGTAAACTCAACCAAGCCTGACATTCATTTGTACCTTCTTGCTCTATGCATGAACGGTATAGGACGCCGTTTTTGGGACTTCGTGATGATGACGGCAGCGGGGCTCGTACGCTTCGGAGGCACCCACTAAAATCACTGGGTCATGGTAAGAGGCTGGACGTCCATCAATCAGACGCTGCGTCCGACTTGAAGGCGAACCACAAACAGAACAGACCGCCTGCAGCTTCGTCACCGATTCAGCAATCGCCATCAACGCAGGCATCTGCCCGAACGGCTCACCGCGGAAATCCATATCAAGACCCGCACAAACCACCCGATGGCCTCTGTCAGCCAGCTGCTGAACAACCCTGAGAATCCCCTCATCAAAAAACTGAACCTCATCAATGGCAATAATATCCATATCCGCTTCCACATGGTGAAGAATCTCAATCGAATGAGTAATTGGCTTCGCATCAAAAGAAGATCCATTATGAGAAACGACAGATTGATCGTGATAGCGATTATCAATTTTCGGCTTAAAAACAGCTATCTTTTGTTTGGCGAACTGAGCACGTCTAACGCGGCGAATCAATTCCTCCGATTTCCCAGAAAACATACTGCCACAGATAACCTCAACCCATCCGCTTTGCTTCATTAAATACATAAAACGGCGTCTCCTTCCAAGCAAATCCTTAAATATCTATCAATTATTTGAATTTTATTAAAATAAAAAACAGGCAAGTAAATTGCTGCTTGCCTGTACTTTTTACAATTATTGTTGCTGTTGGCTCTTGATGCCGTATTTCTTGTTGAAACGGTCAACACGTCCGCCAGCTTCAGCGAATTTTTGACGACCAGTATAGAATGGATGACATTCTGAACAAGTTTCAACGCGAATTTCTTTCTTCACTGAACCAGTTTCAAAAGTGTTTCCGCATGCACAAGTCACCTGTACCATTTTATAATTTGGATGAATTCCTGCTTTCATTCTTTTCATCTCCTTCCGCCCTGAATCATTCGAAACAGAGTTATATAATGTGCTTGTCTAACACCAAGCACCAATTTACTTAACACACACTGCACCCATTATAACAAGGCAAACCAAATTTGGCAAGTTGGGATTTATTGGTTTCTTTTTTAAAAAGGAACCCATCATGCCCCCCTTTACCAGGGTTGTCCGATACCTAATTGACTAGGACCGGCTTAATTTGACCGCTTCACCGCATCGACTACGAACGTCTAGATTTCAGCTCTTCCCCTAGTTGCGCGAAGAATTCCTCATTCGATTTAGTTTGTCTTAATTTTTTCAAGAAGCGTTCCGCAAAATCTGGTGAATCTGACATCGATTTTCTGATCGCCCATAATTTATCCAAATGATCCTTCGGAATCAACAGCTCTTCCTTACGCGTTCCCGAACGACGGATATCAAGCGCAGGGAAAATACGGCGTTCAGCCAGCTGACGGTCAAGGTGCAGTTCCATATTACCTGTCCCTTTAAATTCCTCATAAATCACGTCATCCATCCGTGAGCCTGTATCGACTAAAGCCGTCGCAAGAATCGTCAAACTGCCGCCCTCTTCGATATTACGGGCTGCCCCGAAGAAACGCTTTGGACGGTGGAAGGCTGCTGGGTCAATACCACCAGAAAGCGTTCTTCCGCTTGGCGGAATTACAAGATTGTATGCACGAGCCAGACGCGTAATACTATCCATCAGAATCACGACATCGCGTTTGTGCTCGACTAAACGCATCGCGCGGTCAAGCACCAACTCCGCTACTTTAATATGATTTTCAGGTACTTCGTCAAACGTCGAACTGACGACGTCACCGGCAACCGAACGCTCGATGTCGGTCACTTCTTCCGGGCGTTCATCGATTAACAGCATGATTAATTCCACTTCAGGGTGGTTCGTTGTAATGCTGTTCGCAATTTCTTTTAACAGCATTGTTTTACCAGCCTTTGGCGGAGCGACGATTAAGCCACGCTGCCCAAAACCAACCGGTGCCACAACATCCATAATCCTTGTCGATAGATGTTTTTGTGTCGTTTCTAATTTCATCTGTCTGTTTGGATATAATGGTGTGAGGCCCGGGAAGTACACCCGTTCTTTCGCTGATTCCGGATCTTCCCCGTTAACAGCCTCTACGTGCAATAGTCCATAATAACGCTCGTTTTCCTTTGGAGGTCGTACTTTACCGGAAACTTTATCCCCATTACGAAGGTCGAAGCGGCGGATTTGCGAAGCAGAAATATAGATATCCTCTGAGCTTGGCGAGTAGTTAATTGGTCGTAAGAATCCAAATCCTTCTGATTGGATGATTTCCAAGACGCCTTCCATAAAGAAATACCCCTGCTGTTCCGCACGAGATTTCAGGATGGCAAAAATTAATTCTTTTTTTGTTAATTTGCTGTAATAGGTCACTTTATATTCGCGAGCAAGCTCATAAAGCTCCTTCAGCTTCATATTTTCTAAACTTGAAATTGTTAAGTCCATTTGTGCACCACACTTTTATTTTTTTCAATCAGATAATAATTAAGAGAGTTGAGGAATTGAAATAGAAGTAGTAAGAAATGAATAGAATTGCAGAAAAATGAATAAAAACAATTACTATTTTACCCTCTATGCAAAAAATTAATCAACTAAATTTTCTATTTTCATTCATTGGGAATTTTTTCTGTGAAGGAGTTCGTTGAAAATTCCTAATCGAGTGTAATAGGAGTTTTTTAATTTAGGAGAGGTGATGCCATGAAGGGTGCCTGACACGCACTGGTGTCAGGCACCCTTCACGGGGCATCGCCTATTTAATCACTAAATTAGGTTTTTTCTTTAAACTATGACGACCTTCGACAAAGCGGACGGTGCCTGATTTGGCACGCATAACGATTGAGTGGGTCGAACCGTAGGATCCTTTGAATTGAACACCGCGCAGCAATTCTCCGTCGGTAATCCCTGTCGCAGCAAAAATGGCGTCATCGCCTTTGACAAGGTCCTCCATCCGCAGGACGCGATTGACATCGAGGCCCATCTTGATGCAGCGCTCAAGCTCCGCATCATTTTGCGGCAATAGTTTACCGATGATTTCGCCGCCAAGACATTTTAAGGCAACAGCAGACAGAACGCCTTCAGGAGCACCGCCAGAACCAAAGAGAATATCCACACCGGTATTGTCGAATGCCGTATTAATGGCACCTGCCACGTCACCATCATTAATTAACTTGATTCTTGCCCCTGCTTCACGAAGCTGGGCAATGATATGCTCATGGCGCTCACGATTTAAAACAGTCGCGACGACATCCTCGATATCTTTATTTTTCGCTTTGGCAACGGCCTTTAAGTTGTCCAGAACAGACGCATTGATATCAATATGTCCGACTGCTTCGGGCCCAACCGCGATTTTTTCCATGTACATATCAGGAGCATGAAGAAGGTTGCCATGATCAGCAATCGCAAGAACCGCTAAAGCATTCCAGCCGCCTGATGCTAAAATATTGGTACCTTCGAGCGGGTCAACGGCAACATCGACGCGTGGTCCGTAGCCTGTCCCAAGTTTTTCACCAATATAAAGCATTGGTGCTTCATCCATTTCCCCTTCACCAATGACAACTGTACCCTTCATTGGCACGGTGTCAAACACATCGCGCATGGCAGAAGTAGCTGCACCATCGGCCTCATCTTTTTTCCCACGGCCCATCCAACGGGCTGAAGCTAGTGCTGCCGCTTCTGTGACACGGACAAGCTCCATCGTTAAACTTCTTTCCATCGGTCTCCATCTCCCCTATGTCTTTTGTTTATCTCCCGAACTTTGCTTTCTGTCTAGGCTACAGCGCTCTGCGGCTAATGTCACCCCTTGGCAAGGCGCTTCCGCTTTTCTATGTGTTTTTCATCTGTTCTACTTCTTCTTTTGTCAACGCTTCCCGCCAAATGGTTGCACCGAGTCCGTTTAGTTTTCCTACAAGGTCACTATAGCCGCGGTCGATATGTTCAAGACCGGTTACTTCAGTAATTCCTTCGGCAATCAATCCGGCAATGACAAGAGCGGCTCCTGCCCTGAGGTCGCTTGCCTTCACTTTGGCACCTTGAAGCTGAATCGGGCCATTTATGATGGCTGAGCGTCCTTCCACCTTAATATTGGCGTTCATTCTTCTAAGTTCATCGATATGCTTAAAGCGGGCACCGTAAATCGTGTCTGTCACAACACTTGAGCCGGCAGCTTTTGTCAGGAGTGTTGTAAACGGTTGCTGTAAATCGGTAGGAAACCCAGGATAAACAAGCGTTTTAATATCGACAGCCTTTAATTTTGTTGATCCGTCAACAAACACTTGATCATCGCCGGATTCGACACGAACACCCATTTCGCGCAGTTTGGCAATTAATGATTCTAAATGCTGCGGGATGACGTTATCAATTAACACGCCTTCGCCCACTGCTGCGCCTAAAATCATATACGTGCCAGCTTCAATTCGGTCCGGAATAATGGTGTGGCGGCAGCCATGGAGTGATTCCACACCATCGATGCGGATCACGTCGGTTCCTGCGCCTTTAATTTTCGCACCCATACTTGTTAGCAGCGTCGCCACATCAATGATTTCTGGCTCTTTCGCCGCATTTTCAATCACCGTCCGGCCTTTGGCCCGAACAGCCGCCAACATGATATTAATCGTTGCTCCCACACTGACGACGTCGAGATAAATCCGTGCGCCTCGAAGCTCGTCCGCCCGTAAATAAATCGCCCCTTGTTCATTGGTGATTTGGGCCCCAAGTGCTTCGAAACCTTTAATATGCTGATCAATCGGTCTTGGTCCTAAATGGCAGCCGCCAGGTAAGCCAATTACCGCCTTTTTAAACCGGCCGAGCATCGCACCCATTAAGTAATAAGAAGCACGGAGCTTTTTTACTTTCCCGTTTGGCAGGGGCATGGAAATCATCGTAGATGGGTCGACCGTCATATCGTTGTCAGAGAGCTGAACATTTCCGCCGATTTCTTCAAGAAGGTCCTTCAAGATTTCAACATCTGAAATGTCCGGCAATCCCTCAATTGTCACTGGTGATTCCGCTAAAATTGTTGCAGGAATTAACGCGACGGCACTGTTTTTTGCCCCGCTGATCCGTACAGTTCCCTTTAACGGATAACCACCCGCAATTTTAAGTTTTTCCATTTTCGACTCCCTTCTAAGCCCTTGTAAGTCAATCGGTACGCATCCGCTTATTACTGAATGAGGCTATAGGTATATTTTTCCATCATGAAAAGTCAAAATCCGACAGTTTGTCTATCCTTTAGTTTACACCAAAATTCTATTTTCATGTATGGTAATGAAAATTTTTTCATAAAACTGGAAATTTATGCCTCTGTACGAGCTTTCCAGTCTGTTAGGAAGCCTTCAATGCCCTTATTATGGATGATGGAATAATCCCATTAATACTTTGTATGGAATAGTTGCAATATGAGCGCCTCTTAACGCGGCTTCTGTCACGTGAACTGGATTACGAATGGAGGCTGCAATGATTTCTGATTCAATTTTCAGTTTTCTTTACAGACTGAAACCGCCCTTTGGTAAGGACGGTTTCATTTTATCATAATTGGAACAAATATAAAAACGACATTGTTCCGTTTTTTAAAATTGTCTTACGCTTTGCCTGAAGAACCGAATTCACGAATTTTGCCAATAACGGTTTCTTTGATGGCATCACGAGCTGGTCCTAAATATTTACGTGGATCGTATTCTTCAGGTTTAGCAGCTAATGATTCACGAACAGCTTTTGCAGATGCGATTTGATTTTCTGTGTTCACGTTGATTTTGGCTGTTCCAAGTGAAACAGATTTTTGGATATCCTTTAATGGGATACCAGTTCCGCCGTGAAGGACTAATGGAAGACCAGTAATCTTGCCGATTTCTTCCATCTCAGCAAAACCAAGGTTTGGTTCGCCTTTGTATGGACCGTGAACAGAACCTAATGCAGGTGCAAGGCAGTCGATACCTGTGCGTTTTACAAGTTCTTCACATTCTTTTGGATCTGCGTAAATGACGCCTTCAGCGATAACATCGTCTTCTTGGCCGCCAACAGTTCCTAGTTCCGCTTCAACAGAAACACCTTTTGAATGAGCAAAGTCAACTACTTTAGAAGTAATTTCGATATTTTCTTCAAATGGGTGGTGAGAAGCATCGATCATAACAGATGTGAAGCCTGCATCAATCGCTTCTTTACATTTTTCAAAGCTTGAACCGTGGTCAAGGTGAATGGCCACTGGTACTGTCACTTTCAAGTCTTCCATTAAGCCTTCAACCATTTTTACAACGGTTTTGAAGCCGGACATATAACGGGCAGCACCTTCAGATACCCCAAGGATAACCGGTGAATTTTCAGCTTGTGCAGCTTGAAGAATGGCTTGTGTAAATTCTAGGTTATTTAAGTTAAATTGCCCAACCGCATATCCTTCTGCTTTTGCTTTGATGAGCATTTCTTTCATTGAAACTAATGGCATTTCTCTTCCTCCTTAGTTTAGGTCGCTATCTTTTTCAAAAATGAGCCTTCCATATTAAGGTTTTCCCTCAATTTTACGGATTATGTATTACTTGAAAAAGATAACCAAACAGTAAAAAGTTCATATGTATCATATCAAACCAAGGTTCGAAATGCCATTAAAAAGACAGAGTTTTATAAACTTTCATAATGAAAGCGCGTCCATTTAACTTTTCCCAGAGTTCTTATGTTTTTTATAAAAAAATGACGTTAATTCATCTTTTGAGGGATGTGTTTTCGAACGGCTGCACGAATATCATCAATGTCAAAAGGCTTGGCAAAATGAGTAATTGCTCCAAGGTCCTTCGCTTCTTGAATCATATCCAACTCGCCATAAGCTGTCATGATAATGACGCGTATGTCAGGATCGATTACTTTCATTCTTTTTAAAATCTCGATTCCGTCCATTCCAGGAATTTTCATATCCAATAGGACAAGGTCGGGGTCATGCTTTGTTACAATTTCAAGGGCCTGAATGCCATTGGCAGCCTGAAAGGTCTGATACCCTTCTTTTTGAAACACTTCATTTAGCAGGATTCGAATGCCAAACTGATCATCAACAATTAAAATTTTCTCTTTCATAACTCCACCTCTTCCTTATTTTTAAATTACTTTTTTATTATCCCCTATATCTCTCACTTGTTATATTTCTCGCTGAAAGAGAAATTCTCCTGCAGAAATTTTGATATTTTTCTTTTATTTTTGCAGTGGCATAAAAATGCTTATAATAAGAGGGTGAATAGGAGGGTTTTTATGTTAAAAATGTTTACTACTCAATTAACCGGTCTATTGAAGCGGATTGAGGAAAAAGAGGAATATTCCTTTGAAGATGGTGCCCGCTTGCTTGCGCAAGGGCCGATATATATTTTTGCCACGAAGGAAATGAAGGCGGTTGAGTTTGAAGCTTTAGAGGGTGCCGAACCATTAAAGGGCGCAAAGGTGTTTGAGCACGTGGGAGAGCTAACTGACTCGGATCGGGTGCTGATTTTCTCGCGGTATTCAAGTGATGAAGACGCTATGGAGGTGGCCGCTCAACTTCAGGAAAAGATGATACCTTTTGTGGCTGTTTCCACGGCTGTAACGGAGGGTGGAAAATTGCAAGAGTTGGCTGATCTCCATATCGATTTGAGGCTGACGAAAGGCCTCCTCCCCGATGATTTTGGAAATCGCTATGGATATCCATCATCAATGGCAGCATTATTCGTTTATTTCGGCTTGAAATTTACGATTGAGGAGATTTTAGCAGAATATGAGGAGTAAAACGGGGTGAATAACCCTGTTTTTTTATTGCACTTGATTATTTCCCGGGGGGTTAAGAGGTCAAAATTATAGGCTTTGGGCTTTTGTACCATTTTTGGGTGGTTTTGTGCTTTTTGGCAAGCTTTTGTGCCATTTCCAAAGGGTTTTGTGCCATTTTGAAGTAGTTTTGTACAATTAGACAATATATGGAAACTACCCACATGATGTTAATACCATTTTTACAAAAATTCCCTATATATATTTCACTGCAAGTTACCTTTTTATAAAAATCACCTTTGTATAACCTGACACAAATACCCTTTTTATAAAAACCCAAAGATAAAAAAACAGGACCAGCAAACTAAACTGGTCCTGACCACAAAACTTATTTTTGAATTGTTGCTTTAATAAAGTCACGGAACAAGGGCTGCGGACGTGTTGGTCTAGAGACGAATTCCGGATGGAACTGCGAAGCTACAAACCATGGATGGTCCTTCAATTCGACAATCTCCACTAAACGGCCGTCCGGGCTAGTCCCAGAGAACACAAAGCCGCGAGCTTCCATGTCTTGACGATAATGATTGTTAAACTCATAACGATGGCGGTGACGCTCATAAATAACCTCTTCGTTATACGCTTCAAACGCCTTCGAGCCCTCAACAATACGCGCAGGATAAAGACCTAAACGCAACGTGCCGCCTAAATCCTCAACATCCTTCTGCTCTGGAAGCAAATCGATAATCGGATGAGCTGTATCCGCATCAAATTCTGCAGAATGCGCACCTTGAAGTCCAAGCACATTGCGGGCAAATTCAATCGTTGCCAGCTGCATTCCTAAACAAATACCAAGGAAAGGCTTCTTCTGTTCACGAGCATAGCGCGTCGCTTCAATTTTCCCTTCAATCCCGCGGTCACCAAAGCCGCCCGGAACAAGGACACCGTCGACATCATTCAATAACTCAGCCACATTTTCACGTGTAACCTCTTCGGCATTAATCCATTTAATTTCAACATCGGTATCAAACGCATAACCCGCATGTTTCATCGCTTCAACTACAGAAATATAAGCATCCTGAAGCTCCACATATTTTCCGACAAGACCAATGCGCGTCTTATTCGAAAGGTTGATGACGCGGTCAACGAGTGCTTTCCACTCCGTCATATCTGCTTCGTTCGTAACTAATTTCAAATGATCGCAGACGATTTGGTCCATATTTTGATCTTGAAGCGCTAGTGGAATCGAATAAAGTGTATCGGCATCGCGACATTCGATTACAGCTTTTGCATCAATATCACAGAACAAGGCAATTTTATCCTTCATATCCTGTGAAACCGGCATTTCCGTCCGCACGACAATAATGTTTGGCTGAATTCCAAGGCTGCGCAGCTCTTTCACACTGTGCTGGGTCGGCTTGGTTTTCATTTCACCCGCTGCTTTAATATACGGAATCAGCGTACAGTGAATGTACATCACATTTTCCGAGCCGATATCGCTCTTGATTTGGCGAATTGCCTCAAGGAATGGGAGTGATTCAATATCGCCTACCGTTCCGCCGATCTCCGTAATCACGACATCGGCATTCGTTTCTTTACCGGCGCGGAAGCAGCGCTCCTTAATTTCATTGGTGATATGCGGAATAACCTGTACGGTTGCACCCAAATAATCACCGCGGCGCTCTTTCCGTAAAACCGTCGAATAAATTTTTCCTGTTGTTACGTTGCTGTACTTGTTTAAGTTAATGTCAATAAAACGCTCATAGTGACCTAAGTCCAAATCTGTTTCAGCGCCATCACCGGTAACGAATACTTCACCGTGCTGGTACGGACTCATTGTTCCAGGGTCAACGTTAATGTATGGGTCGAATTTTTGAATGGTTACATTCACGCCCCGATTTTTCAATAAGCGTCCTAAAGATGCTGCTGTAATTCCTTTTCCCAGTGATGAAACCACACCACCAGTTACAAAAATATATTTTGTCATAAATATTTCCCCCTCTTATACAGTTTGTACATTATTCAGTTTGTTTAAGGGTTTTTGTAAAAAAATATTTTCCTTACGTCCGAAAAAATTTGGAACAATAAAAAACGCTCTCCTACTCTTGGTAGGGAGCGTATTATAAGTAAATAGCGTATCGTCCTTTTTTAAGGAGCCCAAAAGTGATTCTACAAGGGCACGAATAAAATGTCAAGTCGATTAGTCTTCTTCTACTTCCTCTTCTTCAAACACTTCTTCTTCCTCAAGATCATCATCGAGGTCATCTTCTTCATCCAAGTCAATCTCAAGCTCGTCCTCGATCACATCATCATCATCGTCTTCGTCAAACTCATCTACTTCGTCGATATCAAGATCATCTTCATCATCCAAGAGATCATCTTCATCATCAAAGTCATCAAAATCATCATCAATTTCTTCCACTTCATCGATTTCATCGAAATCTTCTTCGTCGACAACCTTCTTCGCCTTTTTCTTCTTAGGTTTCACAACGGTGACAACTTCTTCCTCAGCAGTATCGACTGGATACCAAACGCGAAGTCCCCAGCGGTTACTTCCTAATGAAAGGAAACGGCCATCTACATTTATGTCGGTGTAAAATTGTGCTAATCTTGATTGAATTTCTTGCTCAGTAATCCCTGATGCCTTCCTTATCTCTTTTAATAGATCATTAAAGGCAATCGGCTCCTTACTATTTTTCAAAAATTCAAAAGCCATTTCCATAAGGGAAAACTCTTTTAATTCCTCTTTTGAGTATTGTGCTAAACTCAATATGGGCACTTCCTTTCTCTATTTAACACTCTTAAATGAGTGATTAACGGACATAACATAATGTTGATTAATATAAACTTGAGAATTTTCCAGCTCCAGCGACTAGCATACTTCGCTAAACGGGTGCTTCCTTTTTTCTCTTAAAAATACATATTCTTCATTATAAACAAATTCTTCCGGTTTATGCTAGTGCTAGTCGTTGTTTCACTTGAATTTTTGCGGATGAGCCTTTTCACTACCCGTTTTCTTGGCTTGCTTCTGCTTTTTCATCTCCTTAATAGATATCACTAGAAAGAAGATTGCTAGCAGCAGGAACGAAATTGCGCCCAACTGACGTTGATAGAGATAATTTAATGGCCAGGCACAAACAATTAAAACCACCAATATATGACTTACCTTCATTTGCTCACCTGCCCAAAACCCTCGAATATGTACGCTAAATCGATTATATAAGATTAACGCAAATATTAATATCTCATAAAATAAGTTTTATTACAAAAATTGGTGTCAGGCACCATGTGAAACATTCACATGGTGCCTGACACCGTACTTTACATATTTCGTCGATATTGTCCGCCCACTTCGTACAGGGCTCTCGTGATTTGCCCGAGGCTGGCTACTTTAACGGTTTCCATTAATTCGGAAAAAATATTGCCATTGTTGACGGCGGCCTCTTTTAAGCGCTTCAACGCTGCTCCTGAAGCATCTGCATGACTTTCCTGGAAGGTGCGTAAATTGACGATTTGCAGTTCCTTCTCTTCGTAGGATGCACGCGCTATTTCCATATTATTGACATCTTCCGCTGACGGAGGATTCGGGTTCAAATACGTATTCACGCCAATAATCGGTAATTCGCCGGTATGCTTTTTCATTTCATAGTACATCGATTCATCTTGAATTTTACCGCGCTGATACTGTGTTTCCATCGAACCAAGCACACCGCCGCGGTCATTCAAACGCTCAAACTCTTGTAGGACCGCTTCCTCGACGAGATCCGTCAGCTCCTCGACAATAAATGAACCTTGCAACGGATTTTCATTTTTCGCTAAACCATGTTCTTTGGTAATAATCATCTGAATCGCCATCGCCCGGCGCACCGATTCTTCCGTTGGCGTCGTAATGGCTTCATCATACGCATTTGTATGGAGCGAATTACAATTATCCTGCAGGGCCATTAATGCCTGCAGTGTCGTCCGGATATCATTAAAGTCAATTTCCTGGGCATGGAGCGAACGGCCAGACGTCTGAACATGATACTTTAATTTTTGGCTGCGCTCGTTGGCGCCGTATTTATTGCGCATCACCGTTGCCCAAATTCGTCGTGCGACACGGCCAATCACCGTATATTCTGGATCCAATCCATTCGAGAAAAAGAACGACAAGTTCGGGGCAAAATCATCAATATTCATGCCGCGGCTTAAATAGTATTCCACATACGTAAACCCATTTGACAATGTAAACGCCAGCTGCGAAATCGGATTCGCACCGGCTTCCGCAATATGATAGCCCGAAATTGACACTGAATAATAATTGCGGACTAGGTGTTCGATGAAATATTGCTGAATATCGCCCATCATCCTTAGAGCAAACTCGGTTGAAAAAATACATGTATTTTGGCCCTGATCTTCTTTTAATATATCGGCCTGAACCGTCCCGCGCACCGTCCGTAACGTATAAGCCCGTACCTCCGCAAACTCTTCAACGGTTAACACGCGGCCAAGTTCCGCTTCCTTCCGCTGCACCTGTTGATCAATCGCGGTATTCATAAACATCGCTAAAATGATCGGTGCTGGTCCATTAATGGTCATCGAAACTGATGTCGACGGATGGCACAAGTCAAAGCCGTCATATAGCTTTTTCATATCATCTAACGTACAAACACTGACACCGCTTTCCCCGATCTTCCCGAAAATATCCGGACGGTAATCCGGATCTTCACCGTACAATGTCACGGAGTCAAACGCGGTACTTAACCGTTTCGCCTCATCATCCTTCGATAAATAATGGAAGCGGCGATTCGTCCGCTCCGGTGTCCCTTCGCCAGCAAACTGCCGTTTCGGATCTTCCCCCTCACGCTTGAACGGGAATACCCCCGCCGTATACGGGAACGAACCCGGCACATTTTCCTGGTAGACCCAGCGCAGAATTTCACCATAATCCTTATACCTCGGCAGCACCACTTTCGGAATGTCGAGCCCTGAAAGGCTTTTCGTTTTTAACACCGTGATAATCTCTTTATCACGAATCCTCGTCACAAACTTATCGCCAGAATAGGCCGCCTTTGTCTGTGCCCACGAATCAAGAATTTTCCGTGATTCTGGTGTCAGACGCGCCTCGGTTTCTTGCTTCACCGCTTCTAAAGCAGCAATCACCGCCGCATCGCTTACCGCTTCGATCGCCCCTTCTAACTGGAATAACTTCCGGGCAATATTCGCCTGTTCTTCGGCTTTCTTATGATAACCGCGCACCGTTTCAGATATTTCACGTAAATAATAACGACGGTCGGTTGGGATAATCACATTTTGCTTCTCCACAAGGGCATTTTTACTAAAAGAAGTCACCCAGCCAGTGCCCATTTTGTCATTAATTTTTTCAATCAAGGCCGCGAACAATGCATTCGTGCCCAGGTCATTGAACTGGCTCGCAATCGTTCCATAAACCGGCATATCATCGATGTCTTTTTCAAACAGCATATGGCTCCGCTGATACTGCTTTTGTACCTGACGCCTTGCATCCTCCGAGCCCTTGCGCTCAAACTTATTAATGACAATCAGGTCAGCAAAATCAATCATATCAATCTTTTCAAGCTGGGACGGCGCTCCAAATTCACTCGTCATCACGTACAAGGAAACATCGCAAATCTCCGTGATTTCCGCATCCCCCTGGCCAATCCCGCTCGTTTCGACAATCACGAGGTCAAAGCCAGCAGCCTTCGTGACGGCAACCGCATCGCTGATCGCCAGTGATAATTCACTTTTCGAATGTCTTGTGGCCAGACTGCGCATATACACATTCGGCGAAAAAATCGCATTCATACGGATCCGGTCCCCTAACAGCGCACCGCCCGTCTTTTGCTTGGTTGGATCCACCGACAGAATCGCCACCTTTTTATCCGGCAATTCATTAATAAAGCGGCGGATCAATTCATCGGTCAAGGAACTTTTTCCCGCACCGCCCGTACCCGTGATCCCGACAACTGGAATCTGCTTCTCCAGTGACTTTACTTGGTCAAGCACCTGCTCAACCGTTGCCGCTGCCTCGTTCCGTTTATCAACATGAAGCTCTGCCAAGGTAATCAACTTCGCCACTGCATTCACATCACCCGTCGGAAGCTTCTCCATTTGTTCGGCCGCATCCAGCGGAACCGTCGCAAAATCGCACTCCTCCAGCATCCGGTCAATCATCCCTTGAAGCCCTAACTTCCGGCCATCTTCCGGTGAAAAAATCCACGCAATCCCGTACTCATGCAGCTCATTTATTTCCCGAGGGATAATCACACCGCCGCCGCCGCCATAAATGCGGATGTTCGGCGCCCCTTTTTCCTTCAGTAAATCGTACATATATTTAAAGTATTCAACATGCCCGCCTTGATACGAAGAAATCGCAATCCCCTGCACATCCTCCTGAATCGCCGCGTTCACAACCTCCTCAACCGAGCGATTATGGCCAAGATGAATGACCTCGGCCCCGCTTGCCTGAAGAATACGCCTCATAATATTAATAGAAGCATCATGACCGTCAAACAAACTCGAAGCCGTGACAAAGCGAATATGATGCTTCGGCTGATAATTTCCCATAGTTCTCCCCCTTTTTTATAAAAGGCTCCGTTAAACTTGGCTGTTGATTTCCGTTCCAGGCGCTTCGCTTTCCTCGGGCGGTCCGGGGAGCCTCCTCGGCGCTAAGCATCTGTGGGGTTTCCCCTGCCCCGTCCTCCCGCAGGAGTCTTCGCGCCTTCCACTCCAATCAACATAGAGAGCACTTTTAACATAGCCTTTTTTATAAAAATGAACTCCATTCACTGTTCGCCATACGTCTAGCATTACGAGCTTGCTTGTGTGGACGAATGAATGCCGTTAAACAATTGATCGGTTTGGAGTTCAATGTATTCATCAAGTGTATATAATTTTTGCAGCGCCCAGCGGCGGAACGCCCACATTTGGCCCTCGACAATAATGTTATGGGAAATCAATTCGATCTGCTTTTCTGATAACTGCAGCTCGCCATTGTCGACGCACCTTGTGATCAAGCTCTCAAACATCGCCGCCATTTCCATTTCTTTTTTCAGCACATAGGGAAGGGCATCCTTCGTCAGCGATTTGGCTTCTTGATACATGACAAGAACCTCATCCTGCATCTCATCAATCACTCGGAAATAATGCCGGACCCCCATCTTCAGGCTCAAAAGCGTGCCTTTTTTCTGCTCGAGATCCTGCTCGAGGCGCTCGCGAACATGATCATAGATTCTGTCGCACACGAGATAAAGGACGTCTTCCTTGGAACGGATGTATTCATAAAGTGTCCCGATGCTAAAACCGGCCGCTTTCGCGATTTCCCTTGTCGTCGTCCGATGAAATCCCTTTTCCTTAAAAAGGCTGACGGCCCCTTTGATCATTTGATCACGCCTTTTTTGAACCAGGCGTTCATCCTTTACTGAAGCTAGTACTTCCCGCTTTTTCATCATGCTCTAACCGCCTTATTTCGTGATCATCCGTGAGATAACGAGGCGTTGAATTTCTTGTGTTCCCTCGTAAATCTGCGTGATTTTTGCATCACGCATAAATCGCTCAACAGGATAATCCTTTGTATAGCCATACCCGCCAAAAACTTGTACGGCTTCGGTTGTTACCTTCATCGCTGTATCGCCAGCAAATAACTTGGACATCGCTGACTCCTTGCCGTAAGGCAGACCTTGTGACTCCAGCCATGCCGCTTGATAAGTTAATAATCTCGATGCCTCAATCCCGGTTGCCATATCCGCCAGCTTAAAGCCGATTCCTTGATTGGCGACGATTGGTTTTCCAAATTGATGGCGTTCCTTTGCATAATCCACTGCAGCATCGAGCGCCCCTTGAGCAATTCCCACGGCTTGCGCAGCGATGCCGTTGCGGCCGCCATCAAGCGTCTGCATGGCAATTTTAAAGCCTTCGCCTTCTGCGCCGAGTCGATTGGCAACAGGAACCTTGCAATCTTCAAAAATAATTTCTGTTGTTGGTGAGGAACGAATGCCGAGTTTCTTTTCTTTTTTTCCAACCGAGAAGCCTGGGAAGTCGCTCTCGATAATAAACGCGGTCGTTCCTCTTTGTTTACTTGTTGGATCGGTTAGTGCAAACACGACATAAATGTCGGCCACGCCGCCGTTTGTAATGAAGATTTTCGAACCATTAAGTACATAGTGATCTCCTTCTAGACGTGCGGTTGTTCTCATCCCGCCTGCATCCGAACCGCTGCCAGGCTCTGTTAAGCCGTACGCGCCAATTTTGGTTCCTTCTGCCATTGGGCGCAGATAGGTTTGCTTTTGCTCCTCACTGCCAAATTTGTAAATCGGCCAGCCGGCTAGAGACGTATGGGCGGAGAGCATCACGCCTGTCGATGCGTCGACGCGGGACAGTTCTTCAACGGCAATACAGTAAGCAAGATAATCGCTGCCAATCCCGCCGTATTCTTCCGGCCACGGAATCCCGGTTAAACCAAGCTCCGCCATTTTGTCAAAAATCTCGCGGTCAAAGCGCTCTTCCTCGTCCCGCTCTGCGGCTGTCGGTGCTACTTCATTGCGCGCAAAATCCCGTACCATTTTCCGGATCATTTCATGTTCTTCAGAAAGTTTAAAGTTCATTTCAAGTCCCCCTAGTGGATGAATATATATTAAAAGATTAAGATTTGAACTCAGATTACTGTCTAGCTCCGGCGCCCAACGGCTAGTGTACTTCGCCCTTTTCCCTACGATAAGTCAACATCGGATCGCTTACGCTCTCCGTGTTTCCTTTATCTCAGTCAAAGGGCTCCAGTCCATACGCCGCTAAACGGGCGCCTCCGCTTTTCTTTAAAGATGTTTACTAATCACAATCCGTTGAATTTCACTCGTGCCTTCATAAATTTCGGTTATTTTCGCGTCACGGAAATAGCGTTCAACCGGATAATCTTCGGTATAGCCGTAACCGCCAAATACTTGGATCGCTTCGGTTGTTACCTCGACCGCTGTTTTGGTCGCGAACAGTTTCGCTATCGACGCCTCCAATGTACATTTCAACCCATGAGTTCGTAAATAAGCAGCCCGATAGACTAATAGTTTTGCCGCTTCGACACTTGTCGCCATGTCGGCTAGTTTGAAACCAATCCCTTGTTGGCGGGCGATCGGCTTGCCAAATTGCTGGCGGTCCCCAGCATAGGTGGTTGCGGCTGACAGTGCGGCCTCGGCAATCCCTAGTGCTTGGGTAGCAATCCCAATACGGCCGACATCAAGGTTCGCCATCGCGATTTTAAAGCCCTCTCCTTCTGCCCCGAGAAGGTTTTCTGCTGGAACTTGCATGTCCTCGAACGTGAGCTGGACAGTTCTCGAACCATGCAAGCCCATTTTCTTCTCATCCTTACCGACGACAAAGCCCGGGGTATTTTTTTCAACAATAAACGCAGAAATTCCCTTGCTGCCTTGTTCCGGATTCGTTTTCGCAAAAACAATATAAACATCGGCCTCGCCGCCGTTCGTAATGAACACCTTTGAGCCGTTGATGACGTAATGATCACCCTTCTTAACCGCACGAGATTTTAAGCTCGCGGCATCGGAACCTGAACTTGGCTCGGTTAAGCAAAACGCACCAAGGTACTCCCCTGAAGCAAGCTTCGGCACATACTTCATTTTCTGTTCTTCTGAGCCAAAATAGAGAATCGGGTTGGTGCAGACCGAGGTATGGACTGATAGAATCACTCCCACCGTCGCACTTACCTTTGAAAGCTCATTAATCGCTAGGATATAGGAGGTGAAGTCCATCGCGGCTCCACCGTATTTTTCAGGTACAGGAATCCCCATCAGGCCAAGTTCGCCCATTTTGCGAAGGATTTCGCGCGGGAATTCGCCTCTTTCCATCTTTTCAATAAACGGTGCAATTTCGCTGTTGGCAAAATCGCGAACCATTTTACGCATCATTTCTTGTTCTTCGGTGAATGACAGATTCATGGTGGTCTCCCCTTTGGAGGAATGTAATATCGTGGTACTCATCATCATCACGACCCCTTTTTCGAAGAAATGCTGTGTTTATTCATACGTATAAAAACCGCGTCCTGTTTTCTTACCGAGCCAGCCTGCTTTCACATATTTACGGAGGAGCGGGCAGGGACGGTATTTGTCGTCGCCAAAACCTTGGTGAAGCGTTTCCATAATATACAGACATGTATCTAAGCCGATAAAATCGGCCAAGGTTAACGGCCCCATGGGGTGGTTCATGCCGAGCTTCATGACTTCGTCGATCGCTTCCTTCGTAGCCACGCCCTCATAAAGCGTGTAAATCGCTTCGTTGATCATTGGCATCAGAATCCGGTTTGAGACAAAACCAGGAAAATCATTGACTTCAACCGGTACCTTGCTTAAGGTTTTTGTCATATCTTCAATAACTTGGTACACTTCGTCGGCAGTCGCGAGGCCGCGGATGATTTCGACGAGCTTCATGACCGGAACCGGGTTCATGAAGTGCATGCCGATGACCTTTTCCGGGCGCTTGGTTGCCGCCGCAATTTCGGTGATTGGCAGTGATGAGGTATTGCTCGCTAGTATTGAATGTGCTGGGGTAATGTCATCGAGTTGGGCAAAGATTTTTGTTTTGATGTCCATATTTTCAACGGCTGCTTCGATGACGAGGTCGACGTCACTGGCATCATTTAGGTCGGTGGAAGTGGTGATGTTGCAGAGAACTTTCTGTTTTTGCTCTTCAGTCAGGCGCCCTTTATCAACGTTCCGTTTAAGTATTTTATTGATCCCTGCTAAGCCGCGTTCCACAAATTCCGGTTTTAGATCATTTAAGATGACCGTGTATCCCGCCTGGGCACAAACTTGAGCAATCCCTGAGCCCATTTGTCCTGCACCGATCACCATAAGCTTTGAAATCTTCATTTTTTCCCCTCCGAAGTAAGGCCGGAACAAGTCCGACCTAGATTTTTTATGTTTTTGTCTATTTTTACATCGGTTTTGTATTAATTTAAGAGTACTTTTGAGCCATCTTAGGTTTTGTGTTTTTTCAAACAAGCTTTTGTGCCATCTCAGGTGTTTTGTTTTTTTTAAATAAGCTTTTCGAGTCATCTCAGGAGTTTTGTGCGTGCTTCTTGGTGTTTTGTGCTATTCCAGGTTTTGTGTCATTTCCCGATAGTTTTGTGCCATTTTCAAATGGTTTTGTGCCAAAATTCTACTGTTTTGTGCAATTAGACATTACTTGGAAAAAAACCACTCTGAAAGTTAGCTCTTAGGAACCCTCCGTTGAACACGACTCCGATTAATTCATTAAAATCTCACCCAAGAGATCAGCCCTTTGGAACCTCGATCATTACGGCATCCCCTTGGCCGCCGCCGCTGCAAATCGCCGCAATCCCAATTCCGCCGCCGCGGCGCTTTAATTCGTGCATTAACGTAAGGATAATGCGCGCCCCACTGGCACCAATCGGATGACCTAAGGCAACCGCACCGCCATTGACATTGACTTTTTCTAGATCAAGACCAGCAATTTTCCCGCTCACTAAAGCAACCGCAGCGAAGGCTTCATTGATTTCAAATAAATCTATTTCCGCCAACGTTTTCCCTGTTTTTCGTAACAGCTCATTAATTACAAGTCCTGGTGTTTTCGGGAAATCCTTTGCTTCCACAGCGACCGCCGTATGGCCGACAATCACCGCTTCCGCCTGCCTGCCTTCACGAATTGCACGCTCTTCACTCATTAACACGAGGGCTGCTGCTCCGTCGTTGACTCCAGGGGCATTTCCAGCTGTAATCGTACCGGTTGAATTAAATACCGGTGCTAATTTAGCTAACCGTTCAATCGATGTGTCTTTACGCGGTGATTCATCATTCTCGACAACAAGTGGCGCACCCTTTCGTTGTGGAACCTCAACCGATACGATTTCTTCCGTAAATTTTCCACTCTCGATTGCGGCAACCGCGCGCTTGTGGCTTCGCAATGCCCACTCGTCCTGTGCTTCCCGGCTAATTTCCATATCGGCAGCCGATACGTTGCCGTATGTGCCCATGTGAGCACCGGTAAAGCTGCAGGTTAACCCGTCAAGAATCATTAAATCTTTGACCTGTGCGTCACCCATTCGGAAGCCCCAGCGTGCTTTTGGTAAAACATATGGTGCATTGCTCATCGATTCCATTCCGCCTGCAACAATCACTTCTTCATCGCCAGCGCGAATGATTTGGTCTGCCAAGGAGACACTGCGCATCCCAGACGCACAAACCTTATTGATTGTTTCGGTTTTCACTTCCCACGGCAATCCGGCATGGTGCGCTGCTTGGCGCGATGGAATCTGCCCCTGGCCCCCTTGTAAAACGGTTCCAAGAATGACTTCCTGTACGTCTCCAGGCTTCACATCTGCACGAACCAATGCTTCTTTTACAGCAATTCCCCCTAGTTGGGAGGCAGTCAAGCTGCTTAATGTTCCCCCTAATTTTCCAAAAGGCGTTCTAACCCCGCTTAAAATGACCGTTCTTCCCATTCAAAACACTCTCCCTTTTCTTAATATTCAGTCAAACTTTTGTATAAAAAATCGCGGCGACTGAACGCTCGCTCGATTAGGAACCAAAAAAGAAACGCAGGCTCCTGCTTTTTTTAAAAAATGTTAATGTAAGCGTTTTTATCTACATACTATATTCTACATAAAAAAGAGCAGAAGTTGAAATGTTTTCCACAAAATTTTTAAAATTTTATGAATATGTAAACAAATCGAACCTCTGCTCTCCCATAAAAACTATGCGACTTCCCCGCAAACCGCTTTTTCAAGCAGCTCGGCCACATCGTAAGTCGAAACCTTTTCTTCCACTTCTTTTGCCTTCGTACCATCTGACAGCATCGTTAAGCAATACGGACAGCCTGAACTGATCACCGATGGATTAACAGCAAGTGCCTGCTCGGTTCTAGCCACGTTAATGCGGTGTCCGGTTTCTTCCTCCATCCACATCAAACCGCCGCCAGCACCACAGCACATCGCCTTCTCTCTGTTCCGCTCCATTTCAATCAACTTCACGCCCGGAATAGATTTAAGAATCTCACGTGGTGCATCATAGACATCATTGTAACGGCCTAAGTAACAAGAATCATGGAAAGTGATCGTTTCATCAACCGAATGTTTCGGCACAAGCTTGCCATCGCGAACTAGCTCATATAAAACCTCGGTATGATGGAACACTTCGACATCCGTTAAGCCAAAATCAGGGTATTCATTTTTGAAAATATTATAAGCATGCGGGTCAATCGTGACGATTTTCTTGACCTCTGCTTTTTCAAATTCCTCAATATTCTTCGCTGCCAGGTCTTGGAACAAGAATTCATTGCCGAGACGGCGCGGTGTGTCACCAGAATTTTTCTCTTTGTTGCCAAGAATCGCAAATTTCACGCCTGCTTCGTTCAGCAGCTTCGCAAACGATAAGGCAATCTTTTGGCTGCGATTATCGTAAGAGCCCATGGCGCCTACCCAGAAAAGGTATTCAAATTCTTCGCCGGCTTTATTCATCTCTTTCACAGTTGGCACATGAACATCTTCGCGGGCCTCACGCCAAGTTTCACGTTCCTTTCGGTTCAAGCCCCATGGATTGCCTTGGCGTTCGATATTCGTCATCGCACGCTGGGCATCGGCATCCAATTTCCCTTCGGTTAAAACCAAATAACGGCGCAGGTCAATAATTTTATCGACATGCTCATTCATGACTGGACATTGGTCTTCACAATTCCGGCACGTTGTACATGCCCAAATTTCTTCTTCGGTAATAACATCGCCAATTAAACTAGGGCTATAAGCTAATGCGGCAGCGGATTCCTGTGCGCCTTGACCTGCAGATGCAAGAGCCAGTTGATTTCCCTTCGTATTCGCAAATGCAATCGTTGGCACCCACGGCTGTTTCGAGGTAACCACAGCACCGTGATTCGTTAAGTGGTCACGAAGTTTGACGATTAAGTCCATCGGTGACAGCATTTTGCCAGTTCCCGTTGCCGGACACATATTCGTACAGCGGCCGCATTCAACACATGCATAAAAATCGATCATTTGGTGCTGCGTAAAGTCTTCTATTTTTCCAACCCCAAACGTTTCTTGGGATTCATCTTCAAAATCAACTTTTTTCAACTTTCCTGGTTTATCTAATCGATTAAAATAAACATTCGCTGGTCCAGCAATTAAGTGAGCATGTTTGGACTGCGGTACATACACTAAGAACGTTAACAAGAATAATAAGTGCGCCCACCAGGCAATGTAAAAAATTACAATGGAGGCGGTTTCATTTATCCCTGAAAAGATCAGCGAAATCAGCGAGGCTACCGGTTCTGTCCATGAAGCTTCTTCCCCATGCCAGATCAGACTCATTCCGTTGCCAAGTAAAACAGAAAGCATTAAACCACCAATAAATATAAGGACAAGACCGGATTTAAAGTTCCGCTTTAGGCGGACTAATTTTTCCACATAGCGGCGGTAAAAAGCCCAAATGACAGCCACTAAGATCATCAGTGTGACAAGCTCTTGGAAAAAAGTGAACCCTGCATAAAGAGGTCCAAGCGGCAAATGTGCCCCAGGTTTAATCCCTTTGATAATAAAATCAATCGCGCCAAATTGGACCAGAATAAAGCCGTAGAAGAACATGACGTGCATGATCCCGCTTTTCTTATCCTTCAGCAGTTTCTTTTGGCCAAACACATTGACCCAAATTTTTTGAAGCCGCTCTTTCACATTGTTATCAAACTCAACCTTTTTACCGAGTTTAATAAATTCAATTCGGGTTTTGACGACATACACAAACAGACTGACTGCGTAAGCGGTTACAACAAGAAATGCAATCAGGTTGACCCAGAGTAAACCATTCATACAAATGCCCCTTTCCGATAACTTCTATAAAATAATTAATTTTCAGAATCTACACTTAACTCTATTATATTATGAATGAGCATTCAGTCAAATAGTTTTTGAAAAGTTTCTCTAACTTATAGAAATGACCGCTTTCGGAAAAACTAACAAAACTGATTGGAGGAAAGAATTCTGATGACGTTTGCACTCTTTTCGAGCGTACTTATTTTTCTCATCATTCTATGGCTTGTTTTAGATTTTATTTTAGGTAAAAGGAAGCATCTTTCCATTGTCAGTCGAAGAGAAACAGCCATCATACATGGGAATTTTGATATTTTCACCCACGGAAAGAAGTTATTCGCCGACTATTTCCATGAACTGCGGAACGCGAAAAAGCATATTCATGTGCTATTTTATATCGTTAAAGACGATGCGATTAGTCAGGAGTTTTTCTCTATTTTAAAAGAAAAGGCCCAGGCCGGGGTCGAAGTTCGGCTGCTTATTGACCGGCTTGGCAGCTGGAAGGTGAGGAAGGAGGCCGTTAAGTCTTTGCAGGAGGCGGGTGTTCGATTTGCTTTTAGCAATACAATCAGGCTCCCCTTCCTTTTTTATTCTTCGCAGATTCGAAATCACCGCAAGATTACGATTATTGACGGGGAAATTGGGTATCTTGGCGGTTATAACGTTGGGAAGGAATATATTGACGAAGAGCCTTCCTTGGGGATCTGGCGCGATTACCATTTAAAAATTACCGGCCGGAGCGTAAATTTTTTACAAAGTGAGTTTTTGCTTGATTGGCACGAGTATGCGGGGGAAGATATCATGGGTAATACGCCCTATTTCCCAACCCTGGCTGATGGTCCTGTCCGCCATCAGTTTATTCCAACGGAAGCCAATCAATTAGAGCAAAATTATCTTCGTCTGATTCAAAAAGCAACCCATTCGATGATCATTGGCACTCCCTACTTTATTCCATGTCATAAGATTTTGGCCGAGTTACTTGCAGCCATAAAACGCGGGGTTCAGCTTTCTGTCATCGTCCCGTATACCGCTGACCATCCGCTTGTCCAAGAGGCATCATTCCGTTATTTACGGAAGCTGATTCGGGCGGGGGCGGCCGTTTATCAATATAAAAAGGGTTTTTATCATGCCAAAACACTCGTCATTGATGACAAACTGTGTGACATCGGCACCGCCAATTTTGATAAACGAAGCATGTATTTAAACAAGGAAATCAATTGCTATATTTATGACCCAGCCTTTATCGAGCGCTTGATGGATATTCTCAAAAAGGACATTGATGACTCAGAAGCACTGACCTTAGCTGAACTTAACAAACCGAACCCTGTCCGCTCCATCAAAGAAGGCATCGCCGCGGCCGTTTCCTATTTTTTATAAGAAAGGAGTTTGTCTATGAAGATTCGGTTTGGGTATGTTTCGCATGCGATAAGCTTATGGGATGCTTCGCCCGCAAAGACGCTAACATTTACTCGTTATCAGCAGTTAAGCCCCGAGGAACGGCAGGAAAAATTGCTTGATGTGACGAAGCAAAATCTGGACCACACCCTCAGGATGCTCTACTACAATATTGCTCATCAACTTGAATTGTATCGAATGTCTAGTTCGATTGTCCCGCTAGCGACCCATCCCGAAGTGAACTGGGACTTTGTGACCCCCTTTCATTCGTTGTGGCAGGAAATTGGTGAACTGGTTAAAAGGAAAGGGCTGCGGGTGAGTTTTCATCCGAATCAATTTACCTTGTTTACCTCACCGCAAACGAAAATTACCGACAATTCAGTGATCGACATGAGTTACCATTACCGAATGTTTGAAGCAATGGGACTGGAGCAAGAAGGACTGATTAATATCCATATCGGTGGTGCATATGGTGATAAACGGAAAACTTTACCACGATTCCATCAAAACTTAACCAAGCTGCCAGCGCCGATTAAACGCGTGATGACGCTGGAAAATGATGATAAAACGTATAATGCTGAAGAAACGTTAGCCGCCTGTGAAAAGGAAACGATTCCGTTTGTATTCGATTATCATCACCATATCGCCAATCTGTGTGAAACCGCACTTGAAGATTTGCTGCCGCGGATTTTTCAGACGTGGGAGCATGCACGCCACATCCCGAAGGTACATATTTCCTCCCCAAAAAACGAAAAGGAATTCCGCTCCCACGCTGATTTTGTTGACCCGGAATTTATCATGCCTTTTTTGAAAATGCTGCGCGAAATCGGTGCGGATATTGATTTCATGATTGAGGCCAAAGCAAAGGATCAAGCCGCCCTGAAATTAATCGAAGATCTCAGCCGGATCCGCGGCTTTAAACGGGTCAGCGGCGGTGCTGTTGAGGTGAAATAGACTAGCCGTTTGGTCCCTGGGCTAGACACAATTAAAAAAGTCTTCGAACGACTTCGAAGACTCTTTTCTATTCCTCAATTAAGTTTAAAACAGGAACTTCCCGCTCATTGTCCGGGTCCGTTCTTGAGTATATTCGCGCCACTTGTGTGGCCTCATCGACATGTTGAATGATCACAGGCTTCCCCTCGTAAGTGACATTAAACATGTCGGCAGATTCGACGATCTCCTTCGCTCTTCCCACATTCATCCGCTTCATCCACTCCTCGCTCAAAGTTCCCTACTAGTATTTGCCTTTTATTAGGTAATATTCATAAATAGGGACAAGTTTACTTTGATAAATTTTGCCTGTTTTTCAGGTTACTGTCCAGGTCTACGATTTACTGTCGACTTTATTCAATTTACTGTCCGCTTTTACCAGTTTACTGTCCACACTTCGATTTACTGTCGACTTTATTCAATTTACTGTCCACTATTAAAAATTTACTGTCCACTCCCCATAATTCCAAATATTCACACAACAATAACATCACCCACAATAAAAAGCCCCCTTAACCAAGTAAGGGAGCCATCATCATTTACATTTTTTCAGGAGCTGAAACCCCAATCAACGCCAGCGCATTGCGGAGTGTAATCTGCACCGCTCGCACCAACGCGAGGCGTGCTTTAGTACGCTCTACATTATCAAGGTCGAGCACTTTTTCCGCATTATAAAAACTGTGGAACGTCGACGCTAAATCAAAGATATAGTTGGTAATCCGGTGTGGGACACGCTTCTGTGCAGCCTCGCCAACAGCCAACGGAAACTCACCAAGCTTCTTCAATAAATCCATTTCCTTCTCCGATGCCACTAACGAAAAATCCGCATCCGAATCAACACGAACACCCTGCTCCTCACCAGAACGCAGAATACTAGAAATCCGTGCATGGGCATAATGCGCATAATAAACCGGATTTTCATTCGATTCCGACACCGCTAAATCCAAATCAAAATCCATATGCGTATCCGAGCTGCGCATCGCAAAGAAATAACGCGTCGCATCAAGGCCGACCTCATCAACCAAATCACGCATCGTGACCGCTTTCCCGGTCCGCTTACTCATCTTCATCTTCTCGCCATTTTTATAAAGGTGAACCAGCTGAATGATTTCCACCTCAAGCGCCTCGCGGCTAAACCCGAGCGCCTGAATCGCCGCCTTCATCCTTGGAATATAGCCATGGTGATCCGCGCCCCAAATATTAATCAACTTCTCAAAGCCGCGGCCTAACTTGTCCTTATGGTAAGCAATATCCGGCGTCAAATACGTATACGATCCATCCTGCTTAATTAACACACGGTCCTTGTCATCGCCAAAGTCCGTCGAACGGAGCCAAGTCGCACCGTCTTCCTCATACACATAACCGCTCGCACGCAATGCTGCCAACGCCTCATCAATTTTTCCATTTTTATAAAGAGACGTCTCCGAGTACCACACATCAAAGCCCACGCGGAAATCCTCAAGGTCCTGCTTCAACTTCGCCATTTCATATTTCAGACCGTACTCACGGAAAAATTCCTGGCGCTCTTCAACGGAAACATGCACATACTTGTCGCCAAATTCTTCAGCCAAAGTTTTCCCAATGCCAATAATATCGGTACCATGGTAACCGCCCTCCGGCATTTCTTTTTCCAAACCAAGTGCCTGGAAATACCGTGCTTCCACCGACAGTGCCAGATTATTAATCTGGTTCCCAGCGTCATTAATATAGTACTCACGCGAAACATCATAGCCCGCTTTGTCCAAAATGTTACATAACGAATCGCCGACCGCTGCACCGCGGGCATGACCCAGGTGCAAGTCACCCGTTGGATTGGCAGACACGAACTCCACCATAATTTTCTCGTTGCCGCCAACCGTGGTCTCACCGTACCGCTCACCAGCCTTTAGAACCGTCGGAATCAGCTCCGTTAAATAACTATTATTCATATAAAAATTAATAAACCCCGGCCCCGCCAGTTCAATTTTTTCAATCGAAGCCTTTGAGCGGTCTATATTCTCAATCAATGCTTCCGCGATCACTCTTGGCGCCTTCTTCGCAACACGAGTCAGCTGCATCGCCATATTCGTCGAATAATCACCGTGCACCTTCTCCTTCGGCGTTTCAAGAACCACAGCAGGAATCTGCTCCTCCGTTGCCAGACCCGCCTTCAACACCGCCGCGCGAATCTCTTCCTTTAACTTACTTTGTACTTGTTCAACTATGTTCATGTTTATCCTCCTGAAAGGTAATTTCCAAATGGTATGTACCGGCATGCGAGCCCTGCATCGTAAAATCATAAAGGATATCAATCAAGCCATCCGAATGCTCAATCCGCTTAGCCAGCGTCATCGTCTCAAAGGTACCAAACGGCATTTCATAACTGCCGCGAAGCTTCTTGTGCAAGCGAAACGGCAAACGCATCTTCACCGCACCACCGCGCAAAATCAGCGCCTCATCCCCAGCCACCTTCACAATCGTCCGAACATTGCCCTCTTCCTGCACCTCTTCATACTTAAGAAACGAGGCCCCATCTTTTTGCATATAACGGCCAAACACCGCCAGCTCATAGACTTCCTTGCCCCCATGCTGATGAATCGTCGTTTTCACATTAATTTTCATAGGAATTTCCGTACTAGACAAACGAAATCGCACTTCCTTTTTTCTTTTTTAAAAAGGAACTCAGTAACACTCTTTGGAATGGTTCTAGTCCTAGTAATTGACTTAACTGCATTATTGCATACTTTTTCTATTATAAACATTGCTGGGGCACAAATCAAAAAATGCCCGCCCTCAAAAAGGGTCAGGCAACTTAAGTTTGAGAATTGGCCAGCTCCAGCGCCTAGGCGCTTCGAATTTTCTGTTTATTTCACCCAGCCAAGCAGCATTTCACGAATTAACTTGCTCGCTGTATTGGCTGTTTGCTCGGATGGGTCGTAGATTGGCGCAACCTCAACCAGGTCCCCGCCGACAACGTTCACTTCAGAACGGGCAATCGCATGAATCGAAGCAAGCAGCTCTTTCGAAGTGATCCCGCCGCAATCAACCGTACCTGTGCCAGGTGCATGCGCTGGATCAAGGACATCGATGTCAATCGTCACATAAACCGGACGTCCGGCAAGTGTCGGCAGGATTTCTTTTAATGGCTCAAGCACTTCAAACTTCGAAATATGCATCCCGTTTTGCTTCGCCCACTCAAACTCTTCCTTCATCCCTGAACGGATCCCGAAGGAATAAACGTTGTTCGGCCCGATATGTTCCGCAATCTTGCGGATTGGGGTTGAGTGCGACAACGGCTCGCCTTCATACTGCTCACGCAAATCGGTATGGGCATCAAAATGGATAATCGCTAGATCCGGATACTTTTTATACATAGCTTTCATGACTGGCCATGAGACCAGATGCTCGCCGCCCATGCCTAGCGGAAACTTGCCGGCAGCAAGGACTTGGTCGACAAAATCTTCAATGATATCAATGCTCTTTTGCGGATTCCCGAATGGAAGCGGAATATCGCCAGCATCGTAATATTTTACTTCCTCAAGTTCACGGTCAAGATAGGCACTGTACTCTTCTAAACCAATCGACACCTCACGGATACGGGCCGGACCAAAACGTGACCCCGGACGATAACTAACCGTCCAATCCATCGGCATCCCGTACAGAACAACCTGACTCTCCTCAAAATTTGGATGACTCTTAATAAACACATTCCCTGAATACGCCTCATCAAAACGCATCTATGTATTCCCCACTTTCTATTAGAGGCGGTGCCCAGTTACTTGGCGGCACTTTGCCATCATATATTATACTTTTTTGTTGCAACCCGCTCTATTGGCGACACTTTGGTGCTTTTTTAGCTTAGTTTTGTCTCCAATAAGCTCTATTGGCGACATTTTGGTGCTTTTTTAGCTCAGTTTTGTCTCCAATAAGCTCTATTGGCGACATTTTGTTGCTTTTCTAGCTCACTTTTGTCTTCAATAAGCCTATTTGGGGGTTGCCCCCTTGACATTACTTCACTAAATCCCCAACAAACTTAGGCAGTACGAATGCTGCTTTGTGAAGCTCTTTTGTGTAGTATTTTGTTTCGATTTCGTGGAAGCGGTCTTCGCTTACTTCTAATGGATCGTATTTCTTTGATCCGATCGTGAAGGCCCATAAGCCGCTTGGGTATGTTGGGATATTTGCAACATATAGCCGTGTAATTGGGAAGATTTCACGAACGTCGCGTTGTACGTTACGGATTAAATCTGCTTTAAACCACGGATTATCAGACTGAGCCACAAAAATTCCGTCTTCTTTCAACGCCTTCGAGATGCCTGCATAGAAACCTTTTGTAAATAGGTTAACCGCTGGTCCGACTGGTTCGGTTGAGTCAACCATAATAACGTCATACTCATTTTCGCTTTTCGCAATGTGCATGAATCCGTCGTCGACTTGGACATCCACGCGCGGGTCATCAAGCATCCCGGCAATCTCCGGAAGGAATTTCTTTGAGTACTCAATTACTTTGCCATCAATATCAACAAGCGTCGCTTTCTTCACGCTTGGGTGCTTTAACACTTCACGAATCACACCGCCATCGCCGCCGCCGACAACAAGAACATTCTCAGGGTTCGGGTGTGTAAATAAAGGAACGTGTGCCACCATTTCATGGTAAACAAACTCATCGCGGACAGAAGTCATCACCATGTCGTCTAATAACAGCATGTTGCCCCACTCTTCTGTTTCAATCATATCGAGCTTTTGAAATTCCGTTTGTTCTGTATGTAAGGTTTTATTTACTTTCATGGTGATTCCAAAGTTTTCGGTTTGCTTTTCTGTAAACCAAATTGACATGTTCATCTTCCTTTCACTTCATTCTATTTAAGCCTCTAGTTAATTACAAAGTAATCACTTCAATTTTATAGTACCCAAACTATTGAATTACAATCACACCAAAAAGTCTAGCAAAATTTAAATAAATCCTACATTAAATGTTTAAAATGACTCTATTTTTTCAATACTATTACTATCTATTTTTTTAAAATCTGGAAATACGGTGGTGAGATATAGTGGAAATCATGACTGATCAAGGGTTTCGGAAGACGATTAAATATTTGCGGGCAGCTATTATCATCAGTTTGATAGGCATGATTTGTATGCTTATTCTCTTCCTTGGAATTCTGGCCTATGCAAAAATCCTCGGCGCGCCGCCGCTCGCTGTGCCGCAATCGACCCTTTTCTTCGCGGATGACGGGACATTGATTGGCGAAAGTAATAGTGGCCAAAAACGGTATTGGGCCCGGTTAGAGGATATTTCACCGGATATTGTCGCGGCAACGATCTCGATTGAGGATAAAAATTTTTACGAGCACCATGGCTTCGATTTTAAGCGTATTGGGGGTGCTGTCTTAGCCGATATTCAAGCCTTCTCAAAGGTACAGGGGGCAAGCACAATTACCCAGCAATATGCCCGAAATCTATTTCTCGAACACGATAAAACGTGGACACGGAAGCTGCACGAGGCTTTTTATACGATCCGCATTGAGATGAATTATTCAAAAAAGGAAATTCTCGAAGGCTATTTAAATACGATTTATTATGGCAACGGTGCCTATGGTGTACAGGCGGCCAGTCAATATTATTTTGGAAAAGATGCAGCTGACTTAAACCTTGCGGAAGCGAGCATGCTCGCCGGAATTCCAAAGGGGCCGGGAATCTACTCTCCGCTGGCCTCGATGGAACATGCCAAAAAGCGCCAGACGATTATTTTGAAAAGTATGGTAACGAATCATTACATCAAGAAAAAAGAAGCAATAGATGCTGCCATGCAGCCGCTGACAATTGTCGGCGCTCATAACACACAAAAAGTGAAGGTGGCTCCTTATTTTCAGGATGCTGTCAGAAATGCCTTAAAAAATCAATTACATTTAGATGACCGCACAATCGCCCTCGGCGGATTAAAAGTCTATACCACGCTTAATCGCAAACAGCAGGAGGCAGCCGAAAGTCAGGTTCATAAATATGTCGCGAATCTCTCGGAAATTCAAGTGGGTTTAGTTGCAATGGATCCAAAAAACGGCTATGTGAAAGCGATGGTTGGCGGCAGGGATTATGAAAAGAGCCCGTTTAACCGCGCCGTTCAGGCAATCAGGCAGCCAGGCTCCACGATCAAGCCGCTGCTTTATTATGCAGCCCTTGAGCATGGGTTCACTCCATCCTCGACGATGCGCAGTGAGTTTACGACCTTCCATTTTGACGATGGCCAGGCTGATTATACCCCGCATAACTTTAACAATAAGTATGCCGACGGCGAAATCACCCTCGCCCAAGCACTTGCTGTTTCTGATAATATCTTTGCCGTCAAAACGCATTTATTTTTAGGAGAAGATACCTTAATTGAAACGGCTAAGAAATTTGGCCTTTCATCCAAAATGGCTCGTGTTCCCTCACTCGCTTTGGGGACTTCAGGTGTAAGGGTCATCGAAATGGCGAATGCCTATAGTCTGTTTGCAAATGGTGGAAAAAAGGTGAATCCAACCTTAATTACCAGAGTGGAAGACTACAATGGCAATGTCATTTTTGAAAAAGAAAATGAGACGAAAAAGGTTTTGGACCCAGCAAAGGCTTTTGTAATGACGCAAATGTTGACGGGGATTTTTGATCCGAAGTTAAACGGCTATGCCAAGGTAACCGGCAGCACGGTCATTAAGGATATTTCGCGCCCTTATGCAGGTAAATCAGGCTCAACGGAAACGGATAGCTGGATGATTGGCTACTCGCCGCAGCTGGTTACCGCTGTTTGGGCCGGCTACGATATGGGAAAACCGATTGAGCTGGTCGCGGAAAAAACATACGCTAAGAATATCTGGGCTAATTTTATGGAAGAAGCCTTAAAAGGCAAGCCCGTGAAGGCGTTTAAAGCACCAAAAGAAGGTGTCAAAGGGGTTTATGTCAATCCTGAGAATGGCAAACTGGCGACAAAGGATTGTCCAGTACGCCGCTTTACCTATTTTGTCGCAGGAACGGAGCCTACCGAATACTGCACAGAGCATCTCAACCATCATCAATCCGCGCCTGCAAATCATAAAGATACCAACAAGAAAGTGCCATGGTACAAAAAGATTATGCCATGGAGTTAAACAAATCTAAATATAGAAAAGCTCCGGAAAAATTTCCGGAGCTTCAGACTGTCGACAAATCCGA
>NZ_JAGGQW010000027.1 GCF_018613065.1 Bacillus sp. ISL-7 | reverse complement strand
GTTTAGTTTTCAAAGAACAAATTCACTTTCCAATGAAGCGACAAAAACTATTATACTATTATTTCTCTATTTAAGTCAACACTAATTTTTAACACTCAATGTTTAACTCGTCCGAAGAGAGCTTTCCTATAATAACATGTAAGTTACTATAAGTTCAATGTAAAGTTTTTTCCAATTCAACTTCAATTAACAGCACCGCAAATAGTATTTATTAACCACTCGTTTTTGCTGTCAACGACTACTATCTTATCATGGTAGACAATAGGGTTCAATGTGTAATGTTTTCCATTTTGCCAAAGATAATTAAATATAATTCTAGCGAAATAATAGAAGGAATTGATTATAGTTCCTTAGTTGATCCATCAATAGATAATCAAAATAAAAAGGCAGTGGATCATTTAACCACCGCCTTCTTGGGACCTCTCCAAACCTTTTCAAGTGCCACTTTATTCAATCCCTAGGTTTTTCCATTCCTTATATTTGGATGGGTTAAGCTTGTTCACATGTTGCAAAAACTCTTCTGAATAACCAAGTTTTTTTAATCCAGATAACAATTTGGTAGGAACAGCCCTGTCAGTATAAAATGCCCTCTTGAGGTCGATTACTTTTATTTCCCCTAGTTCATTGAAAAAAATGTGGCGAACTTCAATATCAAGTCTTGTAAAACCCACAGCTTTCATTTCATCCAGCATCGATAAAATTTTCCCCACGATTGCCTCTGAGAGTTTTTTCTCTTTTTTTAATAAATGCTTAAGATTGTATCCTTTTACAAACTCCATCACAATATAGTTAGAACCATATTCATATAATTTAGGAATAATAGGAGAGGATTGTCCAATTTGCAGTGCACTTAATTCCTTTTTTTGTGTGTCTTCATTAACAAAAACTTTGACGCACTTCTCAGGTGTCAATTGAAAGACGGATCCATCAGCCCCCTTCCCTATCATTGTGTAACCGCTCAGATCTTGAATGGTTACAGTGCCTTTATTCTTGGCTACTATTTTTTCAAAATCTTTCATTTCTAATCTCCTTCTATTTCGATTTCAAATCCCTTTGTTGTATTTAAATCTTGGGAACTGCTCTAATATAATCCGAGTTCTTTTCCCCATACTTCTATTTTCTCTAGATATCTTTTTAAAAGTGTGCTCTTTCCTCCATTCAACACCTTTTGCAAATGACTAGAAAGCTTTTTTTCTAGAGTTCTCTGTAAATATGCCTTTTTTAGAAGTTTCAATGGATCATCACTGAAGGTTATTCCATATTTCTGCATTTCTTCGCAATACAGCTGCACACATTGACTTCGAATCTCTTCTTCCCTCTGTTGCCAATCTGAGCGAAAATCAATTAATAATTCGACTAGGACGACCAAATCATACCAGCATGGATACTGTTTCGCAGACTCCCAATCAATCAAAGAGACTTTCCAATTCTCCTCCTCATCATTGGCATTTTCACAGCAAATATTGTGGACATGGAGGTCACCGTGGATGAGACATTGTCCAGATTCCGTAATTTCAGGAAAGTACACAGGCCCTTTTTTTAATATTTTTTTGATCATTTTATACCTTGGTGCCACCAATTCTCTTAAGTTAGGATCTTTCATTGCCAGATCCAGATTCTCTTTTGCTTTTTTGATACCCTTAGTCCTCTCCTTTACCTTCTCTTCAGAATCAAAATGGGGAAGAGAGGCGTCAAAAAGATCCGCATGCTGCAAAAATCGATGATCAAAGGTTATGGCATGAAATTTTGCCACAGTTGGGATAATTCGTTCCAAATGTTTTGGAGCTAATTTTATTTGTCCTCGTAACGGCTTCAAACATTCGGTGAACATCCATGTTTCATTACCATTTACATTCGGTTCAAGCCAATATAATCGCGGCATAAACTCATGATAAATGTTATAGGCTTTTTGATACATACTGATTTCTAATATATGATTTTCTTTCAGTGGTTGCTTGTATATTTTAAGGACTATGGGAATGAACTCCCGACCATCAGTTAGAACCAACTTCCAAATACTTGTCTTTTCCCGTGTATTTTTGAGGCATTCTATTCTTTCTTCCACTAACTTTACTTTTTTACCAAGGACATTTTTTAGCTTTTCTTCCCATTCAAATTGCTTCCAACAGCTAATAATTTCTTCTATACTATTCAAAACCTAAGTTCCCTCCTTCCTCTGCCATCACTTATTTTCTCCCCCATAAGTTTCGTAAATGGGAAACAAAACTTCGAACAAACGGAAGAGGGTCACTCCAAGCAAAAAGAGCCTCCACCTTTTTTCCAGATAAACTTTTCACCCATTCCACGAACTTCATTTCCCCATTTTTTTGTTTTTGGCGAAAGGAAAGAAAATCACGGACAAAGTAAACCCATTTGACCCCTTCTTTCTGCACTGTCACAGGTGCTGGATTTTGCCCGGTAAGGGATAAATAATACAAGTAGGCCAAATTTACCCCACAAGCCATTGATAACGCTTGAGTTAAACCTATTCTTGAATTGATTTCGATAAATTTCAGTTTCCCATCTCTTGGATCCCGTTTAAACTCAGCAATCGCCAAGCCTTTGAACTGAATATCTTTTAGAAAGGTAGTAGCGAGTTGAATGACTTCTTCGTCCCTAATACTTAGGGCAAGTGCAGTAGATCCAAAATGAGGGGGAAATTGATGTAATTTTTGGTTCATCCACAAGCCAATTAAATTCATCTGATCGTCAAAAAATGTCTTGACGGAATAAATACAATTCTCCTCACCAGGGATGACCTCCTGGATCATTAGTTCACCGAATGGCCGATAAAAAAGGTACTCTTCTCTCAATTGGGAAGCTTGTTCTACTACAATGGCTTTCTTATAAAGACGATGATCAATATTTGAGCGGAAATGAGAAGAATGAACTGGTTTTAAAATACAAGGAAAGGTAATTTGATGGATGATTTGCTCAAACTGCTCTTCGTTATTTATTGCGAAGGTTTTGGGGCATGGCACATTTGATTTCAGGGCCAATTCATACGTTAATCTTTTATCTAATACGGCTTCAACTAGTGTGTGTTTAGGTAATAGAAATCGATAATAGTGTGAAAGAACAAATCTGTTTTTTGAAATAAACTGTACAAAGTCATCAGACCCCGCATACAGGACAGCCTTTTGGCCAAACTTTTGGGCTAATCTGGTAAGAAATAGAATTAATGCAGCTCCTTCACTAACTGGATTTGGGCAAATTCCACAGGTGGCAAACCGTGTTTTACCGATTTCATATTTCCCTCTCGTATCAAACGCATATACCTTAATCCCTTTTTTCGCTAAACTCCTCACAATACCAATTCCAGTCGCACTTAGATCAAGGACAACGGCAGGAACATCATGTTGCATACTTTTTTCCTCCTTTCATAATAATGATCGATAAATGCCTTCAATCTTTTGAACCATGGTACTAACGGTTAAATGTTGTTGTGCAAATGCCTGAGCATTGTCCGCGAATTCTTTTCTAATTGATTTTTTTCGTAATAGGAGCAATAACTTTTCGGCAAGTTGTTGTGGGTTAGCTGGTTCAACTATAAATCCTGAATAGTTATCCTTAATGATTTCCGGAATGCCGCCACAATTGGTCGTTAGAATTGCTTGATTGGTAAACATTGCCTCGATTATTGAGATGGGCAACGTATCACTTGTAGTTGGAAGAACAAAAATGTCTGATTCGCTTAATAATTTAGGTACGTCTTCTCTGCTTCCTAAAAAGGATACGTTTTTTAATTTCAACTCACTAACCTTCTTTTCGAGCTTCATTCTCATCTCACCATCGCCTACAATCCGTACTTCTACATTTTTCAACTTGTCTTTAATCAGGGCAAGAGCTTTAAATAAATACTTATGTCCTTTGCGGGGCCGAAGACGTGAGATACAGGTAATTACAGTTTTGCTTTGGCTATTCTTAACTTTCTTCTGAATATTCCATTCCTCTAAATCAATCCCAGTATACACAGTGGTCATTTTATCTTCTTCAGCGCCTATATTTATTAGGAACGGGCGAAAGACATCACAAAGGATGATTAATTGGTTGGCATTTTTAATTGCTTGTTTATCAATGGCTGAAAAATAGATTTCCTCAACCGAACCTTTTTCCATCAAGTTAAACTTTAATCTGTTTTGGGTCATAAATCCATGCGGTGTGAATAGAAGAGGTTTTTGATGGGATTGGTTAAGTAATCCTATTACATTAGCAGTATAGCGATCTTGTGCGTGAATAATATCGTATTCCGACAGATCAATATCTTCTAGCATCAAATAATAGCTGTATAGTTTGCTGATATTGTGTAGTATTTTTGGATTACAGCTGCCATACCGATTGATAAAAAATTGTGAGAATTTCTCAGAACAACTATCGCGTAATGCCTTCATTTCATCGGCAGGAAAATGGTTTGGTGCAATAACATGGACACTATGTCCTAAATTTTCCAAGCCGGTTTTAAGTGCAGTGATATAGTTCTGTAGACCACCGATAAATGGATATTCCCAAAACGTTGTGATTAATATCTTCATTTTTTTGTTTTGAATTTCTGCTGATTCGAATTGCTCCCATTCGAATTGCTCCCATTCTAATACATTTTCTACTTCATAAGTCTCATTTACCCCATAATATTGGTCCATAGCAAAGATTAAGTAAGGAAAAAGGGTCGGCAGAAATGGTTGGTCATTTTGTAGTTCATCTTTCACTTCCACACCCTCCTTATGATTTCAAATGCTTCAGCATATTCTACCCCCACGGTCATTCCCCTTACCCTAGCTAAATATTCTACTCCATCATAGGAACGAGGATGTGGGAATGGTCTCATTTCTACATCATAATGGTGAAGAGATTTGAGCTTATCGTCGATGGTATCTGTAATATCCACAAAATAATTAGGTTTAAATTCTTTATCATTCGTGTGCTGGCTCCACTCACTGGAAGAAACAGTTTCGAAACAAATAATTTCAACCGGCTCTTTTCCAGGCAACGGCCGAGCTGCTGTTAACACTGCCTGAAACAAAATTTGATGGTCTCTGTTGGTGTCACCATAATGATGCGTGAAAATCTTTGTAGGCGCATACTTATCCAAAAGTCCTTCGATAGATTTGTTGATTTCATGAAGAGGTATGGTTTCCAATAATAAATTGGGGAATTCCAAAAATAACACCTCTTCCACTCCTAAGTGTCTGTTTGCCTCCAGCATTAATGGCCGAATGCGATCTTCCTCTTCCTTCCGTCCTTTTGCAGCAATAACTGAAATTACCTTATAGCCAAGATTAATTAACTTCTTTATCGTTCCGCCGCTCCCAAGAATTTCATCATCAGGGTGAGCGGCAATCACAAGCACATTTTTACTCACTTAAGCACCTCAATTCCAGATAAAAATAGTTTTCTTGTAATTATATGGAATTTAGTCAAAGTGGATATGGACAATCTGAATAAAATGAAAAAATGGGCTGATTTTAAGTGATATTCGTTTGTTTCGACTTGGACACCTGATTCTATCGCTTTCAAAAAAAGCAAATTTGAACATATGCATTTCACATATGTTCAAATTTGCTTGATTAATTTTTTTAAAAACTCTTCAACAGGTACCGGTTTACAATTTTATGTTTCTACTAAATTAGTTGATTAAAACCTCGTCAACCTTTTCATAATCGCTGTTTTTCGTTCCCTATCTTTAATTCTTGTTAAATCAAGCGCATATTCATGACCTTTATTTTTGGCTTTTAAGATTTCTCTTACCGCATTTTTCACACTTTCTTCATTATCTGTAACCATAATTACCTTCCGTAGCATTCCTTCCCACTCTCCTTATCTTCCCATAGCGATTAGTTTTCATTGATGCCTACCACGAAGCCATCCGTCTAGAACTTTGCACTGACTTTATTCATATATTACTAACTGAGATCAGTCATAGTAATTTTATTCATGAAACTATTATCTAAGCCTTTAGACCATCCGAATTTGGGTGGTTTTTTTAATCTAGTATTGCTAACTTCCTATATAAGTACTTTCTTCTTTCCTCAATATACTTCGTAATTACCGATAATTCCTGGTCAAATATATTTATATCGTGTTTTTTATATGGATCCTGTTTGACAAATGGACGAATCGATTGTGTCATTTTTTCCACCTTCGGAATCATATTTTCTACTGTAAATTGCTGTTTCATCATGTCTTCAAGTAGCATTCGATATTGTTTTCGAAAGGTATCTACATTTAATATACGGGCGGTTAATGTATTAAACCCATCAATCGGTACATAATCGGGCTCCATAATCTTTCCATTAACATCCCTGCCCCATGTCGCATCATAATCCCAAGGAATGATTTCAAAAAGGCGCGTTTCACCATTCCTGTAAAGCGCATAGTTATGAACGAAACCATCATAATTTGAAGTAAAAATAATTCCAGCCATCCAGCGGAGATATTTATCAATATCTACAAATTTTTGAATTTCCTTCTCGAATTCATTATTCGCAATCGTATTGATATTAAATATTAATTCCTTTAAGAAATAGTCATCTTCAGGTCTCCCTACCTTTCTTTCATACCCTAACTCTAGTGATTTTTTGGTCTCCTTATCTAAATCGCTCATCAGCGAAAAGTTTGCATCACCATCGACCGCATAAAAAATGCTTCCGTTTGAAAGGTTTCTTCTTTTCAAAAAATTCTCATCTACTGATTCGATTTCCAAATAGACCCCCTCTGCTTTTCCATTTTGGATTAAAAAGATATGGCGCGATAGTGGTGATAAAACCCCAAGCTCCGCAAAGAAATCAAACGACAGCTTATTTCGGATCAATGAAGGATCCTTATATTCTGCGTTTAAATGAATATGATTTGAACCTCTGAATTTTTTGGGTTTATAGAAGGAAACCTGATATGATTTTTTCGGAAAATCGCGGATATGTGATCCTCGATAGGCCACATCAATCTCGAGTCTTTTCCCTTCAATCGTTAACTGAGCAGGAATCGGTTCATCAATCCAAATGTCTCTTCTGAGTTCCCGAAGGTCATTCGGCCTAATAAAAAGCTTGTATTCCGGTATTTTCGCAGCCTCGTCCATTTTTTAATTCCTCCTTCCTTTATTGGTATGAAGGAAAATGGATGCTGGTCACGTTTGATTAGCATTTTTTCTTATTTTAGGCTTTTGGCTCATTCCATTGTTTCTGACGATACGTATTTTGATAAGAGAAGAGTGAGTTTATTGGACAAATAGTTTAGTACTCCCTTTTCAAGCTTAAAGGAGGTGCAAAAATAATATGAGTGATTTTTCAGCTGAAGATATTCAAAGAGCTGCAGATGAAGTAAGACGCGGTGGTTTCGGAGACTTTATGTTCCGTGACCCAGGTCAAAATCGTGGCACCACACGCAGAAGAACATCCAGACGAGGAACATCCGGGCGTCGGATGACATCACGCCGGAACACCTCTAGACGTAATACATCCGGAAACCGCAATACATCCAGAAGAAATACTTCAAGGAGAAATACATCCAGAAGAAATACTTCAAGGAGAAGAACTTCAAGATGCTGTAAATGGTCAGGGTGGCGGTACAACTCACGTAGCAATACTCGAATAAATAGATGTTGGAAAGACGGAAATATGTGGAATTTACGAGTCCGCAGACGCTAATAGGTTTAAAAACAAGAGGGGATGGAAACTTAGTTTCCTTCCCCGTCTTTTGTTATAGTCAACATCTACTTTTTTTCAGGGATTGCACAGCTGCCATCTGCACAGCTAACATCGTCTTCGGTGGAAAGATCCTTCAGCACTGGTGTTGGAGACTCTTCCTCCCAAACTTTTTGTAGTGCCCCCATGAAAGTTTCCGTCGGTTGTGCACCAGAAATGGCATATTTTTGATTAATGACAAAATATGGAACACCGCGAACACCATACTGCTGTGCAAGGGATTCATCTTGACGAACATCAGTTGCATAGGCTTCCTTATCATTAAGGACTTGCAATACTTCCTGGCGATTTAATCCTGCCGCTTCAGCAAGGTCTGTCAATGTTTCAATATCTCCAATATGCTTCGACTCTGTAAAGTAGGCATGCAGCAGCATTTCTGAGACGGCGGCTTCCTTCCCTTGTGTTTTTGCAAATTTAGCCAAGCGATGAGCATCAAACGTATTTGTTGGCTTCATCTCATCAAAATTAAATTTCAACCCAACAGTGGCTGCCTGCTGCCCCACCCCTTGATTTGCTTTCTTCGCTTTTTCAACACTCATTCCATATTTTTTTGCTAATACTTCATGGATGTTCTGACCAATATTTTTTGGAGAATTTGGGTCAAGTTCAAAGCTTTTGAATTCAACTTCTACCTGATCCCTATGTGGAAATTGATCTAACGCCACTTCTAATCGGCGTTTCCCAATATAACAAAACGGACATACATAATCTGACCAAACTTCAATTTTCATATAGACACCTCGTTTTCTTCGGTTAACTTTTATAGTAACACAAGGTCAGAGAAATCTATTCATAGTTGCTCATGATAAATTGGTTGAATTTACTTGCAATGAAAGTAAAATTAACCCAGTGTAGAGTAAAGGATTTTTCTCGTGAAATGGAGAATATTGATTAAACTATTCAAAAAATAGCACGAGGTGATATTGTTGAAAGAATGGATGAAGGAAATTGAAATTAATGCTCCCATCGATCAGGTTTGGGGATTGTTAAATGGATCACTAGCGGATATGCAAAAAATTATGCCGCAAGTCGTTGATCATCAACCTGTAAAAGTGACTAATGAAGGTATCGGCACTATCTACCGTCAAAAATATAGGGAAGGTAAACGAATCGAGGAGTATGATGTTGAGACCTTAGAATATGTGAATATTCATGATAAACGGAGATTAAAAGTGGGCTTTACGCTGGCCAAGATGTTTGAAATCACCGCTTTGTATGAATTAACGACAATCGATGAGCAGAAAACTCTTTTTAAATACACCTGCACAAACCGACCTTTAAAGGCATTTCTCAAGTTATTTTTAGTTTTTGCCAGTGATAAAATAGTTGTTCAATTTTGCGAGCGAGTCAAAAAAGTAGCTGAAGAAGAATTTAAAAATACCAAAGTTCTTGTTAAATAGCCTAGTTAATATCTAGCTCGCTAAAGAAAATTCCACAAGCTTGAAACCTGTGGAATTTTCTTTTTTTCCTAAAGTGCCCTTAATTGGTTTGGTTCAATGAAGTAAAGTAATTCTTTGTTCACGGATTCTTTGGTTAATTCCTCCCAAGCCTGTTTATAAAAGGATAATTGGCTGTTATAGAATGCTTGGAGCTTTTCGTAGTCTTCGACCTGTTTTGCTCGGTCTGTTTTATAATCAACGATGTTCCATGAGCTATTTTTTTTGTAGATAAGATCAATCGTTCCTTTGACGTAGAAGGGCTGGATATCTTCAGGATTTTTAGTGATTAACGAATAAAGAGTATGGCCCTTTTCAACTTTTAATGTAAAGGGAACTTCTGTCAGTACTTCTTCCGCTGTCACTAACTCATCCCAAAGGAGTGATTTTCGCAAGTTTTGCAGATAAGACTTTACTTCTTCCTCTCTTTCGATAGGAAGCTTAAATTTGTTTAAGGCAACCTTTATATAATTAGAAAGTTCATGGCCCTGAACAGCTTTTTCAAAGACATCATGAATCAGCGTTCCCCAATCTTTTCCACCACCCGATTCTCGTTCAATCGTGATTAACTCTGAATAATCTTTGTCTTTTGTTGGCGACCAATGTTCAAAAGTTTTCATTTTACTTTGGTCAAGCCAGGCGTTTTTACTCACGGTTTTCGCCTTAAATTCGGATAAGGTAAGCTCCTTTGGCTTTAAGTTAATTTCAAACACTTCTATTTCAGGTACTTCCATTTCCTCGATGTTTTCCATTTCAAAAAGGATATTCCAAGGGTTTTTCTTATTATCAGTGTGAGAACTGATGATTAGTGCTTTTTCGGCACGAGTTGCCGCGACATAAATAATCCGCTGTTCTTCTTCGGTAAGGTACATTAACTCTTCTGTCTTATGTGTCTCCCATTCAAGTGGAATCGCAATTTCTTTTTCCGCAAAGCCATTCTTCACTGTAAACGTAAAGTACCCTTTAGAGGTATAGTCCTCACGTTTAATATGCTGTGATAAAAAGGATTCAGGACTGACTGACTTGACTGGATGTGCCAAAAAGACAATTGGTGCCTCTAGTCCTTTTGCTTTATGAATATTCATAATCCGAACCGCATCTGCGTCTTCTTCAAGGTTTGCAACCACTGTTTTTTCAAAAATCAGCTCGGTCAGTGCTTCGATTACTTGTTTATATGTTGTATTACCAGTCGTCTCCTGTTTACGGAGAGCTTCTAGCATTTGAAGCAGACTCTTATACGTTCGTTTATTCCGGCCATTTTTCAAAAGTAATGGATAGAAACCGACCTCTTCGATGATTTTTTCAATTGCAGCTGTTGGCGACAGCGTCCGAATTAGCTTTTGACATCGCTGTAATTTATCCCATGTTATTTCAAATTTATCTTTTAGCACTTTCGGAATTTCAGCCGGTATTTGGGCGTAAATGGAAAATATTCCACCAGCTTGTTTCCATTTATATAGTTCTTGATCACTGATACCGAAGAAAATCCCGCGTAACACAGCAACGAAGCCAACTTCATCGGTTGGGTCCAAGAATGATTTTAACAGAATCCATAAATCTTGGAACTCTCTTGTTTCACCAAGGATAACTTCACCACTGATACTAACAGGAATCCCCATGGCCTCAATCGTTTTCGCATAGGAAGCAACGCCATCGGTATACCTGGTCAGTACCATGAAATCCTTGGCATTATGGCCTTGCTCGATGAGATTTTGAATGGTCAGTGCGATGTTCTCAGCATCGATTAATATGACTTCTTCCTTCTTTTTATAATCGGCAGGAACGGATAAACGCTTCACACCTGTAAAGCCCTCGCCTTTGTCCTCATGAAAGGCTATTAACGGGTGGTAGGCAGCTTGGTAATCGGATTCCACTTCAGGTAAATGCTTTTCAAACACTTTATTTAATTTCTTAGTAACAGTGTCAAGTGTCCGAAAATTTGTCGTCAGCTGCAGCACTTCTCCTCCATGCTCCTCGATTAACTGTTTGACACGATTGTATGTATCAATATCGGCGCGTCGAAAACGGTAAATAGCTTGTTTGGGATCACCAACAACGAAGAGTGAGCCTGATATCGGTTTGCATTTTGTCCAGATTTTTTCATTAATGTCATCACTCGTTAAATAAAACATGATCTCCGCCTGAATCGGGTCGGTATCCTGAAACTCATCGACGAGTAAATAGCGATATTTCGCTTGGAAATAGGCGCGAACTTCTGGATTACCTTTAAGCAACTTTGATGTATGGATCATTAAATCTTGAAAATTTAGTAGTGATCTCTCTTTCTTCATTTGCTCGTAGGTTCGGACAGCATCTTGTAAAAAATCGATAATAATGGGATGACAATATTCTTTCCAAGCTTGTATAAGCGGTTTGATGGATACTTCAAACACTGCTGTAATTTTCTCTTCATAAAATTTTGCATCTTCCTTGGCTGTCCAGCGATTATAGGTTGGCTTTAAGTTCTTATCAAATAATTCAAAAATACTAATGATGTCCTTTTCCTTCGAAGGATTGATGAATTTTTCCTTTTGGACAGCCGTTAAAATCGCTTTTTGTAAACTATCATACCCCTTCGGTGGTTCCTCCTCAGGAACGCATCGTTTTGCTTCTTTAATTAGGAGCATAAATGATTGGTATTCTGGCTGCAATACTGGTTTCGGGACACTTTCCGTCACCCAATCCACATCGGAATATTCCTTTAGCCTCTTTAACCAGGGAAACAGGTTGTCAACGGATATACCTAATTCTCCAATGAGTTCAAAGTGATGCGGTTCTTCATTGATTAAATTTTGTAAATGAAGTTGCCACGCTTCTTCTAAAATATCTAAATCATCCGACTCATCAAGCTCTTTAAAGGTTAAATCTAAATTTGCTTCAATCGGACGCTCTCGGAGCAGTTTGGCACAATAGGCATGGACCGTTCCTAAAAAGCAGCGCTCAATATTTTGCAATGCCTCACCTAAACGAAACTCGATATCAAGGTCCATTTCTTTTTTCCACGCTTCCTCTAATTTTGCTTGAAAACGGACCTTTAACTCATCAGCGGCCTTTCGTGTAAAAGTGATCGCAACAATTTCATGAATTTCTGCTGTCCCTGTATAAATGAGGTTGACCATACGATCGACTAAGCTCGTCGTTTTACCAGAACCAGCACCTGCTTCAACTAAAAAATTCCTCTTAAGTTGTGATTTAATTTTATCCCGGGCAGCTTGATCGAAAATTTCCTTAGTCATATGCTCTAACCCCCTTTAACTTTTGATTCGACTGCTTCATTTCAAGGCTTTCTTTATTATAAAAATGGCGGCGGCAAACAAGCTTATATTCACAGAATTTGCAATCATTCACATCATCAGTCATTTCAAAATGACCATGCTTGACCGTATCAATCAGTTTTTCCAAAATATCTATACCATTTGTTCTAAGTGTACGGTCCTGCTTCCTCGTAAACCTCTGTGCCAATCCTTTTGGGGTCGGAAAATAATAGGAGCTCTCCTCGACTGCACCCTCGCCAAGGTTTAAATGATGTTCGATGGCCAAAGCATAAATCATGTGCTGAAGCTGTCGACCGCCTTTGAAGGCTGCATTTTTCGCATAACCGTACGTGCTCCCCGTTTTATAATCGATAATGTGATATTTACCTTCCTTGGATTGGTCCACACGGTCAATAATCCCTGAAATTTTTACTTCTCCTGATGGAAGAGTAATAATCGCTGGTTCCTTTTCACCAATCCCAAAGGAATATTCGAAATAAAGCGGTTCGTAATTTTCGCTATGAAGCACTTCCTCTTTTAGAAATATCTCACAGCAAGCTAAGATGTCACTCCTCTCACGTTGATAGACTCTTTCATTTGGAGGCGGGAGAACTTCCTTTTTCTGTTCCATTAAGTTTTGAGCAATTGATATAATCAGCTCCATATGTTTCTCGTACGAAGGCTTGGCATGATCTTGCTGTAATTTTTTATAAAAGTTTTCAAAAATACTATGCAGCAAGCTTCCACGGGTAGCCGCATCCATCCATTTGTTTGCGTCAAACGAAAAGTCATCGACAGGCCTAACTTTTAACACTTCTCTCAAAAAATAGGAATACGGACATTTTGCAAGTGTTTCGAGCTTGCCCGCACTCAGCGTTTTCTCCTGATTGAGACGTGGGTCATATTGCGCGTCATCAATTTGAACCAGTCCATCATATTCAGAGAAATTCCCGGTATTTCGTGCGGTTTCGGCAGCGATTCCCTGTTTAACATTATTAAAATGGGTTAGAATCCCTTCATTTAGCTGATGTGAACTATCATTTGTTAATTTTTCATTCCAGTAGTCTTTATCTTCAAAAATATCAGTAGCGATGATTGATGACGGCAGTGACTTTAACGATTTAAATTCGGCATCTATATTGCCTGTGATTAAGCGGTAGCATTGCAAGACAACAAATGCCGGGTTAACGACACGGTTTTCGTTCATATCGAAATGGCAGTAACTGACCGTGACATGACCATTTGAATTTGCCAAAACTTGTAGCAGCGTATACAAGTTCTCTTGACCCTTTTCACGAAGTAATCGCAGGCCGTTCCCTAACTGAATCCTCTCTGCATCGAGCAAGAGCGGATCTTCACTTACGTTACCAGGAAACTTCTTGTTATCAAGTCCAACGAAAAATACATTTGGTCGACTATTGTATATTCCACTCTTAAAAGTTGAAACATGGAGGTGACCTGGTTTTGGCCGCGATTGATTTATACGGACAGAAAGCAGTAGGTCCTTTATCTTTTCAAAGACATCATAACTAGGTAACTTTTCATCCGCATAAGGGAGCAGTTTTTGGATTTCTTCCAATAAGGTGGATTTTGCGATCTCATCAAAAGCTGAATTTGTTTTACAATTATTTTTGAGTACATAGGCGATTCCGGTTAAACATTTTTTATAGTTCATAGTTGGCTCTAATGGTGGAAGCTTCTTAAAAATTTCTTCAAAACTCAACCAAATCCATAACATCTCTTTTGCAGGATTTTCAAAATAAGGGTCATCTTCATGATCGACGCACTTCAAACTTAATCGACCAAATTCCTTAGAAAGAAGTTTTAAATATCGTTCTTGAGACCAGCCAATTTGAAGATCCCTGAGCACTCTGGAAATTTTTGATTTTGAAACCACCACTTCATCAAGTCCAACAAATCCACTCTCAATGAAAGGAACTTTTTTACCCAGTTCAAGCAAGCCCTCATTGAACATGTCCAGAAAAACTGGGACACTATAATTTGACTGAATCCACCCTACAAGCCCTGAAACTAACCGACCAGGGCGGCTGAAAGAAACCGGAAGTCCTTCGCCAAAGGTCATCGGGAGGTCCATCTTTTGTGACAAGTGATAAAATTGAGTTATGTATGCATCAGCATCTGTATAATAAACAACATTCTTATCTAGAGGAGATTTTGCGACCTTAATCTTCTCTAGGATTTGTTTCACTTCCATTTCTTCTGTTTTAGCAGTAAAGACTACTAAGTTTGGCTCACCCCTAGTTTCTTCCTGTTGATAGAGATAGCTAAGCGGAGTCGGGGGGCCCCCATGAATGGAACTAAGGCTTGACCGCTCAGGAGTATTGACCCCCAAAACGGGTGCAAGCGGCAGTTTATAGACTGTCTCAGGGATAATCTTTCTCAGGAATTGGTCTTCTAAATGCGATAGGGTTACACCTGATTGTAAAATAAATACTACCTTTTCATTTATTTGAGCCGTTTCAAGTGCCTTATTTAACAATCCGGCCTTGTCGGTAAATTGCTCAGAAATTAACTTATTTTCATATTCAGCAAGGATCTCATAAAAATCCTTCGCTTTGTCTGGATTGATAAATGCATTCTTTTTCAACGTGTCCTTTGTATAGCCAGCTAAATGTAATGTTTGGATGGTTGTAAAAATGGCATGACTAAAGGCTGGCGTAATTTCCATTCCTGCAAAGTATCGGAACTTATCTTGGTTCTTCAGCTCTTTAAGGAGATTGTAGGTAAAATGAACACCAACTGTATGATCTAAGCTATTTTGCGGTTGCTCTGAATTCAAGTCAACAAGAGTTTGGGCAAGGTCGATTACTGTTTTATACTTAAGATTAATTGCTTGATGTCCTTCCTTAACAAATGCCTCATTGATTTGTTCCCCAATTGAATGAGAATCAACGATCACGACTTTTTCTTTATAAGGAAATTTACTGCAGATTTGGTTAAGTTCGCTTATTAAGGCTTGCATGGGAACCTCCAACTTTCTAAAAGAAAAATAATAATTATCTACCTATTCACTCTGTTCTAGTTTCATATTTGTTATTCCTTCAATATAATTGAAAAAACATATTTTTTTCAAAGTTGGTAATAATAACCTCGATTAACTTTGAAAGGATGGGATGTTTGATGTCGTTAGAATGGTTTGACAGAGTTTGTGGAGAACTGCAAGAACACCTGGAATCTATTTGTGAAGAATACGATCAGGTTGGCCAAATGACAGTTGAAAGAGCTGCCAAACATCCAAGGATTGAGTTTTATGTCGATACCGCAGATGTTGATACCGAAGAACTGGAGAGAGATTATTTTTGCTCACTGTTCTTTGATCCGCAAAACGAAGAATTTTACATCGATACATTCGATGTTGACAGCGGGCATACGGCGAAGGTCATCCTTTCAGACATAGAAGACCTTATCGAGGAAGTTCACGCCAGTCTTCATGATTACATGAACGGCGATGATCACTATACAGATGATGGGGTCTATCTTCAGACCAGCGAGGTCTTTGATGATGATGATGAGGTCGAAACTGTTTATGTGGAAGATGATGAGGATGAAGAGTATTACGAAGCCGAACAAGTCAATAGTGACGACATCTTTGAGGAAATTGATGTTGATTGGTCCACCCCTGAAGTAACGGCCTTCAAACATGAAGACGAAGTCGAAGTAACCTATCAATTTGGATTGGTGCAAGCTACTGGAGACGGTGTTCTCAAGCGCGTTAATCGGATTTGGACGACGGACGATGAATTAATCAAGGATGAGTCCCATTTCATTTTTAGTAAAGAAGAAGCAACCACCATAATTGCGATGATTGCCTCTCATATGGACCAATTAAGCGAGTTTGAATTTTAAGAAAAATTAGCCTAATACAACGAGCATGCCTGAGCGGTATGCTTGTTTTTTTTCCGAAAATTAAATTTCTCCAAAGCAGGAGAACTTTATGATTAATCAACCGTGTAATCGATTTGAATCCCATGGTATAGCTCTTTTTTATTATTTATTCATTATAATAATAGTAAAATCAATACTTTAAATTTTCAAGAAATTAATTTCCTTATTTGTGTTTGAGCAGTACAATTTCCTCTTTGTGGGTTGTTCCTATTGATTGGCTAAAATAGTAATCAGCTTATCCTCCACCTTTTTTCCTTTTGAATCTTCCATTAAGTTATTTAGAAGGATTGAAAAAATTAAGGTTTGTCCACTTTTTGTTTTCACGTAGCCTGATATTGAACTCACCGTTGAAATGGTCCCTGTTTTTGCGTAAACTTTTCCTCGAACCAAAGAATCCTTCATCCGATTTCTTAAAGTTCCGCCGACCATCTTTTCACTTTCACCGGCGACAGGTAATGAGTGAAGATAACTAGGAAACCACTTTTCCTTTCGGACGGCAAATAACAGCTGCGTCAGCTGGTTGGCTGGTATCAGGTCGACATGGGAAACGCCCGAACCATCTCTTAGCACCAATGTGTTGGGGTTAACCCCGTATTTTGTAATCTCATTTTTTAAAACGCTTAGTCCCTTTTCCCAGCTTCCTTCCCCTTTTACGACCCGGCCCATTTCCTTAATTAATATTTCAGCATGGACGTTATTGCTCAGTTTCATAAACGGAACCAGCAGCTCAGATAACGGCATCGATTGATGTGTCGTTAAAATTCTTGCGGTGTCAGGCACCAATCCTGTTTTTAGTTTTCCTGTCACCTGTATCCCGTGTTCTGTAAAGGATTGGTGCAAAAGGGACACGGCATATCGAGTGGGTTCCCAGACACCAATCCATTCCTTTTCTGTTTTTGCCTTTGTTGGGATGGTTCCTTCGATTGTTATGATGTTCCTCGAATGTTCCCGTTCGATGGTGATATCCTTTTTACCATCCTCCGGAACGGTTACCGCGTGGTTGTTTATTTTTAGATAATTTGTCTTCGGGGTTATTTTCACGATCGGCTTGTCACCTTTTTTTATTCCGGGCTGCACGAGTACCTTGACCGATCCGGCATCAAAGTCTCTGGTCGGTGAGGCGGTGAGTGCGGAAATCTGTGCGCCGTAATGGGTTGTTTCGTCGCTCCAAGGCAGGTCGAGCGAATAGCGGACATTATCATACCAGGAATCATATCCTAATGATATTGTACATAATTTCTGCCGTACATAATTCACATGGGAGTATGTAAGAAAACATTGATTTTTCAACTTATTAATCATTTTTAAAGAAAAAATGACAGTGTACATAATCATTTTAAGGGGTTTATTAACTTTATACAGTATCAAAAATGATTAAAAAAACTAAGTGTGTACATAAATATACTTTCTATTTTTAGGTGATAGGATATACATTAGGATAAATAGATTTAACAATAATATTTAAATAATTTTGTTTTTTTAGGGGGACATAGCCTCGGTGCGAGGCCAGCACACACAAGAAGCCATGGCTTCTTGTGTCATGCTTTAACAATCTGCTTCATCTATTAAAATCAAAGTGGATTTTATACAAGGGGCTTAACACTTTTAGATAATAACCATTTAAAAATAAAATAAGAGTAACAATAAGGGTATAAATAGAAAAAATAATTACATAAATGATGAATAGTTAATAGTGGGTATGATTTATGTTTAAAAACAAAGCACCAATATATATGATTAACAATATGGAATACCAGAAATTAGAATAAACGTAAAAAAAGGAACATTCGATTAATATGGGAATGAAGGTTAACATCTTTCAAAAATATCCAAAATATGAAACTACAACCTTTGATGAATATTTGTCCCTTTTAAAAGATTTGTTTGCTTACCTAAAAGATTTAAATAAGGACCAAAAATATTGGAATGCTTTAGGCAGCAATCAACAGGTTTACAACAAAGGTGGAGCTTTTGTTTCAAAGGCAAACAAGACCTATAATAAACTGAAAGATTTAAATGAAGAAAGTGACGGCATATATGAAGCATTGCAGGACTTATTTGGTAAAAGCTTCCCAATTCCTGAAACCGTACAGAAATCGGAGGAAGCTCGCTTTATTATGTCTTCATATGCAGATAAAGAACAGTTTATTGAGGATATGTTCCCTGTCGATATAAGGTTTGGGCTTACTATTGATTGCGAAGTGAAACAAAACGGTTTTAGAGAAGCTTTGTTAAGGACATTCTTACGACAAGGAAAACCGTTGTTGGTTAATAAACAGTTATCATTTTTCATTACAAAAAATGAATTAGCCGATAAGGACCTTGCTTACCACATATATTGGAAGGTGAGAAATCGTGGCGAAGAAGCTATTAAAAGGAACGAATTACGTGGCGAAATTGTAAAAGGCGGACCAGAAAAAATCGAAAGAGCGTCCTTTAAAGGAAGTCATTATGTGGAGTGTTACCTAATTCATAACGCTACTTGTGTAGCTAGGGATAGGATCGATGTTCCAATTTCAACTGGATTATATGTTTGATGAAGGAAAGGAGGAAATTCCTCCTTTTTTAATTTACCTTTATACATTTTTGATTTCAAAATGTGAGATATTGTTTTCCAGCCAAAATATGAAATTTATATTCAATTTAAAAGTTAATATGGGAGATAGGAGTGAAGAAAACGAGCAAAATTTTGTGATCGATTAAGAAAACTTATTTCCACTCAATGACTTCAGGAGTAATTTCTGGCTTTTTCATATGAGCAAAAGAATAGTTTGCCATGGTTTGAATATCGTTGAATCGGGACTTTTCATCGGACTTCATCACAACACAAATGATCTCTTTATTGTCCTTCATTAAATATTGTACAAGTGTATATTGAGCTGCTTCTGTATACCCTGTTTTACTAGCAATGACGTTCGTCCTACATCGTTTTATATTTCGATTTATGATGTTTTTTTCTTGTATGCTCGTTTTAATGAATGCTGCTTGTGTTGACATGTCTTCTAAAACTTTTGGGTGTTTCAACGCTTCTTTTGCGATGAGGGCCATATCATAAGGGGTTGTATAATGTTCAGGGTCGGTCAGCCCACTTGCAGTAACAAAATGGGTGTTTTTAAGCCTCAATTTTTTTACCTTCTGATTCATAAGTTTGGCAAATTTCTCTTCGCTTCCAGCTACGTTTTCAGCAATTGCAACAGCCACATCATTGGCACTTAACAATAATAAGGCTTTCATTGCATCTTCTTTAGAAATCCTCTCTGATACAGCAAGCCCAAAACAGACGCATTCCTGATTTGCAGCATTTAAACTGGCTGTTAACATTTCCCCATCTTTCATTTGTTCATCTAAAATAATGGCCGTCAACACTTTAGTCATACTCGCAGGATTGGCTTTTGAATTTACATTTTTGTTGTATAAAATCTCGCCAGTATTGACATCAATTGCGACTCCAAATTCTCCCTTAATTTGCGGGACTAACGCCTTTGCATTACCGTCCTTTGTTGTTACCATTCCGTTCAATATAAAAACCATTAACAGTGTTGTTACAACAACTTTCCTAATCATTAGCATGTTGTACCTCCTGTTTTTTAAACCTTAATTCATCCTCTAATGAAATTAAATTACCTAATATAGCATTTTCAATTTATCCATTTTATTTTGCTCATTACAGTTAGAATTACTTCCTAAATGTGTGTTAACGTTCACAAAAAAATTTTAGTTAAAAAAAAGAGCATCGGTTTTGCTTGAACCAATACTCTTATATAAATTTCCCTAATTTTTCCAACTTAATATATCTTGTATCCTTCCACTGAATCCATATTTTGAATAACAAAGATGTTTTGTTCCTCATTAAAAACCGTTTCATTACACAATTGTGACCGCTTGAAAGAGATGACACAGTTTTTGCTTGATAAATTGGGACACTTTTTCCCAGTTAGAGTCTTGCATTTTTACATGGAAGGGCGTGTATGATAGTCTTGGTCAATCATGCAGCCCTTTGTTTGTCTGTTCCAAGCAATTTATTTATGTATGTCTTTGCAGTATCAATACTCGATAAAAAATGTATATATGCTAATATTTATGCAAATTTGGAAAGTTATGCTTGCTGCACTAACTGGCAGGTTACTTTAAGAAGGATTAAATTTAATTGTAGCAAGACCAACTAAGATTGTCTTTGATATAAAAAGTATAAAAATTCTTGCAACATATTTAAGCATAATAATTTTTATTAAGTTTTGGATAACTCTAGAAAAAATGGAAAAAATACAAAAAAAGAAGAGTGGAGGGTTTATAATGTCTTTTTGTACCAATGAAGAGGGAAAGTTTGAAATTGATACCAATATTAATTTCCGTGAATCCATACCAAACGTTGATAAAAATTTAAATGGAGATTTTTTGACCGATGATGCTTTCACTGTTTTTTACGATGAAAAGACAGGAGAAATCATTCCCGTGGAATATTTGAACCGTCATAGTGGATTTACGGAAGACGGTAGAACCATAATGGTCATTGATGGAATGGTATATAGTAGGAGATGAATCCCGATTTTGGAGGATTAAGCTGTGGACAAGAAAAAAATTATTCAATAAGATTGATACATTACAAAAAGCCAATTTTTGCGTGGATGAATCCCATTATATTTGGGCTGTGGTGGATTTTTGATTTTCCTGTTCCTGTACTTAAATAACATTTAATTTTGCTTAAATAGGTGCAATTATTCAAAATAAAGGTCGCCTTTTGTTATTTTATAAACAAGATTGTGAACGATTACACTTAAACTATAGGGGGCTTTACTTTAAGATCCAGCTGCCATAATGGTGGCTTTTTCTAATTGTACTAACTGGGCAGTTTAGCATTCCTGTAGATCGTTAAATATCAGGTTTGAAAAAAATAAAGCCCCTCAGTAAGATATGAGTATAGATACCACTCTAACTCAGAATCTTAAGGAGGAAGCCCTACTATGAATTTTAAAATGCAAGACAAACAAAATCAACTAATAGAAAGAATTTCCGATACACATCTTATTGTTGGTGTAGACATTGCTCAACAATTTCACGTTGCTCGAGCTGTAAACTTCCGTGGAATTGTAGTCGGAGATCCCCTTACATTTGTAAATAATGAAGAGGGGTTTGTTAAACTGCAAAATTGGATTGAAAAGTTAAAAAGACTAAAAAATTTAGATTCCACAATAGTAGGTATGGAACCTACTGGCCACTACTGGAAAAACCTATCTAAATGGCTTGTTAAACAAAAAATTGAGGTAGTAACAGTCAATCCCCACCTAGTAAAGAGAAACAAGGAGAATCGTGATAACACTCAGTCAAAGAGTGATAAAAAAGATGCACTCGTTATCGCTGATATGGTGAAAAACGGCTATTATTCCTTTGTTCGCCCTTCATCTGAATCCTTTGAGAAACTCAGAGTTTTAATTTCTAATCGTGACGTGATTGTTAAACGTCTCGTAAGCTCTACCAATCAGATCCATAGATGGGTAGATATTGTGTTTCCAGAACTTAGACAAGTATTTAAAGATGTTACTTGTAAAGGGGCAATCGCAACCCTCCGATTGTTTCCTACTCCTAATGAAATAGCTTCCTTTGAGCCTCTAGATGTCATGAGGGGATGGAAGTCTTTAATGCAGCGACAACCAGGACCCAAAAAGGCTCAATTACTAATCAATCTAGCAAAATCCTCGATAGGAACTGGACAAGCACTGGACGCTTATAAGCTCCATTTAGAACAATTACTGGAGGAGTATGACCTCGCCATAAAACAACTCGAAAGAGTTGAACAACAAGTTAAAGAAGTTCTCAATAAAATACCATTTGCAAGGAAGCTGCTTATGATTAAAGGTATAAGTGAAATTTCATTAGCTGGCATTTTAGGAGAGGCTGGAGATCTAAGTGGGTTTTCTCATGGGAATTCTCTATTACGCCATGCAGGACTCCATTTAGCTGAAGCAAGCTCAGGAAAATGGAAAGGGCAGATTGTCCTCTCAAAACGAGGGAGGTCTAGACTACGGCGTTTCCTCTACCTAGCAACCATGAGCCTTGTGATGAATAACCCTGAGTTTAAAGCTATCCATGCATATAATGTGAAGGTCAAGAAGATGAAGAAAATGAAGTCTATCATGAAGTTGGTCGGTAAATTAGCAAGAATTTTTGTAGGTATAGCTAAGCGAAACGAATCTTACTGTGCAAATAAATTAAAAGAAACAATCCCATTAGCAGCATAAAAGCAGTATGACTAAAAGTCTTATAGTTAAATAGTTATCTTAAATTTTGAATGTTGTCTTATTCGTAGGATTTCAAATATGCACGGAGTACCAGGTTTCTTCAACAAAAGGGCACTGTGACCCATCAGTTTAGCATAACTGGCCTCCACCCCTTGGATAGGCATGACGAAGGAATGAGAGGGCAATTGACCCGTTGAGACATGGGAGGGAAAGCCTCCAGGGGCGGCGTGGAGATGTGCATTATATGGTAAAATATGGAGTGATGGCTGACTCCTTTATTTAACTATGCCTTCACGAAGCCAAGATGATCTGAACTCATTTCAATTACCCGTAAATCCAATTACAAGGGTTATGAAATCCTGCGAATAAGTGAGCATTCAAGAGATATTCGTATCAAACTGAGGGAGTTGAAGAAGGATACAAAAAAAGCATCCTTTTGGATGCTCTTTATTTTGCAAAATACTACGTATATGATTTATATTTTGATTTCCAGGATAACGCAATTTCCAGAATATATTTAACCACAACTGCTTTTAGCACATAACCTGGAAAAGAGTAGGAGTATTTCCAATTAAGTAGTTGATAAATATGGATTTTAACAAAGAAAGGTTCCGCTACATAGGAATATAGTAAAGCGGTTATTATGTTGGTTATCAAAAAGGCTTTCCACTTAGTAAAATATTGATAAACTAACATATGTAAAACAGGTAGGACACTAGCATCAATTGGATTTAGCCTTGGAATCAAACCGATTAACTTATAAGGATAATTCCACAATCCGAGTGAAGAGCCAATATCGTCTAGGTGAATAATTAGTATAGTCATTAACGCTCCATAAAGCCAAATTTGTTTGATTCGTGTTCGATCTACTAAAAACCACCATACGATCCATGGGAGGATGGTTATGATTAAAAGAAACCACCATTGAGGTGTAAATAGATCGTGATGGTACCAGTGTTCATTTCTCATTTCTGACAGTTTCTTTTGTATATCGATAATTTCTTTTGCAGAAGGATATGGCATTTGAACGTTCCTTTTTAATGTTTTATTATTGCTAGACCTAATGCTCTGTTTTTCGTTAATATGTCCGTAACACTTTTGTCTTGCTGGTCATGACAGTTAATAATGACAATAATTTCTGAGCTGATTTTTTTTCTTCCGCCCGCTGTTTTCTTTTTCTCTTTTAACTTATAGATAACTAAATCTAACGCAAGCCCCAGTAAGAAACCTCCTGCGGCTCCAATCAACCCCCATATGATAGGACCCCATTCCCATAAAAACCCTCTGCTGGATAAAACGGTTGAAAATACCACAGACAAAGCTATCCCTTTATTGATAAACGAAACCCCGTCAGAACGATGAATCGTATCAAATATTTGAGGATGGTCATTGATTTCATCAAGTGGAACCGCAAAAATATCGGTAATTCCAACTTGTTGTAAATGCGTAATGGCTAGTTCTACATAAGTAGAGTGTTCAAAAGTGGCATATATTTGCATTTACGTCACCTTTTTTCCCTTTATTACTTTGAAATCTGAGGGCTGAAAATGTTTCTTTAGATAGTCCTTCTGTTCTTTTTTAAAAAGTTTATTCAGTTCAACCGTATTCATATAGGCATCATAGATGGTAAAAAAATAGAAAGAAGGAAAAAACATCAGCCATTGTATATTTAATACACTTGTTGACTTTTTAATGTCACCTAAATATAAATAGTGCATGGCTTCAACAAAATGGGAATAGTAAATAATCAGAATAGCCCAAAGCAAGGTGAAAAAACCTTGTAATATTCTATGTTGATAAATTTGTCCAACACTTGGGACCGTCAACGACCAAAAGGTAGCCATCAAAGGATTTCTCTTATCCAAGTAGTTAAGCCCATAAGACTTTAAAGTTGTTTTTTTAATAGGTGCAGTTTCTCTTTCCGCGAGAATGTACTCATTGTTTAAATCAACCGTTGTACGGTAGGAATCCCAAATACAAAATAGATAAACAGGAATATACATATGTAATAATCTTACGTTAAGAACCTCTTTTGCCAATTCAAAATTCCCCATAAAAGAATACACCATGGCAGTATTTATTTTTGAATATATATTAATGAAAAATTCCCATGACACCAATAAAAATCCCCTATAATACTTGCCAAGCAGCAGATGTCCAAACCCTGGAAATGTAACAGACCAAAAGGCAATAATATAAGGATCTCTTAAATGGAGAATGGGGGTATCAACAATTCCTAAATAGGCTCTCAAACGTCTTGTATTTTTCATATTGACCCATCCAATCCTTGCACGTACGCTTTAATATAGAGATTGTTTATAGTCTGTCTATAAATACAAAAATTATCATGTGTAGGAAAAGGTTGAGATAAAAAGACTAAATGGAGATTAAAAAGCATTATGAAACACGATTAATTTAGTGTTTGTGAAGAAGTGCACTTAAAGTAACGGGTAGCGTTAATTCAAGAAGGATTAACGCTATTTTTGTGGAAATTATAAAGCTAACGTGCAGGTTAGTGGAAGAAATAACAATTAGGTGTGACTGGGAAATTGACGATGATATAAAAAAAAGACACCTAAGTGTCTTATGTACTTTCAAATCAAACTCACCGATTAAATAATTCCAGCAGTTTTAAGAAATTTTATTTCCTTTTCGTATGTATTACAAGTATACGGAATTTCAAATAAAGGTATATTATGTGACTTGGCATAAATACGTTTTAATTCGTCATTCTTTAATTGAGACTCATATTGTGAAACACCACCGAACTCAGCTACAGGCTTATAATGCTGTTCACCTTGACATTCAATAAGACATTTAATACTGTCATCTGAACCGAGAACAGCAAAATCATAACGCAACAATTTCTTATGCCCTACACCATATAGGTCTTGAAACGAAACTTCAACTCTATATGCCACATTATGTTCTCTCAATATTTTTATAGTTCGCCATTGAAATGATGAAATGTTATGACAGTCACAACAAGTATCACAATAATATCCTTCTGTCGCTCTACGTCCGTATGCATCAATTTTTATTTCAAAATCTGATGATTTATATTGATATTCTTTGCCGCACAAATAGCAACGACATTTATATAGTTTAAATACTTTACATTCGACACCATTCTTTTTTCTTCTATCAATTACAACATACCCTTCTTCATAATTTTCATTAATACATTCTAATATCTCTAATGATTCATGTATGGTATTGGAATAATCAATATCATAGCTTTTATCCTTTACCCTGGGATATGAAGCTAATCTCTTTTTCTCACGCTCTTGCTTTAACGCACAATTTTTTTGTTCTCCTATCTCTCCAATTCCTTCACAATCTCTCCGTTTCTTGAAAAATAAAGCACTTTCACTTAAATAAACTATTCTTCCACATTTACACTGACATTTGTATTTCTTTCGAGACTTACAATCTTGTATCCATTTATCAAAAGTATCTACAGATTCAAAATTATTATTAGGATTTTTTTCCCCATTTATAAACTTTTGCTTGTCTTGTTCTAACTCTTCAATTCTTTTTTTAGTAACTTTTTCTTGATATTCTTCAAAACCCCCGATTATAGTAAAACATCCGTTTTTCGTTCCAATAGGCAATGATACGTTTTCCATGTTTTCAAGACTCCCCCATTTTTAATATAGACATAACGATCTATCGAATACTTATGTATAATATAGCATCCATTTACACCCTCTTTCTCTTGTAATGCATTAATTTGCTTTGCCCATTATCCATCTTAATACATTGATTTCTTTATCTCTTCAAATTCTAATTTGTCTGTCTATGATATGGACGGGAAAGAGTTGCTGCTCGCTGAAGCATTAGAGAAATTAATATGGTGTGGGATGCCATTTATCATTTCTTGTATCCCCAATAAACTAGTATATTTTCAGGGAGAACAATCCTATGGTCCTCCCCAAAGGTCTATTTTAAAAAGGTGATATTTAAATAATGTTTTACAACTAAGGGGTGCATTAGCTAAAGTTGATGATCGCTGCAGCGGTCTTTTTCCTTGTTGTACTAAAGGGGCAGTCTAATGGAATAAGGAGTTTTACCATAACTAGGTTAATAACATTAAGGATTATCATATGGGGAATATAAATTTATTCGTTTTTTGAAGTATTTTAGCAGTATAATAGTATTGGTATTTCTACAAATGTTTACAAAAAGGGGACAATTTATGAAGAAATTAACCTACTTATTTATTGCGTTTTTATTAGTTTTCCTTGCAGCTTGTTCATCAAATGAAACAACTAGCAAAGAGGAAAATGCCAAAAAAAATAAAACTCAAGAAGTAAGCAAAAAGAAAGCAGCCACTGTTGAAAGCAAAAAAAGTACACCTGACGATGAAGCGGAAAAAACGACTACTGAAAGTTCAGTCAGTCCAAGTGTTCCTGCCACTAGTACACCAACGATAACAAGTGTTAATGGTGACTTTGACTACAGTAAATATACACTAATTGAAGTAGATGGCGGAGATATGTCAGGTTATAGAAAGCCAAATGTCAGAGTTGATGTTGGGTTTGGTGACAGAGAATATTGGGCTTTTACAAATGAATACGGTCAGTTAATTCGTGTTGAGGCAAAAAATATAACACTTCAAAATTCGAATACTGAACATGTTACGTCATCAGGTAGATATTACTCTGATGAAGCAAATGTTCCTGGTACAGAGAGTCCAACCTTGGATAAAGGACATGTGATTGCTGACTCGCTTGGGGGAGTATCAAATGCCTATAACATTACACCTCAAGACAGCACTCTCAATAGGCACGGCGACCAAGCTTATATGGAAAAAGTGATTCGAGATGCAGGAGGTTGTACAGATTTCGTAGCAGTGATTCAATATCCAAATACTCAAACGCAAATTCCGAACCATTATAAATTCACATACAAAATTCAGGGCAGAACAATTACAGATGAATTTGACAATGTAAACCCAGATGAAGTGAACAAAAATTTAGGGGCAACAACAGGTACTAAGAGTACGCCACCGAAAACAAACAATGTACCAGCAAACCAAACGGTAAGTAGTGATGAAGATGTTAGTAAGGTAGATACCAATCATAATGGACAAGTTACGATCGCTGAAGCCAAAGCTGCTGGCTTTAAAATGCCCATTACCCGTGATTCATGGCTCTATAAATATATGGATGACCGAGATGGTGATGGGCTGGTAGGTGAATAAATGGGGTTATGTGGCGATTCTTTTCTTCTTATTGAAGAATAAAACCATGACCTAGAGTCCGACTAAACATAAAAATGGGGTGCTTTACCACAATAAGGAATAAAAATAATGAGCCTAAAAGATGCGAGTTTTTTATACATTACATGCATCTTTTAGGCTTTTTTTATTCATAAAAATCATATAGCCAAAACAGCATTTTTTTATTGCTAAATACACGTCTTCCATAAAGTAACCTATAAGTATATTTTGTTTTCCTCAATCGTCTAGTAATAAGTATTCCTCTACAAACTTATTGAGTTCTTTATAATTTATAAAACCTTTCCTCCGTTTTTTCTTTACAGTTCTAAAGTGAACCTTAATTTTATCCATACTCTTTAAATCTTTTACGGATAAGTCTCCATTTAATAGTCTTTTTGCCATTTCCTTGACTTCTTCATCAGAAGTTTCATTGAATAGAAGATAAGCCCAATTTATATTTAGGTTATTAAAGCAAAATAGTTAATTATAAAGGAACCACACAAATTGGACATGTCTAATATGTAGTCCTATTTATCCCAATACTAACCTTCCAGTTTAAATACAAACCTTCACAAAATTATAGAAAAAAGCCGAACTCCACATATGGAAATCGGCTTCCTTTTAATATATAAATTCAATTCATAATTTATTATACCATTCATTATCCACAGGTTCTAACCATTCAGTTTCTCCTGGTGTCATTGCTAAGTGTACAAACCAACTGTCTTTTGTTGCTCCATGCCAATGTTTCACATTCGGGAGAATATTCACGACATCACCTGTTTTAAGTAGTTGAGCTGGTTTACCCTCTTCTTGATACCAACCTTCACCACCAGTAACTAACAAAACTTGCCCAACTTTGTGTGAGTGCCAACTATTGCGAGCTCCTGGAGCAAAAGTTACATTCCCGATTGGTGCATTAAGTGGTGTAGGATCGGTAAAAACCATTTGTAAGTAAGCATCGCCGATAAAGTTTGCGTCAACTTTTTGTCCCAATGAGAAGATTGTGCTATTGCTTAATTGTTCATTTTTCATTTTTTGATTCCAACTTTCTTTTAATTTTAGCTAGTAAAAAGGTGATTAATTATGTTTTGTTACATACTTCATCCATAGACCACCATCATCTAATTTTTCAATGTCCTTTAAGAAGAAATTAACTGGTTGTGGTTTTTTTAGATAAGAACTTGTTTCAAATAGCGTCACAGAGTTGGATGCAGCATCTACGATTGGAACTAAAACGAGGCTTAATTCATCAATTAACCCTTCATTTAAAAAGGAGCCATTTAGAAAGCCTCCACCTTCTAACATCAACTTATCGATGGAAAATAACTTTTTTAGCTTTTCCACTACAAGACTGAAGTGTAATCGTTTTTTTTCGCCAAAAGTATAAGAAATTCCTATCTTTTTCAGATGAGCCAATTATGCATCGGATACTTGTTCTGTAAGGACTTGTACTATGTGGTCCTCCGTTCTGTACTCATTCCATGGCTCTATTGAATTTTCAGTCCACCCTAATTTCCCAGAGGGATCTACTGCTATGACATAAGTTTTAGCATCTTTATTTGCTACGTAATCAATTCTAGGGATCGTCTCTATGTTTTCTTGTGCTAAATCTAATATATTTCCGAAAGTAAAGTGTTCCTCCATGGTAACCCTGCCACACATCCACGCTTTACTTTCGTACCGCCCATGAATTTTTTCATATTCGTCTGTAAAATATGCTGCTCGTTCCACTTTCAAGTAATCTCCAATGATTTTCCCATCCAATGAAGTTAACATGTGACAAATTATATATGGTCTTTCCAATGCCATTACCCCTTCTTCAGCTCTCCAACTAGTGATGGTTAAAAGCTTACACCTTAATAAAAGGTCGATTGAAATTTACCTGGGGACTAAAATGCCTCATTTCTAATTGAGACAGCATTTTGAGATTCCTTTTATTATTCTTCTGGTTTTAGTGGACCGTAAAAAAAGGAAGCCGTCGCTCCACCGTCAATAAGGAAATCAGCCCCAGTGATGAAAGCTCCCTGCGGCATCATCAGCAGCTCAGCCATATTTGCAACCTCATCAGCTGTTCCTGGTCGTCGGGCAGGGCACTTGGCAAACATATTCTTATAGAACTCTCCTCTTGGACCATTGAACTCGTCTATAGCCAATGGCGTTACGATAATCCCTGGAGAAATGGAATTGATACGAGCGTCTTTTTCTCCCCAGCGTATTGATTCAAACATAACACGCTTAACATTGCATCGTTTCGCCATTTGATAAGCGTGCAACGTATCCTTGATATTTTCTGGCTGAAGGACTTCCAAACTAAGGAGTTCTTCAGTTGGTGTCGTTGCTAGTTGTTCATCAATTTCAACTCCCAATTGAGGCATTCTGTGTCCAGACTGACTGGAAATTGTCACACCAACGCCTCCAGGAGCTATGACCTTTCCTACTTCCTCTAGCAATACTGCCGTTCCGTACAAATCCACCTTCAAAATGGTTTCAATAGGTGCCTGACTAGGTGATACGCCAGCTGCATTGATTAGAGCAGTGATTTCACCATATTTCTGACCTTCTGCAATTAAATTTAAAATAGATTCTTAATGTCCGTTTCAACAGGTACCACATCAAATCCCGCTTCTTCCATAATTTTTGCAATAGCTTTGGCATTATCTAGATTTTTATCACCCACAATAATTTTCTTACTAAAACCGATTCTTCTAGCTATCGCCATGCCAATCTGTCCAGCACCTGTCCAAAGTACAACATCTTTCATTGTATTTCCTCCTTATTTTTATTCTAGGTTCAAGTTACTTTTAAAATCGTCTTACCGTTCCTGTGATGTTGGACGGATGATCATTTCATTAATTGCTACATCAGCTGGCTGTTCAATAGCAAAAGCAATGGCACGGGCTATTGAATCAGCATCAATCGCACCTTCATAGATTTTATCGATACCTGGTTTCAGGTCCATATCTGTAATTGAATTTGTTAATTCAGTCGCAACTGCTCCTGGTGAGATAATGGTGGAACGAATATTGTTTCCAGCCTCTTCTTTACGAAGACCTTCCGAAATAGCACGTACAGCATGCTTCGTTCCAGCATAGACAGTACTACCAGCTCCTACAACGTGCCCTGCTACAGAAGAAACGTTAATAATATGACCTGATTTTTGTTCCCTCATCGTTGGAAGAACAGCAGCAATGGCATAAAGTACGCCTTTGATATTTACATCTATCATCTTGTTCCAATCATCCACCTTTTTCTTATAAAGAAACGAATGTGGCATGACTCCTGCATTGTTGACTAAAACATCTATTTTTCCAAACTCTTTAAGAGTTAACTCGGCCAGCTCTTCCATTTGTTCATGAGAAGTGACATCTGTTATCTTATAAATTGCTTGACCACCACTATTTTGAATCTCTTCTTGCAATTTCTTTAAACGATCTTCACGGCGAGCTGCTAAAACCAATTTCGCACCCCTAGATGCAAGTTCCTTTGCAGTAGCCTCGCCAATCCCACTAGAAGCACCAGTAATGATAACAACTTTTTCTTGAATATTAGACATATTACATACCATCCTTTCAACAAAAAATAAATATTAATACATTAATGAACTCACGTCTATTATTATAAATAGATATAGGATACTTACAATTGTTAAATCAACGCAAATTGTTAATTAGTGAACAAATCAATATAAACTGTTAATTATCTTTTAAATATTTGGTGACTTTTCATGACTTAAGTGAATAGAAGAATCCAATATTCAATAATCATAAAAAACTGTAATCCTAACTTATTGACGTAAGAAAACCGCCTCTACAAAAGCGGTTTATTTTCCAAAGAGTCATTATCGTCTTGCATATATAGTAGTACGTTTAAATGGTACTTTTGCATTTGGAACATTTAAAGCATCATTCATAATTGTATTTTATTGATTAATAAAGACCACTCAATCTTTTCTTGAATACACCAAATGATTCCAATTAACAATAATAGATTTACCTCTATCATGGTTTGTATACATATGATAATAAACACTTTGATAAGATTTGTTCATTATTAGACAAAGTAAATAAATTTATCAATTATCTTTAAGAAAGTTTGTTGATTCTATATTGTATAAAGCGGAGGAAAGCAAGGCAGTGATAAGATTAAGACACTTGATTCCCCAAGTTTTAGTGCTATATTTTTTAATAAAACACTGGTTTATCGCCTTCCGTATTTGGTTTACTAACACCCCAACTGCGACGAACACCCCATTCTGGAGATTCGGCTATTTTGACAACCAAAGCGGCAATACTTTTGCGGGAAACCTCGGTTCCCAAGAGAGGTTCACCCTTTTCCGTTATTTCGTAATCCACTTCGTTTTTGTTGGTGAACCAAGTACATCTTAAAATAGTATAATCAATATCTGAGGCTTCAAGAACGCTTGCGGCTTTCCGCCAATGTTCCATTCCTTTGCCAACCATATACTTATTCCATTCCCCGAACTTGCCAGGTACTTCATCATAAATTCCTAAAATATTAATAAAAATACCCCTTTTAACACCAGTGGCATTCATTGCATCGATTATATTTTGAGTTTTTTGAACAATATCAGAGCCACCAATATTAGCATACACAACATCTTGCCCAGCCATCGCTTCTTTCAACTTAGAAACATCATTCACGTCACCTTCTATGACACGTTCCCGACCTAGATCAACGATTTTTAGTCTTCTTGAGTTACGTAGATAAAGTGTCAACTGAGCATCAGTTTCCTTTAGAAATAAATTAATAGCATTACGTGCAACTTGGCCATTTGCACCAAGGATTAAAACATTAGTCAACATAAACCCTCCTCCATATTTTCAGAGTGTAAATTGATGAATAAGCTGCCCTATAAAAAAGTCGAGCAACGCATATTAAGTTTTTTTCTTTTTAAAATTTTTCATTATTTATCATCCATTATTAATTGCCGACTTGGCATTCGTTGAGAACGAACGAGAAAGAATAAAGAGGACAGCAGCACACACGACTGATGCTGCACTAATCCAAGTGATTGCCATAATCGTTAAACTTCCAACAGCAATTCCTCCGATACCTGCTCCCGCAGCAAAGCCAAGTTGAACGAATGAACTGTTCAGACTAAGGACAATTCCAGATGCTCCTGGAGCTAGCGACACTAGATTAAAGTTCTGAACCGCCCCAAACGTCCAACAAGCTATCTCCCATAGCATTAATAGGATAACGGTGGCAACTACCCATCCAGAACCACCAAGGGACAACAATACCATAGCAAGAACTTGGATGAACATAGATCCTATAAGTGTGCGGAATGCACCAATTCGATCTGCAAAAAGCCCGCCTGTTTTGGAGCCAATCACACTTGCAATGCCCATTGCGAAGAGAATGAAACTTATTTCAAACTTTGGCGGAATAACAGCAGTCAGAAAGGGTGTGATATACGTATCAATAATCGAAAATCCAATAAAAACAAATAAAGTGACACAAAGAGTGACTGCGAGCTGCGGATTTTTCAAGAAGGCTAGTCTCTCGACCAAAGATATGGCTCCTCCGCCTTCCATGTCTGGAATCGTTCGAGCGACAACGAAAAGTGCGAGTAAACAGAAAATGCCGATAATCCAGAAGATTGTCTTCCAATCATATGACGCAGCAATAATGCGTCCGATGGGAACTCCAAATACAAGGGATGAGCTAAATCCCATCGAGATGTTGGACATCGCCCCTCCTTGCTTCCCAGGGGCAGCTAGCTTCGCAGCAATGTCATAGGCTGTGACAATAAACATTCCTGTTCCGACCCCCATTATGACACGAGCTGCCATTAGTAAACCGAAGCCTGGAAGAGTGATCGTTGATATGATGCCAATCAATATTATGGTAAGAGCCAATAATAATTGCTTTCGTTGTTTCATTTTTGCAATAGCAATCATGACAATAGGTGTTCCGATTGCGTTAGCGAGTGCGAATGCAGTAACTAGCTGTCCTGCAGTGGGTATTGAGACATTTACTGAATGAGCAATTTTATCTAACATACCTACTATTCCAAATTGCGAAGTGCCTACAAAGAAGCTAATGAGTGTCAGCATGTATATCTTCCAAGAATTATTCATTAATGTTGTATTTCAACTCCTTATTAATCATTATTCTTATGTGTTTCAACTTCGCTTTATAATGATGTCCCAAATGAAACGCATTCCATTTCCATACCAAAGATGGGTCAACCAATTGATTAACCCATCTTTCATTAGAGTAGACTATTACAATGTAGACATGTCGATAACGAAACGATAACGTACATCACTTCGAAGAACACGCTCATATGCTTCGTCCACTTGTTCAGCATTGATTACTTCAATCATTGGTGCAATGCCATGCTCAGCAGAGAAATCCAGCATCTCTTGTGTTTCCCTAATTCCACCAACATTCGAAGCGGCAATACTGCGACGGCCAGCGAATAGGGAGAAAACATTGTACTGATCTGGCTTGTTTGGTAAACCTACATTTACAAGTGTTCCATCTACGTTAAGAATGGATAGATACGCATCAACGTCGATATTCGCAGACACTGTGTTTAAAATAAGGTCAAATTGTCCTGCCAACTCAGTGAATGTAGCAGGATCACTGGTTGCATAATAATGATCTGCTCCAAAACCAAAGGCTTCCTCTTTTTTATTCATAGTCTGGCTTAGGACAGTAACTTCAGCACCCATAGTATGAGCGAATTGTACAGCTAGGTGGCCAAGACCTCCCATTCCTACAATCGCTACCTTTTTACCTGGGCCGACATTCCAATGTTTCATAGGAGAGTACGTTGTGATACCAGCACACAATAATGGGCTTGCCACAGCTAAATCCAAGCCGTCAGGAATACGGACAACAAACTTGTCCTTTACAACGATTTTTTGACTATATCCACCGTATGTTAGTTCACCATCGTAGCCAATTGAATTAAATACTACGACAACACCCTTCTTACAAAATTGCTCCTCACCTCTAAGGCAGAATTCACATTCTCCGCAGGAGTCAACAAAGCAGCCAACACCAACACGGTCACCAACAGCGAATTTTGTAACTTCTGATCCTATGGCTGTCACAACGCCTGCAATTTCATGACCAGGAACCATCGGGAATACGCCCCTGCCAAAATCATTGTGTGCATTATGAATATCGGAGTGGCAGATTCCACAATACTTAATATCTATTAAAACATCATCTGGCCGTAAGTCTCTCCGTTCAATTGTCGTCTTTTCAAATGCTGCTTTTGCATTCGGAACACTTAAAACACGAGTCGTAATGTTTTGATGATTATTACACATGAGCTCAACACAATCCTTTCCTGTTAAAACTAAAAAATTAGAGTTACATTAATTATTATTTGGAATATAAACACCCATATCTTAATGTACATCTGTTTATTATTATAAATAGATTCATCATGCTTACAATGGTCAAATCAATGGACATTGTTAATTAATGAACAAATCGATTTTAATTGTTCATTAACTTTAAGAAAATTTTCGTTAACCAAATTGTCTTCATACGCAAAAAGAAATGGGCTACCAATACGTAGCCCACTATGCTAAAAATTATCAATTAATCTTTTTGTTTAAATTGCCCGCAACTTAGTCCACTTTTCACTTATATATCTTTGGACGAAAATCATCGCCTTGACAATCCAATCAATAAACATAGCTACCCAAGTACCGAACATTCCCATGTGGAAATAGATGCTGAAAAGATAAGCCAACGCAATACGACAGAAAAACATGGATAAAATCCCAACGTACATCGGGAATTTGGCATCACCTGAAGCACGGAACGATACAGGTAAAGTGTAAGCAAGCGGCCAAATGATGACTTCAAATGCTGCATGCCACCAAACGATTTGTGTAGTCAATGATCTTGCAGTCTCCGATAATCCATAAACATTTAATATTGATGGGAGTAAAGCAAGTACCAATGCACAGCTTATTACTTGTGCAGCATACACAATACCCATAATCTTTTTGGTGAAATATTTAGCCTGTTCATAATCCCCTGCACCAACACATCTTGCTATAATAACAGTCAGTCCAAGCCCAATTGCCATACCTGGCAGAACTTCAAACATCACAATAGTGCCTCCCACCGCATTAGCTGCAATAGCTGCCGTACCAAAAGTAGAAACAAGGCTGAGTACAACAATTCTTCCGAAATAGAACAAGCCGTTTTCTAATCCATATGGAACACCAATGCCTAAGATTTTTTTAATCATTGACCAGTTAAATTTATGCTTTAAACTTTTCTTTATATATAGTTGCTGCTTTTTGTTAAAAGCCAATGTAATAATAATTGCTGCTGCCGCAACACGTGATAGAAGGGTTGGTATCGCAACGCCTTCCACTCCAAAGTGGAAGCCATAAATAAGAATGGCATTCCCCAATGCGTGAGCAATGTTCATGGCCAACATTACAAACATGGGCAGTTTTGCATTACCCATCGTTCGAAATATAGCAGCTCCAGCATTATATAGGGCAAGGAATGGAATAGATATAGCAGTGAACATCAGATAAGTATTTGCACTTGTACGTACTTCATCAGAAATCTCCCCAAACAGTCCATTTAATATTAGTGGTTTGATTAGATAGATAATCAGCATGATGATAATAGAAACTGCACCAGCAAACCATACCAGTTGATTGGCCGCTTCTCTTGATTCTTCCATCTGCTTTCTACCCATGTATTGTCCCGCAATTACTGCCCCACCTGTTGCTAGAGCAGCAAACAAACTAATAAGCAAAGCCATAACAAAGTCTACAAGGGAAACCCCAGATACTGCAGATTCACTTACGTGGGCTACCATAATGGAGTCTGCCAATCCCACCAGATATTCTAAACCTTGCTCTATAATAAGTGGCACAAATATTATGAATAAATCCCTATTTGTAAATAACTTTGTGGATGGCAACGATAAAGAATTCTGTTGCAAGTTAATCCCCCCGATTTTATTGCATATTTACATAACTCTAGTTGTTTTTAAATTAAATATTGATTCATTAATGAACAACTGTATATAATTATAAACGGATATAGGATGCTTACAATTGTTAATTCAACTCAATATGACTAGTAATGAACAAATCAATTAAAATTGTTCATTATCTTTTAAGAAAGTTTGGTGAACCTTAAAATGCCTAAAGTAGATAGAAGAATAGCCAAAAGCCAAGAAGCCATAAAAAAAGCCTTGATTCAGCTAATGGCTGAAAAAAATTTCGATGACATTACCATTCAGGACATTTCCGATCACGCAAATGTTAGCCGAGGAACCATCTATCTTCATTACGTGGATAAGTTTGATCTGCTGGATAAGCTCATTGAAGAACATATTAACGAAATGGGAGAAATCTGCGAAGCGACCTCCGCTGCAGAATATACAGAAGCGAATCTGCCTTGGTTTGAATACCTTAAAAGTCATTATTTATTCTTTTCAACGATGCTAGCGAGCAAAGGTGCTCCTTCTTTCCGTAGTCAGTTCCATAAGTTTCTCATTGAAGAGTTCAAGGATGAAGTGGATACAACAAAAGGAAAAAACCAAGGATTAAATGAAGATGTAATTCTTCAATTTATTGTTACTTCGTATGTTGGGATTGTGGAATGGTGGATCACCAATGGGTTGCCTTATCCACCTCAAGTCATGGCAGAACAGGTGGGACTTTTGTTAGAGAGGAATCTATAATAAGCATTTAGTGATTCCTCCTAAAAAATGACTATATCGAGTTTTTTATAAAAGAAAAACCTAAATCACAAAATAGGAGACTTCAAAAGCCTCTCTTATTTAGCGATTTAGGTTTTCTCTGAATGACCAGTAACAATCCATTTGGTTTTGCCTGTGTCGATTTAGTATTTTGAACTCCTATATATAATTATAAACAGAAACAAAATGCATGCAATTGCCAAATAATCTTGTTTCGTGAAATAATGTACAAATCAATTAAATTTGTAAATTATCTTTCAATTAGCTTATTTTAATTAGAAATGTGTTTCGTCAATATCGATTTTAGATAAAGCTAAATTTAGGTTATCTAATTCTTCTTTTGTTAACTCTATATCAGCACCGCCTAAGTTTTCTTCTAATCTGTGTAATTTTGTAGTACCTGGGATTGGAATAATAAATGGTTTTTGAGCTAATTCCCATGCTAATACAACTTGGGCAGATGTTGCATTCTTACTTTCAGCAACTTCTGCAATTAAATTTAATAACGCTTGGTTATGGTCAATCACTTCAGGTTTGAATCTTCCCATGAAGCTTCTAAAGTCGCCTTCTTCATATGTTGTATCTTTTGTATATTTTCCACTCAAGAAACCATTTCCTAATGGACTGTAAGCAACAAAAGAAATCCCTAACTCTTCACATATATCAAATAATTCTTTTTCAGGTTCACGCCACATCATGGAGTATTGATTTTCTATTGCAGCAATCGGACAGACGGCATGTGCACGTTTCATATAATCAATGGGTGCATTCGATAATCCCCATGCTTTAATTTTTCCTTCTTCCATTAATTCTTTCATCGTTCCTGCAACTGCTTCTGGTTCTACATTAGAGTCAATACGATGTTGATAATATAAATCGATGCAATCTACTTTCAATCTTTTTAACGAACCCTCCACTTGTTCTCTAATGGATTCTGGTGTGCTATTTAAGATATGTTGAGGGCGTTCATTTACAATTTCTGTCCCAGTGATTCCAAATTTAGTCGCAATCACAACTTGTTCTCTTACTAGTGCAAGTGCTTCGCCCAGTAATTCTTCATTGGATTCTCCATAAACAACAGCAGTATCAAAGAAATTACAACCTAGTTCAACAGCTCTACGAATCAATTTGACCATTTCTTCACGATCAGAAGGCTTTCCATAAGCATGATCCATTCCCATACAGCCTAAACCAATAGCAGAGACTTCTAAACCACTGTTTCCAAGTCCTCTCATTTTCATTTTACTCATCTCCTAAAGAAGCATTTTCTGCCATGTGTTTAAATCACATAACCCCAAATAGCATATTTTAAATGTCGATAATCAAAAAGGAAGCCCTACTAGCTCCCTTTTCGTCATAGTCTTTATTGTTTATCTAACTAGTCCTGTTATCATTTCAACTGTTTCAGGAGTGTAATGTGAGAAGAATAAACTTTGTTCTTGATCTAGTTTCGCAATTTTATCCATGTCTTCGTTTGTTAATGCAAAATCAAAGACATCAAAATTTTGAACCATTCGTTCTTTCGTTACCGTTTTAGGAATGACAACAACATTCCGTTGAATGAGATAACGTAGGGCCACTTGAGCAACCGTTTTACCATATTGCTCACCAATCTCTTTTAGAGTTTCATTGTTAAAGAAATCATTTCTTCCTTCTGCAAAAGGTCCCCAAGACTCAATTTGGGTGCCGTATTTTTCCATTATTTTTTGGGCTTGTTTTTGTTGATTAAATATATGTGTTTCGACCTGGTTCACCAATGGAGGGATTTCACTAAACTTAGCAATATCAATGAAACGGTCAGGGTAGAAATTACTTACACCAATTGCTTTGATTTTTCCCGCCTTATAATACTCTTCCATAGCACGATAAGTACCATAGTAATCATTAAATGGTTGATGAATCAACAGTAAATCAATGTAGTCTGTTTGCAACTTTCGTAAAGACTCTTCTATTGATGCTTTAGCTTTCTCATAGCCAGCATTGGAAATCCAAACTTTGGTTGTAATGAAGAATTCTTCACGAGGTATGCCACTTTTGCGAACTGCATTCCCAACAGCTTCTTCATTCCCATAAGCTTGAGCCGTATCTATAGAACGATAACCCACTTCAATTGCTTCACTCACGATACGTTCACATTCTTCAAGCTCAGGAATTTGATACACTCCAAAACCTAATATTGGCATCTTAATTCCATTAGATAAAGTAACAGTTTCCATTTACAGATTCCTCCTATATGGGATTACTAACTTTTGGCTTCCATACAATCAAAAATGACTCTTAATTTTGTTCCCATCGATGTATTAAGTAACATCTCTGTATAATTTTAATACAAATATGAGATGCTTCAATGGTTAAATTCGGACGATTTGTTTATTAGTTCACAAATCCAATAAAATTGTGTACTAAATATAAAGAATGCTATTCCTCAATCATTTCAATATAATCTTCTCAATCCTTGTTCATTAACTATAGGAAAGTTTTCTTTTCCTACTAATACTGCCTTATAAAAAACTTTGTTCAGAGCCTATTTCCTTTATTCTTTTTTACAGACCCCGTAATAATCCCAGAAAGAATAACGAGTAGAATCGTTACGATAATTAAAGAGAAATATGTCTTCGTGAAATTAGATAGGAATCCGCATATCACTAGAATAATCCCTCCCACTACTCTGTAATATGGGACTTTCCTAGTTATATACCAGAGATACCATCCCTGCGATAAAAGGTAGAGGATGGGACCACCAAACAGAAGAGTGGTCATTGATGCCGATGCCCCCGAATAAGGGTGCTCAATCACCAACTCAATTCCTACAGCAAACAAAATTAAACCTGCAACAGTTACTATTAAACCGTTCATCGCAAGTCTTGCAGCTAGAATTGGATTTGTAGTTTCCTCAGTATAATGTAGTACCAGATGTTCTGATCCACCGAAGTAAATAGCCCATAACGCAACAATCGATGCGATAGAACATATTCCTGTAAGCAGCGTGATATGATTAATTGGAGCTGCTGATATGGCTTTACCCGTCGTAAAAACAATCTCTCCCAGTGCAATAATTAAGAAAAGCCTACATCTTTCAACCATATGTTCCGCATCAAATTCTACATTTTCGGATCTGAGAACACGACCAGGTAATGGATGGGCAAACCACGTTCCTAAGATGTCAATTCCTGCTGCAATGCCCCACCATATAAGCCTCTCTTCGCTATCTGCAAACGAACCTATAATCCAGAGTGGTGTAGTAGCAAGAATCCATCCAAGCATTCTTGAGTAATGAGCTTTAAGACCAGTTTCAGCAAAAGTGGTAAATAATCCATTTCCTATCTGACATACTAGAAACGGAGTTACAAATGTCCACGCCTCTACTCCAAATGCACGATGAATTGAAGCGAACATGAATAGCCCTAAAAGCATCACGATAAGCATCATCCACTGAGTCTGAGTCTTTCCGACACGTATGAATGTGGCTCCAAAGCTCGTATATGACCATACATTATATACCGCAATCAGCAGGGCTATCATTTCCGCCATACCATGCCAGTTGAGATGATGTAGTAAATGTTCTGACAGCTGGGACAATGCAAACACAAATCCCAAATCGAAAATCAGTTCAAGAGGTGAAATCTCATACTTATCTGTGGATGTTTTTACATTATCCTGCATTAACTCAATTTCCTCCTGTTAAGTAGAAAAAAAAATAATAACTAATTGTGGAATAACAAGTTAATGTTACCCCCATTATCACACTGATATGCAGAAATCATAAACCCTATTAAATCCTTGTCACCATTGCGACTGAACAAGGTTATAATAGGGTTCCCATTTTTTGAAATGTTAAATTATGCCGTTGTTATCTTATTATCTCTGTTTTTTATCTACTTGTTGCAATAGTCCTTACAGGATACCAATTGTCTCCACGTTTATCAAAATGCATTTTCATTTGCATACTCCAAGTGTTTCTAAAACCATAAATTCTAGCATCAAGTTTAGTATCACAAATAAGAGTAGCAGTATTACCTTCTATTGTAATTGTTGTTTTTTGCGGCATGGTTTTGTAGTATTTCATTTGTTCATTATCTATTTGTTCAAGCCATTCTCGCTTAGGTTGATGATAACCAGTCATGTGAACTAATACATAATTGTCATCAAGGATGTTTTCCAAGCCTTGAGTATCTTTATTAACCATTGCAGCATCAATCTGTTGATAAATTGCTAGGATTTTTTGTTTATCTTCACTCATTTTTTTTGCAACCTCCTAAATAACGTTTTTTTATCTATTGAAGACTTGCTTATTATTCGTGCTGTTTTCGTTTTCCATTCTTTCACTCATGAACGGTTCGGATACAATAACTTTCAATAGCTGGACTTAGTGTAGACAATATAAATAAATTCAGCATCGTTTAGCTAAAATATACCTTTCGATACTCGACAACTTAAAATACTATACAATTCTTTTTCTGCTTTTTACTGCTCTATGTGCTACAACATTAGGCTTAGATTGAGTAGAGTTTAGTTTTCTTTTTAAAGGCAAACAAATATTGTTGGATTTAGTGAACGCTGCATTCTGTTCTTTACTTCCATCATCCCTTTGTGAGAACATCTTTTTAAACAAGATGGGTGTTACTACACAGGAGATGACGGCAACCAGAATAAGGGTCCCACTCATCTGCTGGGTGATTACGCCTATTCTTTGTCCAACCGTAGCGGCAGCAATTACAACCGAAAGAGTTGAAGTCAGAAGAAACCCTGAAGAAATAACTGTCTTTATGTCATACCATTTTCTTAGAAAAATCGCTGGGATTAATTTGGACAATAACAGTGCAATAAGAAGAAGTGGTATAAGCATCAGCATTTTTTTCTCACTCAACAATGACCATAAATCTAATTTCACACCAATCATCACAAAAAAGATCGGGATGAAAAATCCATACCCAAATGAGTCTAATTTAAGAACCATTTCCTTGTTAGGCGACAGCAATGATACAATTACCCCTGCCAGAAACGCCCCTAGGATGTTTTCAGCTCCAACAATTTGAGAAATAGCGACAAACGCAATTAATAAGGTAAATACTGCCCTTGTCCCAATCTGTGTCGTTCCTGCTGCCAATTCAGAAAAGATTTTTCGCTTCTTTAACCAGTTGGCGATAAAATAGAGCCCAGCACCTACAGCAAACAAAATAAGAAGCGTCCAGGTATGTCCACCATCTTTACCAAATAGAGACTCAAACACAGCAAGAGAGATCATTGTAACCAGATCAGCAATAACTGCAATAAGCAAGATAATCTGGCCAATGTTCGTTTTCATTAAATTCGCTTCTTTTAATGTAGGGACAACAACCCCAAGAGAAATCGATGAAATAATTAAAGTCATTAGGAAAACATTATGAATAAAGCCCGCTAGAACAAATAGAAAGGATAATCCAAAGGAAACAATAAAAATCCCAGCAAAAATGATGCTTGAAATTAGAAAGGTATTCGGTTCAACTTTCTCCTTTCTTAGTTTCTTGCCTTGTTTCATGGAAAAGCCACGAAAGTCAATTTCAAGTCCACTTAAAAACATAAGAAATAAAAATCCTAGAGTAGAAAGAATTCCGAGCCATGTGTCTTCATGCACAAGATTAAATCCACTCTTTCCTATAATTAAACCCATAATAATTTCTGCAACTACTACGGGAACAAATTGTAATTTAAAACGGTGCAGCAAAATAGGTGTTAAAAATGCGACAATACTTACAATTAAAAGTGAGATAATAGAACCTTGTTGTTCCATCCAATCCCTCCTCATCAATTTTAATAAAAATAAAACACACGAATAAATTAAAACTCGCATGTATATTATTATAATCATATGCAATATATCCACAATTACTAAATAATGATGATTCGTGTAATAGTGCACGAATGGATTGAAATTGTGTATTTTGGAGGGCTATACCAGAATTAAGAGTTCAAAGTTACCCAATTCAAAATAACCTTTGTTTGAATATAACTTAATTTATAGATAGACGTGTCTTGGGGTAGATTTGAGGAAATTGAAAAACGTACGACAATAATAGGGCCAACCAATAGAATTAATTGGTTGACCCATCTTCATCTGTTAATGGTAAAAAAACAATCGTTAAAAGTTACAGAGTAGACATGTCTATAACGAATCGATAACGTACATCACTACGGAGAACACGCTCATATGCTTCGTTTACTTGGTCAGCACGGATTACCTCAATTTTAGGGGCAATGCCGTTTTGAGCTGCAAATTCAATCATCTCTTGTGTTTCTCGAATCCCACCAACATTTGAACCAGCCATGCTACGGCGACCCATGATTAAAGAAAACACATGGTATTTTTCAGGCTCTGCTGGTGCACCTACGTTAACGAGTGTTCCATCTACTTTAAGTAATGATAAATAAGCATCAACGTCAAGATTTGCTGAAACTGTATTTAAAATTACGTCAAACCGACCAGCTAACTCAGTGAATGTAGCTGGGTCATTGGTTGCAAAATAATGATTTGCACCAAAACCAAGGGCTTCCTCTTTCTTATTCATCGTCTGACTCAAGGCAGTTACTTCAGCACCCATCGCATGAGCAAATTGGACCGCTAGGTGTCCAAGACCTCCCATTCCCACAATCGCAACCTTCTTACCTGGTCCAACGTTCCAATGTTTCAAAGGAGAGTATGTGGTGATGCCTGCACACAATAACGGGCTTGCTACATCAAGTTCCATAGCATCTGGAATACGGATAACGAACTTTTCCTTTACAACGATTTTTTGGCTATATCCACCGTATGTTAGTTGACCATCGTAATCTAACGAATTAAATACCATGACAACGCCCTTTGTACAAAATTGCTCCTCGCCACTTAGGCAGTATTCGCATTCCCCGCAGGAGTTAACAAAGCAACCAACGCCAACGTGATCACCAACAGCAAAATTTTTAACTTCTGATCCTACTGCTGCCACGACCCCTGCAATTTCGTGACCAGGAACCATTGGAAAGATCCCAGTTCCCCACTCGTTATATGCAAAGTGAATATCAGAGTGGCAAATACCGCAATACTTAATATCAATTAAGATGTCATCTGGTCGTAATTCTCTCCGCTCAATAGTAGTCTTTTCAAATGGTTCTTTTGCACTAGGAACACTTAAAACATTGGTTGTATGATTATTGCACATAAATGAAGACACAATCCTTTCTTGTTATCATGAATTAACAAAATCTTATTACGATCCTTATTCGGGCTTGTTCATGCCCAAGCTGCTACGAACTTCTAATCCTGGCGTTACAGCCATTTTAACAATCAAATCTGCAATACTTTTTCGTGATACATCAAGCACTTTTTAATGTGTTTTTATCACTTCACTTCAACACTTTTACGAGAGGTGTTGCTAAATCCTAAAGAAACAACTGAAATAATCACTGCAATTAAGGCTGATGCAGCCCCTACCCAAGTGATCGGTTGCATTGTACTTCCTATCGCAACCCCTCCAATACCAGCTCCCGCCGCAATTCCAATCTGAATAATAGTCATGTTTAGACTTAGCAAGATACCAGATGCTTCCTGTCCAATTGTGACTATTTTGAAATTCTGGGTCGTCGAAAATGTCCATACAGCGATTGACCAAATCATAATTAACACGATGGAGATAATTACAGAATGAGCAAACGCAATCAAAACGATAGACAAAATCATTAGGACTAAAAATTGGACAGAAAGGCTGCCGAAGAGTGTACGATCGATGCCAATTCGATCTGCCAGGAATCCCCCAAGTTTTGATCCAACTAAGCTAGCAATACCTAACGCAAAGAAAATAATGCTGATTTCTCCTTCTCCCATATGCAAAACTGAAGAAAGGAATGGGGTCATAAATGTATTGAATACCGAATAACTAATAAATCCAAATAAGGTAACTCCGATAGTTAACGCAATGACTGGTCTTTTTAAAAGTCCCATTTGCATTCTAAATGGGATAGGCTTTGCTACTTCTGTGGTTGGAATCCAACGTGCAATAGCAAAGATCGCCAATAAGCTTAATAAAGCAATTCCCCAAAAAATAACTCTCCAATCGTATGCTTGAGCCACAATTCGACCAATTGGAATACCAATGATAAGCGAAGTACTAAAACCCGCAAAGACAGTAGCTATCGCACTACCTTGACGGTTGGGAGATGCTAGTTTTGGTGCAACATCCATGGCGGTGATGACAAATATGCCAGTTCCTACGGCAAGTACAACACGTGATACTATTAAGAAGATGAAACTAGGAAGTGCAGCTGTCATAATACTTCCCAGCACAAGGATCGCTAAAGAAATCATTAATAACTTACGCTTATCCATTTTCGCCAGAGCCATTATCACCAATGTTGGTCCAAACGCATAAGCAATGGAGAAAACGGTTATAAGCTGTCCTGCTGCTGAAACCGATATATGTGCTGAGTCAGCCACTTTATTAAGGATCCCCGCAATAACGAACTCGTTCGTACCGACGAAGAAGCCAATGAAGGCTAACATATAAATTTTCCAAGTATTACCCATAGTTTTTTCTGTTCTCCTTTTCCTTTATTGAATCTATCTATCTTTTAAAAAAACTTAAAACAATATTTTGCTCAGCTATTTCCAGAAAAAATGACTGGATAGTATTTTACTATTCCCAGTCATTTTCAGGTGCTGTTGGTACAGCAACCAAACATTAATCCTTAATCTTTAAACAACTTAGCTTTGTGATGTTCGTTTATAATTAATCGTAAAGTGAGAAATAAGTGTCTTGACTATGCTTATTCAGGTTTATTTACACCCAAGCTGCTACGAACTTCCAATCCTGGCGTTACAGCCAATTTAACAATCAAATCTGCAATACTTTTTCGTGATACATCATGCCCTTTGAATGGTTCGCCTTTTTGAGTTGTCTCATAGTCAATTTCATCCCTATTGGTAAACCATCCAGGTCTCAAAATAGTATAGTCAAGGTCTGAGGCTTCAATGACCGCAGCTGATTTTCGATATGGATTTAAGATGCTACCATGACTTTCTCCTGGTACTTCATTATATATGCCCATTGAACTAACCCAAATGAGACGTTTAACACCTGTATCGTCCATTGCATCCACAATTGTTTTTGCCATTTGTTCCAGATTACCTGCAAGATTGGCATAGACAACATCCTGTCCAATCATCGCCTCTTTTAGTTTTTCAAGGTCCATAACATCGCCTTCAATTACTCGGACACGATTAGTATCAATGTTTCTTAGTCTGCGTGAGTTTCGTAAATAAAGCGACAACTGTGCATCGGTTTCTTTAAGGAACATATCAATAGCTACACTAGCAAGTGAACCGTTTGCTCCAATGATTAAAACATTCGTCATATTTAAACTTCCTTTCATACATTCTAAAGTTGATCTTTACATCCGCATGATTAAGAACTCCCTAGTAATAGGACTAGGGCGTTCTTAGAGATTCCTTCTGTTCAACCAAGTCTGGTTATCCAATATTTTTAGTATAAACAGCCTTCTAATCCTCTCATTAAAGAATATTGATCTATGGTTGTAATATAATTAGAAAGTCATACCTAGCACTGGATGTGGAACATATGGCTCTTCAAGCATCATAATTTCTTCAGGTGTTAATTTAAGAGAAACAGCTGCTACCGCATCTTCAATATGGGAAATTTCAGTCGTACCGACTATTGGAGCTGTTACTGGTTCCTTCTGAAGTAACCATGCAAGTGCGATTTGTGACATCGATACACTACGTTTTTCAGCTATTTTAGTTAGACGTTCAACAACTTGTCGGTCAGCATCTGCTGTTACAGAATAGATAGCTTTTCCGATGACATCTACTTTAGCACGCTCGTCCATTTCACCCCAAGGCCTTGCCAATCTTCCTGCGGCCAACGGGCTCCATGGCATCACACCGATTTTATCTTCCTTACAAAGTGGCATCATCTCTCTCTCCTCTTCACGGTATAAGAGGTTGTAATGGTTTTGCATGGTTACAAACTTGGTCCATCCGTTACGCTCAGCGACATTCTGTGCTTTTAAGAACTGCCAAGCAAATATAGTAGATGCTCCTATATACCTCGCCTTACCAGCTTTCACCACATCATGCAATGCTTCCATGGTCTCTTCAATCGGAGTATTGTAATCCCAGCGGTGGATTTGATAAAGATCTACATAATCAGTTCCCAGTCTTTTAAGAGTTTTATCAATTTCACTCATAATATGCTTTCGGGAAAGACCAGCACCATTTGGACGATCATTCACTGGGTAAAAAACCTTTGAAGTGATGACAATTTCATCCCGATTGGCATATTCTTTTAATATTTTTCCAGTAATTTCTTCGCTCGTTCCAGCTGAATAAACATTCGCTGTATCAAAAAAGTTGATCCCTAACTCAAGGGCTTTTTTAATCATAGGACGACTTTGCTCCTCATTAAGTGCCCAAGGAAAAGCTCCCCGTTCTCCTATACCAAAGCTCATACAACCAAGACAAATCCGAGATACATCCAAGCCCGTATTTCCAAGTTTCACATATTCCATTTAATTGTTCCTCCCTTTCCTATCCATGTAATATTTAGTTTCGATTTATTTATAAGGTAAATAACTATGGTATGTGCTTTTTAATCTCCCAGTTATAAACAATTAGCTTTGTAATGTTCGTTTGTCATTAATGGAAAAGTGAGAAATACGAGTTTTGATTAACCAAGTTCCATTTTGACGCACATACTCATCGTCATATCGAATACTACTATCGGTGATGACTTCTTTCCCATCTTCTTCGCTCACTAATTTAACTTGGCAGTAGGCAATACCTGTTGCAGTATCGCCATCAATTTTGACAACTTGTTGTCCGTTCATGTGGTATGAACGTTTAACATTAGCTGTGAAACTTGTGAATACTTCTTCCAGTTGTTTTGTTCCTGAAATATCAAACAATAAATTATCACCCATGTACACTTGAACTTTGGTATCAGGTGTAAATAAAGGCATTTGACCTGGAATGTTTTTTTCATCGGCCAAATTTGAGAATGTATCAACTAATTCTTTTAATTCTGATTTTGCTTGTAAAATTTCTAATGACATGGAATTTCCTCCTTATTTTTAATTTCTGTTCTAGTGATTTCTAGCGAGCTAGTTTAGAACAGAAAATTGTATTCTTATTCCTCTATCTTGATGTCATTAATAATTCACATTGATAAATTATGTGACATCTGTAAATAATTATAAACAGAATCAAAATGTCTACAATTGTCAATTAACCTTGATCCGTGAAATAATGCACAAATCATTTAAAGTTGTTCATAATCTTTTAGAATGACTACCGCATGTCTAAGGTGGATAGAAAAATCAAATTAGCTTTGTAATGTTCGTTTGTCATTAATCGAAAAGTGAGAAATACGGGTCTTGATTAACCAAGTTCCGTTTTGACGCACATACTCATCGTCATATCGAATACTGCTATCGGTGATGACTTCTTTCCCATCTTCTTCGCTCACTAATTTAACTTGGCAGTAGGCAATACCTGTGGCAGTATCGCCATCAATTTTGACAACTTGTTGTCCGTTCATATGAAATGAACGTTTAACATTAGCTGTGAAACTTGTGAATACTTCTTCCAGTTGTTTTGTTCCTGAAATATCAAACAATAAATTATCACCCATATACACTTGAACTTTGGTATCAGGTGTAAATAAAGGCATTTGACCTGGGATGTTTTTTTCATCGGCCAAATTTGAGAATGTATCAACTAATTCTTTTAATTCTGATTTTGCTTGTAAAATTTCTAATGACATGGAATTTCCTCCTTATTTTTAATTTCTGTTCCTGTGATTTCTAGCGAGCTGTTTAGAACAGAAAATTGTTTTCTTATTCCTCTATCTTGATGCCATTAATAATTCACATTGATAAATTATGTGACATCTGTAAATAATTATAAACAGAAACAAAATGTCTACAATTGTCAATTAACCTTGATTCGTGAAATAATGCACAAATCGATTAAAATTGTTCATTATCTTTTAGAATGTTTGGTGACTACCGCATGTCTAAGGTGAATAGAAAAATCAAATTAGCTTTGTAATGTTCGTTTGTCATTAATCGAAAAGTGAGAAATACGGGTCTTGATTAACCAAGTTCCGTTTTGACGCACATACTCATCGTCATATCGAATACTACTATCGGTGATGACTTCTTTCCCATCTTCTTCGCTAACTAATTTAACTTGGCAGTAGGCAATACCTGTGGCAGTATCGCCATCAATTTTGACAAACTGTTGTCCGTTCATATGAAATGAACGTTTAACATTAGCTGTGAAACTTGTGAATACTTCTTCCAGTTGTTTTGTTCCTGAAATATCAAACAATAAATTATCACCCATGTACACTTGAACTTTGGTATCAGGTGTAAATAAAGGCATTTGACCTGGAATGTTTTTTTCATCGGCCAAATTTGAGAATGTATCAACTAATTCTTTTAATTCTGATTTTGCTTGTAAAATTTCTAATGACATGGAATTTCCTCCTTATTTTTAATTTCTGTTCCTGTGATTTCTAGCGAGCTAGTTTAGAACAGAAAATTGTTTTCTTATTCCTCTATCTTGATGTCATTAATAATTCACATTGATAAATTATGTGACATCTGTAAATAATTATAAACAGAATCAAAATGTCTACAATTGTCAATTAACCTTGATCCGTGAAATAATGCACAAATCATTTAAAATTGTTCATAATCTTTTAGAATGACTACCGCATGTCTAAGGTGGATAGAAAAATCAAATTAGCTTTGTAATGTTCGTTTGTCATTAATCGAAAAGTGAGAAATACGGGTCTTGATTAACCAAGTTCCGTTTTGACGCACATACTCATCGTCATATCGAATACTGCTATCGGTGATGACTTTTTTCCCATCTTCTTCGCTCACTAATTTAACTTGGCAGTAGGCAATACCTGTTGCAGTATCGCCATCAATTTTGACAACTTGTTGTCAGTTCATATGAAATGAACGTTTAACATTAGCTGTGAAACTTGTGAATACTTCTTCCAGTTGTTTCGTTCCTGAAATATCAAACAATAAATTATCACCCATGTACACTTGAACTTTGGTATCAGGTGTAAATAAAGGCATTTGACCTGGAATGTTTTTTTCATCGGCCAAATTTGAGAATGTATCAACTAATTCTTTTAATTCTGATTTTGCTTGTAAAATTTCTAATGACATGGAATTTCCTCCTTATTTTTAATTTCTGTTCCTGTGATTTCTAGCGAGCTAGTTTAGAACAGAAAATTGTTTTCTTATTCTTCTATCTTGATGTCATTAATAATTCACATTGATGAATTATGTGACATCTGTATATAATTATAAACAGAAACAGAATGCCTACAATTGTCAATTAACCTTGATTCGTGAAATAATGCACAAATCGATTAAAATTGTTCATAATCTTTTAGAAAGTTTGGTGACTACCTAATGTCTAAGGTGGATAGGAGAATACTCAAATCTCAAGAAGCGATAAAAAAAGCTGTTATTGAACTGATGTCTGAAAAAAATTTTGATCAGATTACCATACAAGAAATTTCCGACAGAGCAAATGTCAGTCGAAGAACCATCTACCTTCATTACCTGGATAAATTTGATTTGCTGGATAAACTAATTGAAGAACATATCAACGAACTAAAGGATTTGGCCGAATCCGCATCTGATATGGATTTTATCGATGGGAATCTAATCTGGTTTGAATACTTTGAAAATCATTATTTATTCTTTTCAACAATGTTAGCCAGTAAAGGAGCCCCTTCTTTCCGTAGGCAGTTCCTTGAGTTTGTTATCGAAGGTTTAAAGGGAGAAGTAAATGTAACAGAAGGAAAAAATCACGGTATAAATGAAGAGATAGTTCTTCGATTTATTGCAGGTGCTTATGTGGAATTAGTGGAATGGTGGTTTATTAATGGAATGCCTTATACGCCTCAAATAATGGCGGAACAGGTGGGCATTTTAATAGAGAGAATTGTATAGTTTAAAAAATCCAATAACATAAAAAACCCTAATCTCCTACTTTAGTTAGGAAATCAGGGTTTTGCTTTCAAAAGAAACATAGTTCAAACACTATTACTTAGCCATAAAAAATGCCATTAACAACTAAATGAACGTATTTTGTGCATTTCCAATAGACTTAAATTGTTAATTATCCACCCATTCTAAAATAATAAGCTGCCTATTGACAGCTTATTTAATTCCTTATTTAGAAAGTTGTTTTATAGGGCTATTCATGTAGGTTCTTAGTATAATAGATGATAAGCCTAATAACAAAAATAGCGATCCCACTAATAATACGTACTGTACACCCATTCCTGATATAATTAACCCACTTACTGCAGTACCAATTGTTATTCCTAAGTTACCGCAAGTTAGAAACAATCCATTTGCGAAATCAGGAGCTTCAGGAGCTGCAGACGCAATCCAATATTGACTAATATTATTTCCTATAGCAAATAATACTCCCCAAATCAAAACAAATATTATAGCTATGGGTCCAATGAAATTAGTCATTAAGAATGCTAAAATGTAAACTAATCCTAATACGATTGGGAAAGTTACTACAGTTTTAAGAGTGTTTTTAGCAAGTAACCTCCCCGCCACGATGTTTCCAACAAGACTGGTTATACCAAAAAGGAATAATACCAAACTCAATGTTTTCCCAGATATATGAGCGAAATTTTCAAGATACTCAGCAACGTAACTATAAACCCCAGAAACTGCTGAATTAATAAAAATGACAGTAGCAATTGATAACCAAATAATAGGTTTTTTTAATACACTTACTTGTGCTCCGTAAGAGATTCTATGCTCTACGGGCATAGATGGTACAAAAAGCAAGGTAACTATGAATGCAATGGCATTAACGATAGCAAAGAATGACATCGCCATTTCTAATGAAGCTACATTCGCTATAAAAGTAACAATCGGTACACCAAGGATCATACCAGCAGAAACTGCCATCATTATTTTAGATATAGATTTTCTTGCTTCTTCTGGGGTACCTGATGTAGCGGCCACTGTCAAAGCTAAAGAGATATAAATTGGGTGAAAAAAAGCAGGAATGACACGGGAGATTAATAAAATCGTAAAGTTTGATGTAAGCATTGAGACAATATTTCCTAAAATGAAAATGCCAAGTACAAGTAACATGACTTTTTTGCGGTTTATACCAGAAAACATTAACGGCATCGTGGGACCAGATATTGCAACAACAAGTGCAAAAAGACTTACAAGCAATCCTGCTTTAGACACACTGATATGAAAGGTGTCAGCAATTACAGGTAATATACCAACAAACCCCATTTCGGTACTTAAGATACCAAAAACACCTATGACCAATATAAGTATAAGCAAGTTATTTGATTTAGTCATAAAACATCTCCCTAATTTTTTTATACCTCTTACTTTATGGTTTAGCTAAACCTCAAAAATTGACAACGAGGTATTAATAGACATCTGTACATAATATAGAATAAAAAAAAGATAACTACAATTGCCAAATAATCAAGTTTCGTGCATTAATAGACAAATCAAAATAAATTGTTCATAAACTTTAAAGAAATTTTTAAACAAAACGGCCATTCCGATATAAAAATTAACCAATGGCAAAAAAACCCCGACCTCCAGCATTATTTAAGGAAGTCAGGGTTATCGCTATTAAAAAGCTATTGCTGAAACAATATTACTTAGAACCCAGAGCACCAACCACAGGATGTGGAACATAAGGCTCTTCTAAATACGCAACTTCTTCATTGGTTAACTTAACCGATAGAGCCCCCACGGAATCTTCAAGATGAGAAATTTTGGTTGCACCAATAATTGGAGCTGTTACTGGTTCTTTCTGCAATAACCAGGCAAGTGCGATTTGGGATCTTGGCACACCATGTTTTTCCGCCAATTCCGCAACTCGTTCCACGACTAAACGGTCATTATTTTCAGTTGCACCGTATTTAGATCTTTGGGTTGCGTCTGTTTCAGAACGAAGAGTGTCTTCCGACCAATCACGGGTTAATCTACCTGAAGCAAGAGGGCTGTAAGGAATTACGCCGATTTTTTCTTCCTTACATAATGGCAGCATCTCCCGTTCCTCCTCACGGTATATGAGGTTAAGGTGATTTTGCATCGATACAAATCTAGTCCAACCATTTTTCTCAGCCACATGGTTCGCCTTCAAAAACTGCCATGCATACATCGCAGAAGCACCGATGTATCTTACCTTGCCAGCCTTCACTAGGTCATGGAGAGCTTCCATCGTTTCTTCGATTGGTGTGTTGTAATCCCAGCGATGAATCTGATACAGATCCACATAATCAGTCCCAAGACGTTTCAGACTCTTATCAATTTCTCTCATAATATGTTTTCGGGATAATCCTATACTGTTCGGGCCTTTGCTGTTTAAGTCTTTGCCCAATGGAAAATAAACCTTAGTTGCTATGACAATTTCATCTCGATTTGCAAAATCTTTAAGGGCACGTCCGAGAAATTCTTCACTCGTTCCATCCGAGTAAGTGTTAGCAGTATCAAAAAAATTGATACCTAACTCAAGAGCTTTTTTAATAACTGTACGACTGTTCTCTTCATCAATTACCCACGGATGCATCCAACGTTCCTTTTCTCCAAAACCCATACAGCCAAGGCAAAGTCTAGATACATCCAATCCTGTATTTCCAAGTTTCGTATATTCCATGTGATAGTCCTCACTTTCCAAAAGATGTAACATATTTAATCTTTGATTTTAAGTATATAAATAAACATTATTTTTACATATCAAATCGATTGACATTAATGATCAAGTTTACATGTACCAATCCATTTCCCAAAATTTGAGGGTCGTTTTGTGAAAAAAAACAACCTCACTTTGGTTACTAAATTAGCAATTATACCCATATTCTGATGGCTCAATTCAAACTCAAAGACATTTAAATTTTCCAAGGTGATCGCTTTTAAAAACCTATTTTTCAAACACTAAACCAAAATTAATTATGACCTACTATTGAGTGAGGTACATACGGCTCTTCTAGAAAAGCAACTTCTTCAGGCGTTAACTTGAGTGATAGAGCACCTACCGCATCATCAAGCTGAGAAATTTTCGTAGCACCGATAATAGGAGCTGTTACTGGTTCTTTCTGCAGCAACCATGCAAGTGCGACATGAAGGCGAGGAACACCATGTTTCTCTGCGATTGATGCAACTCGGTCTACGACTAATCGATCTAAATCCGCAGATGGTTCATATTTAGATTTTAGAATCTTGTCTGTTTCTGAACGATGAGTCTTTTCCGACCAATCACGTGTCAATCTGCCTGATGCGAGCGGACTATATGGGGTCACCCCTATTTTTTCTTCCTTACAAAGAGGCAACATCTCCCTTTCCTCTTCACGGTATATGAGATTTAGATGATTTTGCATGGATACAAATCGAGTCCACCCATTTTTCTCAGCTACATGTAAAGCCTTTTGGAACTGCCATGCGTACATAGCAGAAGCACCTATGTATCTTGCCTTTCCAGCTTTCACAACATCATGCAAGGCTTCCATTGTTTCTTCAATTGGGGTATTGTAATCCCAGCGGTGGATGATATAAAGGTCTACATAGTCTGTTCCCAGTCTCTTAAGGCTCTTATCAATTTCACTCAGGATGGCCTTACGGGAAAGCCCAGAACCATTGGGGCCTTGATGCATACGCCCCCAAACCTTTGTAGCGAGCACAATTTCATCCCGATTGGCATAATCCTTTAATGCCCGTCCAACAATCTCTTCACTGGTTCCACCTGCATAAATATTTGCTGTATCAAAAAAATTAATACCATAATCAAGGGCTTTTTTAATAATAGGACGGCTGCTCTCCTCATTAAGTACCCATTGATGACCTCCTGGCTGTACCTCACCAAAGCTCATACAGCCAAGGCAGAGTCTTGAAACATCCATTCCCGTATTTCCGAGTTTTGTATATTCCATTTACACTCCCTACTTTCCAAATATTTTTAATCTTCAATTATAAGTATAAAAATAAATGTGAGACTTACAATTGTTAAATAGTTATAATTTGTTAATTAATGAACAGATGGAATAAAATTGTTTAATAACTTTAAAGAATTGATGGTGAGTAAGTGGAGTGGCGAACCACGCTTATTTGGAACAATAAAACAGCCAGTGTATATAACCTGGCTGTTATCCTTCAATCTCCTAGTAATAAGTGATCCTCGATAAACTGATTAAGTTCTTTTGATTTTATACATCCTTTTCTCCGTTTTTTCTTTACAGCTCTAAAGTGAACCTTCATATTATCCATATTTATTAATTCTTTTAGCGATAAGTCTCCCACAAGTAGCTTAATTGCAGTTTCCTTTACCTCTTCATCAGTAGTTTCGTTAAATAGAAGAAATGCCCAATCGGTTACTTTGTCCATTTCTAAACATCGTCACCCTCCCAAGTCCCCCATATTTTGATTTCTCTATAATTCACTGGCTTTCGGCTCTTATTTTCAATTAAGAGCAGACCCCGATCTTCCTTATAATCATGGCAAAACTTATATTCATTTGGGTGTTCATTATCTACGTAAAAGTAAACATCCATCCCAGGGCTATGCCAATTAATGTCGGTATCATTTTTAAGGCGAACTTCATCCCAATTAATGCCTTCAATATCGCCGCATATCCCTTTCATTTCTTCAATAATCAGTTTTTCGATTCGATAAATTAGGCTGTCACTCATTGCTATTCTCCAATTCTTTTAATCGTTTAAATGTTTTTTCTTGAGAATCTTTATAACCTCTAATGAAGTGTTCAATGTATTTTTCACGAGCTTGAGGTAAAATAAAATCTTCTTCATCTGCGGCTTCCTCTGCCATTTTGCTTATTTCTTCATCAGTGTCTAGGTAATCTTCGGGAACAATTTGGCCTAACAGTCGTTTGCGTTCATGATTCTCATACAACTTTTTGCAATCATCAAGAAACTTAATCCGTTTTTTCTCTTCTTCTGGAACCACTTTACCGTTTAGCTCGTCTATGACATCTTGAGCGTCTTTTCCCGTGAGTTTAATAGGTTTGTAATTGTTCGGATAAAACCGTTCCTTCACTTCCTCAACCGTACTATAACGGTTCGGATCATGATCTACCCATTCTGATTCGGGGAGTTTTGCTCTTTCTTCAACCATTAATTCTTCCTCTTCCTCCAAATCCGAAGGGAAATCCCTGTTATAAAAATATGTTTCGTGCAACAGTTTTAACGTCCTAATCCGTTCACCATTATTCATTGATTCGATTGCTGCAACAATGTCCCCAGCTTTCATCATCGTCCTCCTTTACCAACGGCGGTTTAATGATTTTGATAATTACAAACGGTAGTTCACTATGTCTCGTTCTTTCCGTGAAAAACTTAAAGAATTCGGCTTGATTAGCAAATCGAGGCAGTGATTGTACTTCATCGGCTGTAATATCAGCAGTGAAAATAACTTCATCACCAGTTCTTAATTTAAGTTGATAATTATGCGGTTCACTCATTTCTTCACCTTTTGTTCTTTCTTCCATTCCTTATAAAATTTATTGAACTCCTTCACGCCGTTAAATACTAACCGTGTTTCACGTTTGAACTTGATTTCTTTCGATGGCTCCGATGGGAATAGAATTCCCTTCGCCCTTTCGACAGCTTGGTCGAGTGCTCGTTGCCTTGCGACTGGATCCTTTATATAAAACGGATGTTTAGTGATGTCTCCGTTCCTTTTATCAGTCATTCGTTATCTCCCTTTCTAAATGGTGGTAAGCTAACTCTATTTCGTGCTTGCTCCATCAATTCATTAGGTACCATCGCATCTTTTACCAAGCGATAAAATTCATCGACTATTTTACCTAATCCTTTTTTCGTCCTTTCATTAGTTTCGGTTTTTATTAAATCTTCAATATCACGAATAACACTTAATCGAGCTGCTAAATAGGTGGTTGAAGACATTCCATTTAACTCTTCGATAAACTTTTTTAATTCACGCTGGTATCGCTGTTCTTCTGGCGGTAATTGACTTTCTTTAATTTGCTCATAACCTCTACGATAATCGCTTATTTCGCTCTCTGTTCGTATATCGCTAAATCCCCAATGGTTGTGTATTTCCCGCATCACCTTTTCAAATATGGAAAATTCCTCGTCAGTCATTTATGATCACGCCTCGGATTAATAATGCTGGCAAAATGCTTGGCTATTTCAGGTCTATTCTTAACCATTTCTTCATACTCATTGCGAATCTTTTCGTCATTTAACTTTTTTGCCGTTTCTTGCAACCATTTTAATTCTTTATCGTCCATTGTCGTCCTCCAAGTGTTTTCGCAATTTAATATAAAAACCTTCAATTCTGTCCCTGTTCATTACCGTCCTCCTTTTCAATGTCATCCAGTTCAAGTTTCGCAAATAACTTATCTACGTCTGTAACAAAATTCATTCTCTGTTTAATTAACTGGTTGTAATATGAGGTTCGTTTATTGTCTATCTCTATAACATCGGGAAGCGGTAATTTTGTAACGTAGGCGATTACTTCTAAAGGTGTGAAACAGCCACATAAACGGTATGCTATTCTTCTCCGTTCTTTATGAATTTCAATGCTCATTATCGTCCTCCTTTTTGACACACTTACTTAAATACCACCACCAATGTTCTTTCGGTTGCATAGCGTCATCAAAATCCCATATTCTGCTCATTATCATTTGAAAGTAAGTCTTCTAATACATTACTGTCCTCCTAACCCATATTTAGGATGACGCTCCCATCTTTAAGAGCCACTGCTGCACAAACATCTAAGAACTCAAGAGTTCGCTCTTTTTCGGCTTTTGCATCAAGCTTTTGGCCTCCTCCAGCAATGGTAAGCATGCCAACAATCGGATCGAGTTTTTCTATTATTGGCTCGCTATAAAATTCTAGGCTTTCAATATACTGCATAGCGGATGCTAATTGTTCTGCTGTAAATGATATATCACCTTTATCTCCGCTGTACTGACCGTAAGGATTTTCCAATCCCAGCGACTTGTAGAAATGTTCCACATTCGGATTCCAGACCTGAAAACTCTTACTGCCAATCAATCTACCTTCTTTGGTTCGTGCTTCGGTGTAAAAACCCATTAATCATCGCACTCGCTTTCTTTTTTCTTTATTTGGCCATCTGGATATTTACCAACAATATCGCCTTCCTTATTCTTGTAAACGATATAAGTGCCATGCTTCCGAGCCTCTTCCATAGCGAATTCGCCAGTCTGGCCGATGATTTTTACTATTTCATCATAAAAGAACGGTTACTAATTACACTCATTACCCAACCACGGCACTGATAACTGCACCAGCCAATGGATTGTCAATCTTGCAGTTGCGGAACAAATAGTTGATCAGCACAGGATCCGTGTAGAACTCCTCGACCAGAACTTTCCCTTCCAGGAACAACATAATAAACTCGCATTCTATTCGAATTTCCACCCCATCCTTGTCCAATATCCTTAAATCATCAGCCCACTCGTACGAATACCCGTCATCTTCGTCTTTAACGTTTATATCGTGGAGTTCTCCATCTTCGGACATGCCTTTTTCGTAATAATCGAAGTTACCGTTTCTGTGCTCACCTAGGATTTCCCGCAAGATCTCATAGAATCCCTTGATATTTTCCTTGAATATGTCATTTTTAAGGAAGCCTTTGATTGTACCGTCTTCCTGTAATTCCAAATTGAAAATAGACGTATCAATTCGTTTATCCAATGCTTCCTTCCACTCTACTTCAGTTAATGCTAGATTTTCACGACTCCATTTTGTTGGCCCTTTGGTTGCCTGAGCACCGAATTTGTTAATGATTCCTATTGTATAAAATGTCCCCACGTTTTGTTTTCCTCCTCAATTTTTTTATTAAAGATGGTCATTTAAACCAATCCTCCCAAACTATTGTTAAAAACATCAGTAAGATTAATACGTTATTAAATATTAAATCTCGAAGTACTCTTCGGTATTCAATTCCACTAATTTGAGTACTTCTTTTGGTTTTCCTATATTTACGTACACTCACGATCGTATCGCCTAGAGTCATAACTAAAAATAAGACTCTTAACCAATTGATAAAAGTATCTAGCGGTTCCACCTTCCCTCCAGAACAAAGGATGAAGTCTTGGGGCATAATGTTACAGACTCCATCCCATTGGTTAACTCTTAGTCTTATTTTTGGGGATTTCTTTAGTAAATTCTTCAATGAATTTAAGCTTTTCTACGCTCGTTATATGCTTATATTGAAGGGTTGCTGAAATAGCCGATAACCTCATAAGTTCGATCATATGTTCATGCCTTTGCATCATCATTTTCAATCTTATTTCATCCCATTCTTTACCCATGACTTACCTCCTGAAATTTTTTATAGTGAGAACTAATGCAATTACAGAGATAATAAAAATAAAACCAACAGCGACTAGTACACTAATGATTGTTAGTGCTAACATATTACTACACTCACTTTTTCTTTTTTCTAAACCATTTTCGAAAATATACGGTAAGAATGATTGGGAGCCAAAAAATCCCACACACAATCAGCAGTAAGGAATAATGACTTTATAACCACCAATCGGTTCACAAACCTCTAATAACCTTTCAAATTCATGAATAATTTCTTCGGTCCCTTTTTCTATTTCCTCATCAAGTTCTACGATTAGTTCATAACCAAAAGCAAGTCCAAGGATGATATAAGATGCAAATATAACAATTTGAGATGGTATAAGAACTCACCTCTTCAATTCCTTTGTTAATACTCGGAGTCTTCCCTTATCAAGGAGGTCCTCAATTTTGTTTTGGTACATTTTTATTTCAAGATACGAGTTTGCTTCACTCAGCTGTTTTATGAGTCCTTTATATAACAGTGCTTCTTGAGGCGTAAAAATGACTTCGCACTTTTCCATCCTACATAAACCTCCATGTAAAGGCCAAAGGTAAAATGAGCGTTTTTTTATATGTTCTAGACTTTTGTATGCAATTAATAGGAATTCACTTCTGTAACACTAGTAATATTAAAAAATGGAGTTTTAAATTTGGATTGCAGCTTATCTTGAAAAGCAATTGTTTTAGCCACTAAATCAATTTGAACGACCTGACAAACCTTTTTATTAAAAAATCCACCTTTCCAAGTAGTAACTTGAAGCAAAGTGCCTTGCATAAGGCTTTTTTGCAGCAATCGTTCCATTTCTTCAATCTCCATTTCATCCAGGATAGGACGGGGTTGCTTGTTTGCCTCGTTCATCATTTTCTTTAATTCACGGATGTGTTCAGGCATCATAAAAGAGGCTGTCCATTTTTTTGTTCCTCGATCCCTTATCATCGTTGTTTTGCTCCTCCTTTAACTAATGAATAAATTGGTTGGCATTATTCCTTACAAAAAATAGTTGTTTGATTCGTTCAAGGTTATTAAAATACCAATTTCGAATGGCCAATAATATTTCTTCATTCATCGTTATGAAAATCGTTGCCTGATCAACTCTCTTTCCTCGACTATCCAACCATTCATCGCTTCTTCTCTTTAAACATTCCTTATTTCGAACTTCAAATTCTTTTGTGACTTTAAGAAAAAAGAAGTAAATGTAATCTTCGTCTTCCTTTTCTCCGTAAAGGCCCCAAATATAAAGGCCTCTACTGTCATGGTTTTGATATGGCTTCATAGATGAAAATTTTAAAAAATGGTTTTCAGTCTCGATTTCTTTTGTCCCCCTTTCTATTAAAGGATGCTTCCTTGCTTTCATTTTATAAGAACGTACGTTCCTCGTACATAGCACTAAATAGTGTTATTTTGCGTTTAATAGATTGGCTGGCCTGCAATAACGAATGGAATTTTATTGATACAGAACGTATGTTTGTGCTATGATATTAGTAAGAAATTTCATATAAATAAAGGCCTAGAGGGTGATGAATATTGACGGATAATCGGGAAAGGTTTGGAATTTATCTTCCTCCAAAGTTAAAAGATAGACTCCGAGATCTGCACGATGAAACAGGCTATTCAATGAATCAATTAAGCCTAATGGCGATTTGTCATCTAGTGGCGGATTACGAAGAAAATGGGGCTTCAATTTTTGAGGAGTTGCAAAAAATTAAGAATGAAGTGAATGATCGCTTAAGTTAATATGGAATTAATAACGGGTAAGGAAAATAAAATGTTCCTTACCTATTTTCAAAGCGGGGATAGTTAAATGAGTAATGATAAAAAAGTAACTAGTATAGAGAGCTACCGAACGTTAAAATTTCATGGTCTGCCCTTAAAAGCTGAATTAGCGGAACTCCTTGATAAGCCTTATTCACAGACAGAAAATAATATCTTTCAATTGATTAAAGAAGGAAATGAAGTAGTATCTTTTTATGTTGAAAATAAGTCCATTATATTGACATTTTTTGATGGCAAAGAAGCTATGAATATTCGATTTTATATTGATGAGAATGGGGATATTGAAACAGCTTTAACTCCACTCCCCTTTGATTAGAGCAAAGCTGGATTGACAAAGAGTTCCTTTTTAATTGTCATAAATACTTTTAATAGCCAAATTTTTATTATTAATCCTTGTAAACTGGTATAAGCAAGGGTTTTTTTTCATACAAAAATATCAGGAAGAGAAAATCATCAGACGATTAATTACTTCTCATTTGCGGACGTGACATCACAGCTCATTACATCATTGGGTGTCCAGTATATTATAAGGAGTTCGATGTGTTGTGAGTGAACAAATTTATTCGAAAAAGCAAGCTTTAGGTTACATTGCAAATGCATTATTTCATGGCGATATTCCATACAGTGATCTAAAGGTAATCATGGGCAGAGCCAATAATAATATTAAGAGAGATCAAATGATGCATTGGACCAGTGTTAATGACTTATTTCTTTCGATTTGCGGTAATAATCGATACATTAATGCTCGAAACATGAAAAAACAATTAAACATATGCCTAGGTACTCTGCATTGGTCATTTGATCATCATAACGAGGAATGGGCTGAAAAAATGTTTGATGCTTATGTTTTATTCTCAGGTGATGATAGTTTGCTAAACGGTATTTAAAACGAAAGTGCCACGCAAAACATAGTAACGGGTTCTCTTGATGGGAGTTTCTTAGAAAAACACCAAAATAGGACTTGTTACAGCATGCATTTGGAACAATTCTAATAAGAACGTAAAAAACTCCTGACTTACCAAGGAATCAGGGGTTTTGTTGTATTAGTGCTTCCGTTTCGAAAAGGATTTCTTTTACCCGTTTTGAAAGGAATGTCCTTTCAAACATAAAACAATTTTACTATATTTTTACAATGATTCTATTGTAAGTTCCTTTGACACCAACTGATAGACTAACAGAGTACCAACGACAAGAACATATGTTCCACGTGAAACATAAAAAAATTGCGAAATAAAAGGCATCAGCGTTTACCGATGCCTAATCATTCCTAAAAGCCGTCTATTAAAAGGCTGCTTTAAAGTTATGTTGGTCACTCATTCGCTATTTTTTACTGTATAACCATGTAGTTGAAAAGGTTCGGACAAATATGAATCATCAAAAAAGTTAATGGGATTATCCAACTGACCGTTAAATACAACGATTTCCTCAAAGAAACGACTTCTTGCGATAATCGCTTCATGTTCAATTTATTTAAACATATGAACCCGCTTTTTGTTCAAATCTTTGCCACCCATTATTGTCCAACCGCTGAAAAATATCATCTTCCTTAGATATTAAACTAGCTGGAATAGCAATTACAGTTAGATGTGTAGGTCTGCTCAATGCCACATAGGCCAATTTCAAAGACTTTATAGTCTCATTACTTTCTAACCTGTCTGGTATCATGGCTGGGATAGTATAATTTCCAGCAAAATACTCTTTAAGTAGGTCAAACATCCAATATTCAGTTGGCGGAGCTGTGGTGTAGTCCCTAAATATTGTATCTATCACTAACATCGTTGAACGATGTTTCTCGCCTTTTACTGAATGGATAGTACCAATATAAAATTCAGGTTCGCCTTCAGGAATTCTTTTTATTTCCTGAGTAGACAATGTTCGATGGAAAGATTTTAACTGTGAGTGTATATCTATAATTGAAAATTCAACTACACTGTTACTCGTCAGGACTGCAATAACATTTTCGAGATTAAAAATGACCAAATCTATTAAAGGCTCTTTCTTAATTAATTCTATAATACAGTTGCTTAATTTCACCTTACAATCTAAATTTGTATCACAATTTTCCTTCATTTGTTTAAAAGGAGTATCCAATTCCTTCGATAGTAAACCCATTAAAAAATTGTAGATTTTTTTTATTTGTCCTTCGTCTTTTTTAGACTTAATTGACGGTCTCTTATATGCAGAAAATAGATGTTCTAAATCGTCGTGTAAAAATGAAACTATAGCATCTTTTTTTGTGGAGCGAAAAAAGGATTCTGATTCCTGTTCACATACCTTGATCAATTCTCGATACTGTTGAAGTAATTCTTCCTCGTTTTCATAAATAATAAAATGCGGAGCAAATGATTCAACAACTTTTAATGATTCAAAGGTATCATATTTCTCAATACAGACATTTTTGAGCATATTTGAAATGTTTTGTCCAAATCTTGATGTTTTAGAAATTTCTTTATAGAGAATTTCACTTTCCCTTATTGGTATCCACGCATCGTTATTACCTTCAAAAATAGTGTATAAAGCCTGATAGGGGTCTCCAAATTTTTGAAAGGAAACTTTTTTATTCGAAAAAAGTTTATTTAACAGATTATATTGTAATGGACCTGTATCTTGGGCTTCATCCAAAAGGACGTATTTGAACCGACCTATGATTGCATTCCGTATTGGTTCCTCAAATCTTTCAATATACCAATTACTAAGTTCAAGACACTGTTCATTATTTAAAATTCCCATATTGAAAAGCCTTTTGATACTGTTTTCAAAGGCTTGTTTATATCTGTGGTTAGCATTGCTAAACACAGAAAATGACAAGTCATCAGAGATTACGATCTTTGGAGAGGCTTTTCTAATATTTGGAGGCCTGTGGTTATACCATTCTGGTTTAAGTAGTTCAAAAATATCATCAAATTTCTTTTTATATTCATCGTCATCTACTGCTCTAAAAATTTTATCCCCATGAATAATATGAAACGCCTTTTTTGCAAAAAAAGTATTAAAGAAATCTTGAATGGTCCCTATGAAATTAGGATACTCAACATTTGAAATCCCAATTTTTTTTAACCCATTTTTTATTTCGTCCACTGCCACATTGGTATGTGTGATAAGGCATATTCCCTGGTTAATATCTGGATTTTGTTGTAGTAGTAACGCAAGTTTTGCTATTAAAACAGTGGTCTTACCTGTTCCTGGCCCTGCAACAACATTAACAGACCCATCAGCGAGTATTGCTTCTTTTTGTTGATCAAAAAAATCAAATCCATCAGGTAAAAGTTTAGATGTTATTAATGCAAGTTGATTCTCTACAGTCATAAATTAACCTCCTCCAAAACTTTAGTAACCATTGAAGCATGGATTATAGCATCGACAAGATACTTTAGCTTTTGATCACTCATGACTGTATCTCTCAACTCTTTACTTTTTTCTTCGTCTTTCATAATTTCATTTATTTTAATAGCAAGAAGTTGTGCCACTTCCGCCTTGGAAACAATTTTGTCATTTACTGGCTTAAAAATCTTGTAAGCTACAGTTTCATCCTGATTAGTGTCTGCACTCAATTGTTGTTTCAGTTCCTCAAATGTTTTTTGGGGTTTACCTGTATAAGGATTTTTATATCTTACTTCATGTATTGCTTCTAAAAGTAAAGGTGCTAATGCACTTAATGCCAAACTATATTCCAAAGTCCAATCTGGTGCGATACTAATTTTCAAATTTGCATCATACTCCGAATATTTCATTTCTAAATTAAGATTTTTTTGTTGGGAAATAGACGATATGTACTCTTCCGTAATATCCTTTTTAAGAATTTGCGAAATTGGCTCTTGATTGGAGTCATTCAGTGTAAATCCAAAGTCAGCAGCTAATTTTTTTACTGTAGAATACTCATTACCTATTAGGTCCAAAGTTATATCCTCAGTATTTTCCTCGCACAAATCGAGAACACGAGTTAACTCATCCTCATTTAATATTGAATATATAGATTTAGTTTTCCCTTCATAATTATAATAAATCCAAGGCTTAACATCTAAATCGGTAATAATTGATAATGGCATATTAATTGAAGGGTATCTTATTTCTCTTAACCATAAATCTGATCTGGAAAATAGTTTAATATAACGTTCAAAAGAAGTCCCTCTAATATTCACCAGTGATATTCCATATTTATGAAGGGGGTATCCAACTAAATTAGCTAGTGCTGGTAATAAGAGCATTTCTGAGTCACCCTCTACAAAAATGACACCTTTTGCAAAAAATAAATTACTTTTTGTAGAGTCAAGGAATCTCTCAAGAAAAGCATAATCTTCATTATCTAGCCTTGTAAATCCTTCTCTCAATGGATAAGCAAACTTTTGATGCATCAGAATAACGTTTTTTGGATCAATGGATGCTACAAGGTTTGGACTATGGGATGAAAGGATAAACTGGCTCTGATTATTTGTTCTTTCAAGCTCTTCTTCCAAATATTTAATGAGCCTTATTTGTGCTTGAGTATGTAAATGAGCTTCTATCTCTTCAATTAAGGTAATTTGTGGACCAATTATGTTTTTGCCTTCGGGAGAATTGTTTACTAGCAACAATTCTGTAGCGATAAATAGCAAATTTAAGTTTCCCAATCCTAAATTTACATCTTCTGTATCAAGACTTAATTTTCTTAATATTGAAGATAAATCTGTACTAGATACTGAAAATTTTGACTTTGATTTACTTTGATCAGCGGTGTCATAAAAATCACTTAATAATTTCTCTATATCTTTAACTAATGAACGTCCGTCTACATATTCCTCTTCGAAATAGTTTTCAATTTTGTTGTTGGCTTCCTCCATTGCTTCTACAAGTTTATGCACGTTATCATTATCCGAGTTTTTAAACGCAGGATGGGCTTTAAGGATTTGAGCCAGTCTAGAACGAAAACCTGGTTTCAATTCATTACTTGCATCTCTCAATGGCTTCAAATAAGTGGTTTTTAGCAAATTTTTAGCATGGTTATCTAATCTACTCTCAAAACTCTTATCCCCTGCCTGGACTTTTCTATCAATGTATTCTTGACCATTTTCATTTCTCTTTTTTTCAACTCGTAGGGAGACTCTCAACTGGTAATCATTATTATCATCAAAGGACAACCATTCAAGAAAAGATCCCGCCTCATAATCAGATAGGTTTGAAAATATACCTTCAATATAAAAGAAATCGCTATAAGTATCCTTTGAAAAACAAAAAAAATCTTCTTGAGTTATTTTTTCAAACTCATCACTAACACTTCCTAATAAGTACCTAATAGCATCTATGATCGCTGTTTTACCAGCATCATTTTCGCCTACTAAAACATTGAAATTGGGGTTAAAGAAAACCGTAATAGCTGGTTTTCCATCTTCCATCATTCCAAACTGTCTAAAATTTGTTAAACTGATACTTTTTAAATACATTTAAACAATCTCCTTCTTATTGCTTTATCAGTATTTTCAAAAACTAATAACTTCTAGAATCTATCATATCACTCATAATTTACCATTTAAATATATAATCCATAAGTCAGAGTTTTTTATACTGATGGATTAGAATTTATGGTTCAAATTAGGACCTTACCTCCAGCTTAATAAAAAAAATACTCTTAGTTGTTGAAAACGTTTATTAGAATGGTCTATTTTTGACAAGTGAACAGCTACTTTTCGGACACCTAAATAACGAAATTCAATATTCACCCTTGACGGTATAAGCATACAATTTTTTGAGGTTTACCTATATTCGTTAATAAGTTTCTTAGCAATGTTGTAGATTTCATAAAAAAATTCTCAAAAAAAGCATAACTTGCCAATATGGCAAAATTATGCTTCTAGTTACATAAATTTATTTTCTCCCTTTTATAAAACTAGCAAGTCCGTAGCACCTTGTTTTCATTTAGAATGCAGTTTTATCGTATTTCTTAAATTTCCCTCAATTGATTTCTGATATTTTTTATACCCCTTATAATCTTTAAGGATGACCAATGCTTGTTCTAAAATTGAACGTTCGGTTTTCGCACTTTTTTCATAGAACTCATTCATAAAATCACCTTCTGGTTCAACATTTCCGATTCCTTTAAATGTAAATTCAATACCCCAAAAATACGCTTGATAACCAGTATCAAATAGTAAGAAAACAATTGTTGAATCATCGTTTTTTAAATTGAAGGCTAATTCTATAGCTTCTACAGAGTCCATTCCTCCGAGAACTCCCACACGAACTTTTCGTTTTCCCAGCAGCTTATCTAGAACAAAAGCTTCGGGAAGGTATTGTTTTTTTTGTTTAACTTTCACTCTTCTTTCTCCTATTCAATATTTTAGTTGGTTTCTTTACAGTTTCAATGCAATAACATTTGTGATTGTTTCCAATTCAATGGTTAATGTGGATTCATGTTCGTCATTGACTATAATGGATTGGTTTGCCTCAATGATACGTTTGATTTGGCAATTTATTTTGGTCGTAAAACCGTTTATTAAGGTAGTGACTTCAAGCCAAGTGCCAAATAAAAGGCTTAGCTTAAATAAAGAATCCATTTCTTTCATTTTTGTTTCTTTCAAGATGGATCTGGGCCCAAATATTTGTGTATGGTCAGGAATGAAGATGAAGGATGTCCACTTCTTATTCCCGTGATTTTTAATAGACAATTTCCCCATCTTCCTTGCTTTAAGATTTTTAAAACCTTATTTTTTCCACAAAAGTGAACATATGTTCCAAGTGAAACATGTTGATAAAAAGGTAAGGAACTTTCTCCCCTACCTTTTTCCATGTTTTTAATAAATTTTAAAAACTGTATCTAAACTTTGATGAACTCGATACATTGGGAATATTATGTGCGGTTTCACCATTAAGTAATAGTTGAAAGGTTAACCAGACCCTTAATGAATTGGGAGTAAACTTATTTCTTGAAAGGAGTTCAGCCAACTCTAACTCATTTGAATCTATTAAATCTTTAATAAGGAAAGAGACTAACTTCTCAAACTTCCTACGATAACTCTCGACAGTTAACGGCTTTCCCTTTGCATTAACAAATAACGGAAGGGATGGCCCTTGCATATTATTCGACTTTAGTCTTTCAAAATGACGTTTACGGTAATACTCTAATATTGATAAAAACTTTTCATAATCAATTTGTTTACACTGGTGTTTATATCCTATACTAATTGTAATACCTCCCATTTTTCCCTCATCAGTTGAATATTTAAATCCACCAAAATTAGCTTGTCTAAGATTACAAACATCATTAGTTCGAATGGCATAAGTAGCTTGTAAACAAATAGCGAACGAAGATTCGGGACAATGTAATTCGCTTAATTCTAGCAATCTCCAAATGACTTTAGCGGGAATTTCCCTTAAAAAGTCATTTTTGCTTGTTACCTTAGACTTTGGAACATAAGCTCTTGCTGTGTTACTTCTACTACTTCGGACAGGTCTTTGAATCTCATCCAAGATAATATTCTCATCATTTTCTGGTTGATTTTTAGATTTTGAGTTTTGATTTTCCATAAAAAGCCCTCCTTATTAAATTTCGAACACTTGTTCTGTAACATTAGTTTGCCTTTTATTATAAACAATATTATTTTCCTTTTCAACAAAGTTGAAGGAATTTTCTGAAAAATATAATACCAAGAATCCACAAGGCACTGTTCTTATCCGTAATAAATTTATAAATATAAAAACCAAAGACCAATGACGGATACATATCTTTCCCCCACCCCCATTCTTACGTCGGCTATACTTGGACATCCCCTTCCGCACGCCAATGCTTAAAATGATATTACCATCGATGTTTTCCCTCCCAGGAAATCGGATGTTTCGTATTTTATCATAAGCGAATAGAAAAAATGCTACTACCATTAACTGCATTTATCCTTAATTTAAATAAAAAAGTTCGTAGATTAGGCTTATTATTAAACATTTAAAATAACTTTTGGGTTTTAAAAATTTTATGAGGCAATTCAAAAAAGGTAAAGTTTCTCCCTTCTTTATTTTTCATTTGACATGTATTTTTAAGTTTGTCATTTGCAACTGCAATTACTTCGAGAAATTTTAAAATGAACATTTCCAAATTAAATACCTCGTATACCTGTTTTTGAATAATCCCCTTTCGGTAACAAAAAATAACGTAAAAGTTTCTTTGGGGGCAAGAGAATGAAGTCAAATGATTCAGAACTAAAAGATTTTTGTAAGAAATTTGAGGCTTTAAGTGTAAAAAAGAAAAAAAGATGCCTTTACTTATATTCGCAAACATATGTTATCCCTTGCTGTGGATGATGAATTATTTGGGACGGTAATTGACCCCAAATTTTATAAATGGTTGGAAAAATCATTAATTGACTCATTGACTCTCCATGGAGATGAACAACTTGTAATAGAGGTAAAAACGGTTGGGGGTGTAGAGCATAAGATTGCAAATAGATATTTAAAAAAACCTACGAGATGGGAGGTTTCAGATCCAAAGGAATTTAGACAACCACTAGCTTATCTTATGGATGAGATTTATTGGCGTACGGGGGTAGTGATAACAAATTTAAAAGATCGGTTAGATGTAAAAAGTAAAAAAGAAATATATCAAAAGATTGGCGATGCTATGGGGTACACGGCCGATGCAATAAAGAAGCAGATTAGTGGAAAAAAAACAAAAAGTATAAAAGCTGAATTGATTGTATTCTTGGAACAAGAATTTAACGTTCACAGGGATCAGATTTTAGGCCCTATAAGGATTATAAATTATGCATTTGACAACGACCCAAACTTACATGACCTCTATCGAGACATTGACAATATCGCAGCAAAAGATACTTATATTGAGAAAGATTTGAGAATTCTGTTAAATGCACTAATAAACAGATTACAAAAATATATACCAAATCAAACATCAGATGAAAATGCTCGATTGGAACTTGATAAAAAATTATCAATAGAAATTGCAAAAATTACCAAATGTTTGTCAAGCAATAACTAAAAAAGGGAAAAACTTTACCCTTTTTGTCACGTCTAAAAATTTTTTGTTGTTCCTCCACCCCCTCATTGTTTTTTGATTTTAAAGCAATTAGCATTGATTTTTAAACACTTTGTCGTTTATAATGAAGAAAAAAGAACATATGTTTGCCTATTTATAGTCGACTCGTGATAAACTTTAAAACATCACATATTTTAGGAGGTTCAAAACATGGAAAACAAAATTTAAAGCACTGGATATGCTGCAAAACTGGGTTAACACTTCAGCCAAAAAGATATATAGTTTCCCCCTCCCTACTTCAAATCTTTTTAAGTGGGAAGGTTTTAGAAAAGGGCTAAAAAACAACATGAAAAAAGCACATACTCACTAAAAAACATCACGAATACATAATTTAGGAATTGCCCTTTAGCATTGGGAGCTTCATTTTTATCTTACAAACAATTGATAAATGGAGTGAGGCAATGGACGAAGTTACAGATAACATTATTGAATTAATGGATCCCAACGAAAACGTAGAATTCGTAAAAGTTTCCGTTTACATTGATTGGGCTGTTATTAATGGAAAAAAGGAACAAAAACAGTTTTTTGTGATTGGGCTAAAGGACTTAGAAACGAATATGGCAATCATACACAAAATTTCAGATTTTATCGTTTCTTATTGGTGGTATAGAAAACCTAACACACAAAAAAAACATGTTGAGAACATTGTTGTGTTTTTGAATTGGGTGATATTGAATCGAAGACGTTTAAAAGTAAAGAGTTTTTCGGACTTAACTCTTGATATTGGGGTGATGTTTTTAAATAGTTTTGTAGACAAAAATATCGCTCCTGGGACTGTAAGGTCATATGAACGAACTCTCAAACTCTTCTATCTATACTTGGCCAAAAAGGACATCATCGAGGGTCTATCACCTGAGCAATTTGTTAAAAAAGAGGGACCATGGGGATCTTACTTTGAATCGCCTTTTGAAAATGTGTACTACCCTAGACAAAGAAAAGTCAACCGAGAACACTTAATCCCGCTGCGGTACATCCCTCTCTTTTTAGAAATTGCTATCTTAGAGGCAAAACCCATTGCATTTGGCATTTATATGCTTATGTTTGGCGGACTTAGGCCATCAGAAGCCTTAAATGTCAAAAGGGCTCAGCTCGCAAGAAAAGTAAAAGATGGTTCGTTCATGGTGGATCTTAAGGACCAAAATTTTCGTACGGATTTACAAAATTCATCGGGCGGAGGTTATGTAAAAAAGCCGAGAAGCCAAGTCATTTTCCAAATTCATGATTGGGGTCATATTCTGTTCCGTGAACATTGCGAATTGTATAAACCAACTGATGGTTCTGGGGCTTTATTTGTAAATGCTAATGGAAAGGCCATGACATCTGCGAGCTTCTATCAATATTTTAAAAAAGTTAAAAGAGTATTCCTTGATGTATTAAAACATTCGGATTATTCAACAGCACAAGATAAACTTGTGGCCAATGCCTTAGAAAGTAGAAATTGGAACGCTCACATCGGACGGGGTACTTTTACAAATCTTTTAGCTGAGGAAGTGGATAATCCTTATGATCTTGCCTTTTTAAGGGGCGATAAAAGCTTGTTTTCATCGTTGGATTATTTGGTTGGAACCACCCGCTTTAGGGATAAGATGAATGAAAAATTTAGGTCCATGCATGAGGAGTACATCCCTCGATTGATCGAACGTAAAAAATAAATTATTAAAGGAGTAGATTTATATGGAGAAAGAACAAAAAAGAGATTTAAAGGAACACGTCGTAAAACAACCACATGGTAAGGAACCAACCATTTTACGTGGCGATCGCTCGGTTTCATCATCGGATGCTTATTCTTCCCTCCTTGCTAGCTTCAAATCAAATAAGTTAATTGTTCCGCTTGATACGAAGGAGTAGGTCCATTTGGAAGAGCCATCAAAAACATTTATAGCCGAAGAGATTTGGCAAATTTTAAAAGAAAAGGGTGTCAATATTTTTAATATTATTAATACCCTCTATATCTTCCTCAAAAAACTTCGTGACGCAGGATTTATAAAAGGCAAACGAAGAAAAATTGCTTACCTTTATGATGAACAGGAATTACAAATCATCATAAATGAAATAAGGAAGGTCTATACCACTTTTGATAACGGTTATACCGCAGAAGAACTGTTTGAACATTTTTCTTCTAAACAATTATTGGATATTGTAATTCACAATTTCCGTAACAAACTAAAAGCTCTTAGGGATCATGGAACAATCAAGTATACAAAGATTGGAAATATATTTATTTATGACCCATCCTCCATAAATATAATTGAAGGAATGCTGTTTAACAGAACTTTGGTGATTTCTTCATCCCAAGACTTACTAAGTGCAGCTGATATGTGGCGGAAGGCAAAAGAGGAAAATCTTACTCGAATGAATATCGATGAATTCACCTTATTTATTGACAAGTTAAGAAAGGCAAAAGAAATCATCAAAGTTCGAGCCCAAACAGCATCCTTTTATTCTCAATCTGATTACGAAGTTGTGAAGAAAAAATTAGATGAGTTAAAGGATTATTTAAGTGTCTCGGAAGTTTGGGAAGAGTTGAAAAACAAAGGATTACCCCTCGATTTGGACCAGCTTCCTACATTAATACGTTATTTAAGGAAGCAAAAAAGAATTGAGGTAAAGCAGTTTAATTCGAGCTATTTTTTAACTAAGGGTCAATATGAAAATTTGGAGAATTACATTAGGGAAAACAGCCTTCACCTTGACGAGGATAGCATCACGAGTGATTTTTATGATGTTATTGAAGCGGCTAAATTGTTGAATTATTCTTCCACGTATATTCGAGACTTATGTAATGACGGAAGGCTTATAGGTGCGTTGAAATATAAAAACAATTGGATGATTCCCAGGAGTTCAATCCAAACCTATAAGGTTGATAATGAGAGCCCTGAGTATTTAATTCCCCGTGAGCTCGCTGCTCAAATTGACCAACAAGACCATTATATTATTCACAGGATTAAAAACGGAGAAATAAAGGCAATCGAGATTAATAAAAGATATTATATTCCTCTTGATGAAGCACAAAAGTATCTACAAAAATATAGTCAGATGGTGGCAGAGTACACGAAACAGACGGCTCTTGCTGAGCTTGATGAGTACTTTGAAAGTTTAAAAAGTACTATACCAGTTGAAACACATAACCTATTTAAAAATTGGTCATCAAAAAAAATTACTGACTCAGGTGGCCGAGCTGGTACCTTAAAGGATATATATCTTGATTCAAAACGTTTATATAACTACTTGTTAACAAAGTGTAATGGTATTGAGGTTTTCGATTTTGATGAAATAAAATTGTTATCAATTGTAAATGACGACAATGCCAGTCAAACCATAAGAAAGAATTTCGTCTATTTCAACAAATATGTTTTAGCAAAAAAAGGAATTGTAAAATCTAAAGTCCTTGTTGTGGATGAAGGAAATAAAGAGAGGAAAGAAGTAGAGAAAGAAATCTATACCCCAGAAATTTATGATGCCTATTACCGAAACGTCCAAAAAGTAGATACACACACCTTAAATGCGGTCGAGGACCAAAAATACGCCAATATGTGGGTTTATGTCATTATGCTTTTGACTAACATTTGGAGAGGTAATGATATTATTTGGGAAATGCCTGAAGTTGACATCGATTCAATTAATGTGACTTCATTTAACTTTTTTAAATCGAGTACCCTTTCAACTACACAGGTCCAAACAGTAATAAATGACATGTATTTAAAACTGGAGGGTTCTGTTGCAAGTAAAAATAAAGCAGAACTACGTTTTTACGTCGACCCAACCTTAGATGTTTGTTTTGCGACTGCTCTAGTGATTTCTGAAATTCACAGACGCAAATACAAGGGAAAGCAAAAACATAAATCCCTGTTACTCGGTTCTTTTCTTTTAGGATATAGGGGGCAAGCCATTGATACAACAGGTTCTGATGATCACCTTAAATTTTTTGGTAAAGAAACGTCTTTAATGAATTTTAAAAGCTTAGTCATGAACCGTAGCACCGCCTTATACCTTTTTCATCATATCCTTGAGGAAGATGGAGAAGATTCTGACCAAGCACTTGAGATGGTTAAAAAGTCTCGCTCACATAAAAAAAGCGAAACAACGGCCATTTATGTTGAATCAAAAAACAGAGATGGTTCCATTAATAGAGTATCATTAACACTCTTTCGACGTGGCCATTTTGGGTGGCTCTACAATTCTATTGTGAAATTGGCAACTCAAGATGATTCCAAAAATCATAATTTGGAAAAGCGGACGGAGTTAATCAGAAAAATTCGAGAATCAAAAACTCCTTTAGAAATCGAAAAATGGAGTGGCTTTCTACTTGATCATTCCAGAATAATGTACGAGTCAACCATCATGAAACTCATCAAAATGCCAAAAAATGATTTGCTTTACCTTCTTTATAAAATATTTAGAGGTGAAATGCCATCCAAGGAGAGAGAAGGTCAATGTTTAACCTACCCCGCTTGCGAATTTAAACAGAGAAAATCTTGTTTTGGTTGCTTTAACTTTATTCCGCAACAAATGGTTTTAATTGAAGCTGCTAACCAATTACGGTCAAGAGTTAAAAAGCTTCGGGATTCCCATATGTACGATGCCATTAGGATAAGGGAATCTATGTTTATTGACAATTTATTATTTATTTTATCAGAAGCCAAACAGTTTCTAGGTAAAGAAAAATTAAATGCATTTATTTTGGAGAGTGAAGTGATAGAGTTATTGGATAGTGTCGGGGAACAATATCTTACCAGCGAGGAAATTGAGATTATGCTAAACCAACAAAGCCATCATGCATTAATAGAACGGTAGGGATGCTGCTAATGGAAAATAGGAAATCAATTGAAATCGGTTCTATCAAGCTATCTTTTGTTGAAAAAGTAACTTATCAATCATTAAATGTGGATTCATTTCAGGAAAAATTCCAGGAATTAAAGGATGGCAGTTACATAATTGCGGATTCCTTCGATTCGAATACATGGAAATTAACAAATAAAACAAGCGAAGAACTACAAACTGTAGTATTTGATGTAGGATTATATCCAGAAATCAATAACTCATTAAAGTGCTTTGTAGTTATGGCAAGGCACTCAGGCCTGTCCCCTCAGCATACCAAAAGAAACCAGTATCTTGTTAAGGAATTAGCTTGGATAACAAAAGGTTTTACTGACATTGAAATTTTTGAATCACACTTGGATGAGATTAGTAGAAAAGCTATCTTCTATGATGTTATGTCTGCGTTCCAAAAATTCGTCGATTTTTACTCTTTTCCTCAAAAGGAAGCTTTTTTGGAGAAGGTATCTTTATTTAATAAGAAAGAGTACACCGTTAGGGACCTCCCCCCTTTCCGTGATGTTTTTATTTTTGAAGATGTAATGAATCACTATTCCCAAATGAACAGTGATGAATTTTTAAAGTTAAAGTACTATCCTGTGGAACTGTGGTGGTATTTAACCAATATCATTGCCATGCGGCCTAATGAATTTTTAAGAATACGTATGGATTGCTTGGATCCAAAAAGTGATGGGACTTTTTGGATTACTATCCCTCGCACAAAATTAAAAAGTAGAGGTCCAGAACAGGAATTTTGGGAACAGCCCCTTCAAATTGATGAAAAAATATATCGTTTCTTCAGGGAATATATTTTTCAGTTGGAAATACTGGGGATTGAGAGTGCATTCTTATTCCCACAAGAACTATATAAACTTACTCATCCAAGAGCAAAAAATGATTATGAAAGAATTTCAAATCATCAATTTGATGATTTACTTAAATCCTTTTTTATCGAGATTGTAAATTAAAAGTACGAACAACGTGAAATCACAAGAATTAAACCTGGCGACACTCGGCACTTTGCCATAATGAATATGTTTTTCCAAGGGTTTAATATGTTATCCATTGCCAGAATGGCAGGACATTCAAGGATTGACCAGCCATCACATTATTATAGCCATATCCCTGAGCTATCTGACTCATTTGCTTATCATTTGGCCAATACTCGGCCATATGAAATTAGTATAAATAAAATCTTGCCTGGAGGTTTGTTAGGCTTACGAAGGGAGGCTTATGATAGAGGCCAAAAATATAAATATTTGGACACATCTAATTTGCGGAGAGTTGATTATGGTTTCTGTGAAGATGTTGAAGGTTTCCCAACAAATTGTGGAGAGGACTGCCGCCCCTGTGGATTTTATGCCTTTTTACCTTCGGTTAACGAAGAACAAGAAGGTTTAGTATGGCTTGAAGATTTTTCGAACGAAACGAAACGAAAAATGGATGAACAAATCGATTATTTAAATTCCTTGTATGGGACGATTTCTAAAGAAAAGAACAAGTATAGCGAAAATGAAATTAAATGGGCATCAAAAAAACTCCAGCAATATATGGATCAAAAGCTTATGGTGGATCTAAAAATATTAAGGGGGTATTACGAAAATGGAACAAGCAAAATCAATTAAAGGAAGACCTGTACGATATTCAGACAATGAGTTAAAGGAAAAAGCTTTTCATTTGAAATACGAACTTAGAGGGCTAAACTCACCTACCTCTTGCTGGAAAAACACACTGGAATCAGCAAAAGCGTATATCGTCGAAGGTTCTCTGATTTTATTGAGAAGTTGAACTCTTATGATTTAAAAAAATAAGCTTAAAATTGTACGACGAATAGTTAACCTTAAAAGGGAGAACTAAAATTATGGAACAGTTACAGGAAAAAGCAAACCGAGGGGCACCACGGCAATATACAGACCAAGAATTGATGCAAATTGCTTTTGATGTGAAACACAAAAAATTAAAAGGTGCGAAAGTCACTTACCTTTTGTTGGAAAAACATACGAGGATCAGCAGAAATACCTTTAAACGAAGGATTGGGGAATATATTGAATCAATTAATAAACCAATCGGCAGAAAAGTTGAGCTCCATGACCGTGATCCAGTGTACTTCCCTTCTATCGATGAAATGTTTGAAATATATAAGGATAAAAACTTATTGATGGAAAAGCTACATGAGTTTGAAATGATGTTTTTTGACTTATACACTGATTATGAAAAGCTTAAAGAAGGCTCAGATAAAGAAAATGAGCTGGAGCAAACCATAGAAAGTTTAAAAAAGGAATTGGCAGCGGAAAAAGAAAATGCCCGAAATCATGAAAGGTTGTACAAGCAAGCTGTGGTTTCAAGTACCTTTGAAGAAAAAAGAAGGTCCTTAAATATCAAAGACAACTTGCTCAAGTTCGAAAACAAAAAAGAAGATTTGGATTTAACAAATTTAAATACGCACTTTGAAATAGCAGAAGAACCTGATGTTGAACTGGATGCTAAACTGAATGAAGATTCAAAAAAAAATCTGAAGAAATTCAAACGTTATTCCAATCTCATTGATGAAGAATAGAATATTTCTGTTAAAGTTTTAGTTAAAATGATAGCTTGGTGTATGCGTCAAAACACCAAGCTATTTTTTCGTACAAAGTGTTCCTACTGTCCCAATTCCCTCTTATTATCTAAGGTTCTCACCAATCACTATGGTCACAGCAGATTTATAATTCGACCTAGTATCTTTTTTATGAAGAAAAATTTAAGGCTAGTCCGTCTATCCCCTTTAAGCATGTCCAAGCAATATATTTTCTATCGCAGGGTTATCTCCATCGCATGGTGCAGAGCATAACTAATTTTACCTCTTTTCATTACTTTATTTCTATATAGTCCTGTTAATGTAGATTTATAAGCAGAAGAAGAAAGACCGACAATTGCTCGGCCTTTTTGTATACCTTATTAGCCTTTCTTGCTCTTTAACAACGGTGTGTTTTTAGCACATTCTGTAATTAGTTACTAAATTGAATACAGTTCATGAAAATTATTAATTATTTTCCGCATGCATAAGCATGTTCTTTCGAAAGAAACGATTAAAAGATACCCCAATTAATGCTTGATTGTTTAACGCCATCTTCGTTAATGAGTTGAGTTTGCTTGTAAAGGTAAGACTTACCTTCTGTCTCAGTCTGAAGAACTGTCATGACCATTCCCACTTAAAATTTATCAAACTAGTGGACTACATTAAGTTAGAAGTTCCTCTACAGTTCACCTATCCTTTCTAAAGTCGATTTAAAGGTTTTCTAGATGTTCTATTTAATTAATTGTTCGATTTCAAAAAGTTATATTAAAAAAATTTATTATGTTTTCATTTTCAAACATCTGGGTGACGATTTATAAAATTTCTATGATTTATGTACACTATGAATTTTTATATTAGGATTTAAGTACATGCTTTATTTAAGTACAGGTACATATTTTGGGTGTGAACCCAATAGTGTCAACGCATGGAGCCCTAAAATAATTTGTGTACATAGCGTAATTATTAAGATACTATACCGTCTCCAACAAGATTCCCTTTTATCTTTTTGATGCCTCGCTTTTGAATGTCCTCAGCCATTTTATCAAAATCAGATATCAATAGGGTTGGGTCACCCTTCCCCTTTAAATACAGATTCCCATGGAGTACTTTCTTTTTCACTAAGCCATCCGTATGGATCTCCGTCGTGAAGGTGTGGTCTTCTCCGAGGATAGTAAGGGCGGCTGCAGCTGTTAATAGTTTCATATTGGAAGCAGGTCTTAAGCGGACGTCGCCTTGGGAGGCATAGATGATTTTTCCGTCCTCAGCGGTACGAATGCTTATGCCGGCAATTGCTCCTTTTAACTCAGGTTCGTTATTTATTAGGTGATTTATCTGCTGAGCCATATTTTCCATGGCGGATGCTTTTATAGAAGGAACGAATGCTGCGAGCACCGTAATGAAGATGAGGGTGTAATATTTAAGTCTGTTAATCAAGCTTTGGTTCCAGCCTTTCCTTTTTTCTAAGAGTTTGTCCGAAAATAACAAATAATATCATCGATGGTTTTTTTATTGGACAACCGCAAAATTTCCAATTTTTGTCTAAATGAACAAAACCCATGGAAAATGGCACAAAAACTGGTGAAAATGACACAAAACTATCCCAAAATGGCACAAAACCCCTTCAAAATAGCACAAAGACAAAATTCACCCGCAACACTGTCAAGAATAAAGTGTAATTTTATACGATTCTCTTCACCACATGGATATTTTTACTAAGATAAGCCCAATTTTGGGGTGCCGGCAAGCTAATTTGCCAAAAAGTCGTCCCAGCTAATTGATACCTATCAATTAACCTATACTTTTCTATAAAACTCCTAATATCTTCAAACCATACCACATGCTCCTCACTACCCTGCCAGTAGCGAAACCAAGGTGCCCTAGCCGTGATATCAAACTCGATGTTCTCAGGCAGTGATATCGCTTTATTTTGAGCAGCAAGTACCGAAAAGGCTTGGGTTGCATTCGTACCAACAACCTTGTCATACCCATATAACGCCACGGCGATTTGCAGTTTACGAGAATTAATTTGTGTCACCGAGTATTGAATCACTTGCTCCAGCCACGGAATCGGGGCAATCGGATCGGGTGGCCCCCCCGGGTAGCCATAATCCATGGTCATCACCGCCACGATATCAGCCACATTGCCAATCGACGCATAATCATAAGCACCAATGATTCGATTCGTTGGAATATCAGCTGTTTTGGCGTGAACATTTACTTGTAAAATAAGCCCGTCTAAGCTGCGCTTTAATTCTGTTAAAAATAAATTGAAATCATTTCGTCTTGCCGGTGGAATAAATTCAAAATCGATACTGACGCCACCGAACCCTCTTTGCCTGGTTAAGTTGACCAAGCTCGCTACCAAATTTCCCCGATAGGCTGGATTTTCCAGGACACGCCCTGCCAACTCCGCGCTGAAATCATTTCCGGCAAGATTTCGGACCATCAATAATGGGATGATCTTCAATTGATTACTTCTCGCAACCAGGGCTGCATCCTCGCTCACATTAAACGCATAGCCTTCCTCTGTGAACGAATAAGCGACAATCGCTAAATAGGTTAATCGGTTAGCTAAACTATTAATTGTGGCAAGGTTTGCACTCTCAGATGATGGCACTAAAAACCCTAGTGTTACGAGAGATAATCTTATTGGAGTGGGAACATTTATGATTTGGCCAATTACGAGTAGGTTGGGATTAATCCCTGGATTTGCAGCGAGAATAACCGAAGGATTGACCCTAAATTGTTGAGCCAGCTGCCAGATGTGATCGCCTGCTTTAATTTGATAGTAGCGGAGTGGAGGCAAGATATCCGGAAGATAAAGTGCAAGACCCGGGACGATGGAACTTGCTGAAGGTAACCCATTTAGCTCTACAATCGTTTGAATTGAAACCCCATACCTAGTGGATATCGCCCACAAATTTTCACCTGAGATTACAACATGAACAGCCATTTTCTCACACTCCTTCATTACTATCATATGGGCGAATGATGATAAATTATTACACATAGAAAAACGAACTTGCCGGCTAACAAGTACGTTTCCCTATTCCTATAGTCGCGGGTCAATCGGATCCGATTCAAGCGACAGAACACCTAACACACATTCATGGTAGCGCTCCAATGACTCTCTTCTAACAAAACGATTTACCGCTTCTACACCTAAAGCAAATTCTTTTAGGGCATTTCGTTGTTTCTTACCTGCATTTCGCCGCTTAAGACGGGAAAGATTTTCTGGTTGTAAATAGTCGATGCCGTAGATAATATGAAGATACTTTAGGCCTCTTACTTTAATGGCAGGCTGTATAAGTTTGCCTTTATGACGTGCCACATAAGACTCGGGTTTTACAACAAAGCCTACATGTCCATCCTCCGTCATTTCTTCCCACCATTCGATGGCCGATTTCATGGAGTCTTCATCGTTAACTATTCGATATTCCGTTTCCACGAACAAATCTGATAGGACGCTGAATTCTTTGTTTTTCTCCATATGCCACGTGTGCGGTTTATCGAAAAAGGTTTCATTACTGTGGGCAAGTGTATGAAAAGGGGCAATTTGAATGCCTGCTAAACCTTCCGTTTCCCAGCAATACTTTTGATACACTTCGTTAAACACCTGGGCATTTTGAATCTTCTCAGCCGTTTCTTCGAGCCATCCTAATACATCCCTGCCGTTTTCGGCCGCTTTCTCCAGCTGTTCCTTTAATTTACTGCGATCAAGCAATGCCATCTCACCAACATGAGCATATTGATTCATAATTAATTCTTTTGCTTTTAGATTCCACGGAAGGATCTCAGCGTCCATCAGGACAAAATCAGTGTTGTATTTTTCAAAATAACCACTCAAGTCAATATTTAATACTTGTAATATTTGTTCTTCCAGTTCTTTTTTGAAAAAGGCCCGGCCAGTCCGCGTGTATATCAATCCTAATGTTTCCCTGCCAATATACTCTTTAGCGGTTTCTTTATTTTTAAAAAGAAACAAAATGCCGCGGCTGCCCATATGCTTTTTCTCGACAACCATCGAGTCAACACCATTCGCCTGATAGTATTCAAATGCTTCAATCGGATGCTCTAAGTATCCTGCTAAACTCGATGGTTTCGGTGTCGGGCTCATCGTAGGCGGAAGATAGACAATCTCCTCAATCGGCAATGTGTAATGGGAAAGGTCATCCAGTGCTGATTTCGTACTATCCGCATAAATTGCAATCTCTCCATATAGTTCCGTTAATACCGAATATCCTTCTAAAAATTTTGCGATATTGGGCGGTGCCAGCCTTTTACTTTCCAATACCTTTAATGGATTGTCCGGCACATTTGCATAATCGGCTTTCGCTTTGACAGAAACAAATTTCCTTTCCGGAAAACAATATGCTGTTAGGTTGCCACCAAAAACGACTCCTTGGTCAATATTGAGGGTGTTATTAACCAATAATGGCTGCGTCCTAGGATCATGCCCCCAGAGAATAAGTTCACTGGACTGATGAGCAATTGACCAATCTTTTCGGACGGGTTTGCCGTTTTCGTCAAGGCCATCCGAGTCTCCGTACCGACAGAAATCGGAAATGCGCGGCGATTGTTTGCCGATATAATGGTCTTTGATTCCTGCATGGACTGCAACAGCGACGTTGACTCCATTTTTCTGGATAATGTAATGTGATTTAGCCTCTAACAGCATGTCTCTTATTTGTTCCTTTAAACGATCGGCCTCATCCTTACCAAATTTACCTTCATACTCATCAAATTCAGCCTTTACATTTTCATCACCATGAGCAAGCGTAACATTCTTACCGTCAAGCCAGCGGGCGATTTTCCAACCATGATTACTGTCAATCATATAGGCAAGTCCTGCTGCTACATGCTTTTGAAAAAATTGCAGCGTCTCGATCGAACGAGGTCCCCTACTCATCACATCCCCAAGGGAAAGGATTTTCCGCCCTTCTGGATGGATAAAATAACCCTCTTCATTTTCTATATAACCAAGCTTTGACAGGATTTCGCTAAACTCTTCAAAGCAACCGTGAATATCCCCAATAAAATCAATGCCATTGCCAACATCAATTAGTAATGGATTACCAAGTCGGTTCACATTTAAGACTTGCAATTCTTCATCACCGAATATGTAGCATCGCCGAAAGCCCTCCTTTTTAATGGAGCGCAGCGTCTTCTTGAAATGTTGGTATTGCTGCTTGATACGGTTTTTACCTCTTGGGAAATCCCTCTCTAAGTCACGTCTGAGTAATTCAGTTTCTGCCAAATTCAGCACGATTGCAATGGCCGGAACATGATACCTCTTAGCCATTTGCAGGTATTTTTCACGTTCGTAATCACGTAAATGAGTAGCATCGATAAATGTTAATTTATTGAGGCGGCAACGTTTGGCAATGATATAATCCATCGCTTCAAAAGCTTCTTTTGAAATTTTTTGGTATTCATTAAAAAGAGCATCTGCTTCATATTTAGGTCGCCGATTCCAATCAATAAATTCAACATCGCTAACTAAAACACGGAACTGATCGGAACTTACTACTTCCGATGCATAAATCTGTTGTTCTTGCATTAATTGATTTATTAAAGTCGTTTTACCCGAATTGGACGGGCCTACAAGTAAGACGATACCCGCATGAGGCAAATTAATTTTCGCCATCATCCCTCCTCCCTTCTGAAAATAACCATTTGAGTAGGATGCCCGTATAGTTGATTTTCTTCACCAATGCCTTTATAACTTACTTGGTATGGATAGATTTTTGTCAAAGCTTCCATCTTTTGGTGAAGCTGTGCCCTTGTCCATTCAAAGCGATGATCGTGGTGTCTCATTTCCTCATTCATATCATAGACAACATTGTATTCTTGGTTAGGCGTGGTCACGATCAACACTTCTGGTCGATAGTCTTTAAAAATCGTCTCGAATACCCTTGTTAACCGGTATTCATCAATATGTTCAATCACTTCACATAAAACCATGACATCCTTGTTACTCAACCGTTCATCATAATAAAATAACGATCCTGCCAAGGACTTGGGTTCTACAAATCCACGTTTCGCCTTTGCATAGTCGAATCGTTCCAATGCCTTTAACCGAGCTTTATTCGATGGTTCAACAGAAAGTATCTCTTGCACCCCTTTAATAAATCCCAGCTGAACAGATAACTTCCCTTCACCAGCACCAAAGTCAACAATGGTGGCTTTTTTTTGCAGGGCCTCAATATTTTTAATAATCGCTTCGTAACGAAGGTCATTTAAACGGATTCTCGGAGGTTCATGCTTCTCATTGATTTTCGTCTCTTTTTCATAGAATCTTGACTGAGAAATCACCTTTTGAAACCGTAACGAACGTTTTAAAATCAGCGCCTTTTGTGGATGTTCCTCTAACCATCCTTCCCCGTAGCGGTCCAACTTTTCCAATTCTCTTTCGTCAATAAAATAATGCTTATAGTTATCAATAACGGGAATTAAAATCGAAATATGTTTAAGTGCATTCTGGAGCGTTTGTTTCCCTAACAGGGTAATAAATCGGGCAGAGCTTTTTTCGCGAATAAAACTTTCCCCGTATTCCATCTTGATGGTGTAACCCATTGGAGCAAATAACGCTTCAAGTTCCCTAATGCTTAAATCAGTAGCAATCGGTCCAAAGGTTAATTCCATTTCAAAGGAATGCTCGACCCATGAAGCATATTCCTCTGCTGGTTTCCCATTCAGTGCAGTTCCCAGCGCTTTACGAATCGAGGAAACAAAAATACTGCTTGCCGCAAACTCGCGGTCATTTATGTAATGGGTAATATCAAAAGAATCAGGTGAGTTTTTCACTAGTTCAATTGGATCCGTTTTAACATAGATTAAAAACTGTACTTCCTCGCTTGAAAAAGTCGGGTAGACCAGACGGACAGTCAACCCTTTCTCTCCACGCTCATATAGATTATTCGGATTTTTAGCTATAAGGTAAGAAACCGCTTCAACACCAGGGCCTCTTACTGTTAATGATAGTTGCATCTTTTTCACTTCACTTTCATGGAACGAATTATCAGAGTTTTATTTTAACATATTTACATTAATTTGATTTTAATTGAAGAATAACCCGGGTTCCTAAGTTTAGAACACCGGGTTATTCTTAATATTCATCATATCGATATCTTCTAGTCTTCGCTGCATAACAGGCCTCACAAGTAGGAAAAGAATGATCCCATGGTAGCTTCTTTCCACAGGTTTTGCATTTTTTAACGAATTTATTTATATCCGTCTTTAAGCGGTCCTGCACTTTATCGCTGACCTCTTCTCTTAGCCGCTCCCAATAGATTGCTGTCGTTCGCTCTCCTAGTCGATATAAAAATAACAAATGAAGTCCAATTGCTTTGTAACTGAGTTCTAATTCCTCCAAGCTTCGTTCCTTTACAATCGGTTCTGGGAGTTCTCTCCCATGGATAATGGCATACATTTTTTCTTCCCATTGCTTCGTTAATACTGGTTCATTTTTTGAAAAAGGCAGATGTAAAAATCCATAAAGGTCCATTAAGGATAAACGTGCTTCAATTTCAGTACCTGCTACCATTTGATACAACGACTTTTCCTCGGCAAGGGAAGCTTTTTTCGTTCCGTTTGGACTTTCAAATTTCCCCCATAATTCAAAAAATGTACCTAAGTCGTGATAATAGCGTTGAAAGCGTTCAAAAACTGAATTGGTTGGTGCAATTGCAAAGGTATGAACAGGCTCATCCTCCTGCAAAAGCAAGTTTCTCATTTTTCTGATATCACTAGTAAAGGCCACTTTGCCAATATTGTAAATACCTTTTCGACCCGCACGTCCAGCAATTTGCTTCACTTCTTGTGATGTCAGCAGTCGTCGTCTAGTTCCATCAAACTTATCATTTTCTAAAAAAACAATCCGTCGAATTGGCAGATTTAAGCCCATTCCAATCGCATCTGTAGCAACGATGACTTTTGTTTTTCCAGTGTTGAATTGCTGAATTTGCTTTTTTCTTGTTTCTGGCGGCATGCTGCCGTAGATCATGCTGACAGTATGTCCGTCATTTTGCAGTCGTGAGGCGGTTTCAAGAACTCGCCTTCGTGAAAAACAAATCAGCGCATCGCCTTTTTTAATGTGTTTAATATGAAACTCCTTCGTTTCAACCTCAAGAGGAGTATCACGACTGTATTCATGAACTTCGATAATGGAATTACCTAAAAGCTGGAGCAGCATGGTTTTTGAATTCCTGCTGCCTATGATATGGACTTCCTCTGCATTAGCTTTCGTGATTGCCTTATACCAGGAAAAACCACGGTCTTTATCGGTAATCATTTGTGCTTCATCAATGACGATTATTTCATAAAACTCTTTTTCGTGAAACATTTCCACGGTGCAGGAAGTATGATTTGCACCTGGGGTGATTTTTTCCTCCTCCCCAGTTTTTAAGGAACACGGCGTCCCCTCAGCGTTTAATTTATCAAATACCTCAAGTGCTAATAATCGAAGCGGCGCTAAATATAACCCGCTATAAGCATCTTTCATTCTTTCTAGCGCATGATGGGTTTTCCCTGTATTGGTTTCGCCAATGTGCAAGACATAACGGACCTGACGTTGTAACGAAGGGTCGTATTCCGTTGCAAAGATTTCCTTCATCATCCGCTCTTCTTCTGCTTTTTTCCGCTCGAGTTCTTCTTGCGCTTCTTTTTGTTTTTGCTCGCGCGATTGGAAGTCTTTTTCAAAAATTTCTTTATGAACCTTTGCATCAAAAGGTATTTCTGACAAACGTATTAAGTCTGATAGGTATTCAGCTTGGATATCCTCAATAAAATAACCCTCGACATCATAAAGAACCTGAGCAATGCTGCCCTTAACGAAGGATGCCGATAGTTTCTCAAGAAAGGTTTTATGAAAATCATCCTTAACCTTTTCAGAAAGCTGCTCTAATATTTTTTCCGGAATAAGCTCAGACAAATAGTCAGCAATTAAGCTTTCATAAACGAAAAAATAGGTTTGATATTCATAAAAACTCCTGCCCCAATTCAAAGTTTTATGGATATCCCCTGTCAGTTCTTCAAAAAAGGTGGCAACAGTTGTATAGACTGAGGGGTTAAAATGGCCTTCATCCACTAATTTTTCTTCTAATGCAAAGGTATCAACCGATTGAAACTTTACATTATTTTGTAGGTCAGCAACTAGTTGTATGGCAACGAAGTAACGAACATATAAATAAAACAGCTCATATTGTTCTTCCAAGATTCCAACAGCGGCATCTTCAATCTCACTTCTAATCAATTGCTTCTGTTCTTCAAGCTGTTTTTGTTCTTCTCGTTTTATAAAATTAACCTTCGCCGCCTGATACTGTTTCTCCCACTCTTGTTCTTTACCTAAAAATGTTTCATGAACCCACCCCATCGTATCAAAGACATGATAGGTTCGCATTTCATCCCTAAATAACTTGTTAATTAGTTTTTTGTCTATTCCCTGTACCTCGAAGCCTTTATCAGTTAAATATTGCTTTTTTTCATTCCTTGGAACATCATTGGTCGACTTATTCAGCCAAACATTGGTCCAAATTTGCTCAACATAATGGCTTCTGTCAGTTAGGTATTGTTCAATGGTTGGCAGTGTTTCCATCGTTTCGAAATAATGGTTAATATCTTCATACACTTTCAATTTTGTATGTTCTATCGCTTGAGGGTATATAGTGGTTAATTTATTCATGGATTTCCCTCCATTTCTATAAAATGGTTTATTATATCCATTCTATCACAAAATAAAAAACCGAACAAGCATTCGGTTTTAAAGTTGATGCTGGCTGCAATATTGATCAACCAGGTCTTCGATTTGATCCAGTTCAGGAAACTTCCCTGAAAAGTGGAATTTAATTTCCTCGATGAAGTTATCCTGATTATATACATGAATGGCCCCATTTTGTTGAATGACACTAAATTCTGGTACAAATCGATAACCGCTGCGTTCAATAGCCCCCATTGTAAGTCCCCTTTAAAATAATTTTTTATAGTATTTGCATAAAATGGGCGTCTATCCAATTACATCACAATAAAAAAGGGATGGTGCATGCTGCAACATCCCTTGTTCTTCCTTTATGCTGTTGTAAAAACTTCTTGTTTATTTTGTTCATGTCGAATGGTTGCTTGTGCTGCAGCCAAACGTGCTAGTGGTACCCGGTATGGTGAACAACTGACATAATCTAGGCCGGTTTTGTAGCAGAATTCAATCGAGCTCTTTTCTCCGCCATGCTCGCCGCAAATACCTGTTTTTAAGGACGGTTTTGTTCCACGGCCAAGCTTCACCCCTGTTTCAACAAGCTTACCTACGCCTTCTTGATCAAGGACAGCAAACGGATTATCCGGAAGCACTTTATTTTCAATGTAAGCTTGCAGGAACTTGCCTTCCGCATCATCACGGCTGTAACCAAATGTTGTTTGTGTTAAATCATTGGTCCCAAACGAAAAGAAATCAGCTTCCTCGGCAATTTTATCTGCAGTTAAAGCAGCACGCGGAATTTCAATCATGGTTCCAATCGTGTACTTGAATCTTTTTCCAGTTTCCTCCTGGACAAGTAATGCCGCATCGATCACCAATTTACGCATATCCTTTAATTCATTCACATGACCGACCAAAGGAATCATGATTTCTGGTTGTACTTCGATGCCTTTATCAGCGAGCTTAGCGGCTGCATAGAAAATGGCTTTTGCTTGCATTTCATAAATTTCCGGGTAAATCATCCCAAGGCGGCAGCCACGGTGACCAAGCATAGGGTTAAACTCATCTAATTGGCGGACCTTTTTCAGCAATTGCTCTTTTTTCTTCAATTCTGGTGATTGTGGATCTAAAATCTGAAGCTTCGTTACTTCCACTAACAGTTCCTCTTTATCCGGTAAGAATTCATGTAAGGGTGGATCTAGTAAACGGATAGTGACAGGTAATCCTTGCATAACTTCGAAGATTCCTTCAAAGTCCCCTTGCTGCATGGGCAATAACAGGTTCAAAGCTTCCATTCTCTCATTATAAGTTTCAGCAAGAATCATTTTTTGCACGGTTGGAATCCGTTTTAAATCCATAAACATATGTTCAGTACGACATAAGCCAATTCCGCCTGCACCAAATTCAAATGCCTTTTTTGCATCTTCTGGGTTATCTGCATTGGCACGGACCCCTAATTTACGCTCTTGGTCTGCCCATGCAAGCAACATTTGAAACTCATCCGAAAGTTCTGGGTCAATCATTGGAATCTCCCCAAGCATAATTTCACCCGTAGAGCCATCAATCGTTATGATATCTCCATAATTAATAACTGTCTCACCAATTGTAAATTGTTTAGCTTTCAGATCTATCTTTAATGCTTCACATCCGCAAATACACGCTTTCCCCATACCACGCGCGACAACTGCAGCGTGGCTTGTCATGCCGCCTCGGCTTGTCAGTATTGCTTGCGATGCAACGATACCATGGATATCATCTGGAGTGGTTTCAGGACGAACAAGAATTACTTTTTTTCCATCATTATTTAATTGCTCTGCTTCATCGGCATCAAAAACGACTTGACCTGTCGCAGCACCTGGTGATGCTGGCAAGCCTTTAGCTAAAACTCTTTTCTCAAATTTGTCGTCAATCCTGCGATGCAGCAGTTGATCTAATTGTTCCGGGTCAACACGTAGCAAGGCCGTCTTTTTATCAATGATTCCTTCTTCGAACATTTCCACGGCGATTCGAATCGCTGCCTGCGCTGTTCTTTTTCCATTACGGGTTTGCAGGATAAATAGCTTACCACCTTCAACCGTAAATTCGATATCTTGCATTTCTTCGTAATGCTGTTCCAAGCGCTTGCAAGTATCAGTGAATTGCTTATATACTCCTGGCATTTCATCTTTTAAAGTAGCGATTGGCTGTGGAGTACGAATCCCTGCCACTACATCTTCCCCTTGGGCATTGATTAAGTATTCACCGTAAAGGACATGCTCACCAGTCGATGGATTTCTTGTGAATGCTACGCCTGTGCCTGAATCATTCCCCATGTTGCCAAACACCATACTTTGAATATTTACAGCTGTTCCTAAATGGTCAGCAATTTTGTTAAGGCGACGGTAGACTATCGCACGCTGATTATTCCAAGAGTTAAAGACTGCATGAATCGCAAGGAATAGCTGCTCTTTTGGATCTTGCGGGAAATCCTTTCGTTTATGCTTTTTGACTATACCTTTATAGCCAATAATCACTTCTTTCCAATCATCAGCACTCATTTCTGGGTCAGAGGAATAGCCTTTTTCCTCGCGTATTTCTTCTAATAATTGTTCAAAGTAGTAGGTATCGATATCTAGTACAACATTACTAAACATCTGTATGAAACGACGGTAGGAATCATAAGCAAACCGTGGATTATTGGTTAATTCTGCTACTCCGATAACGGTTTCATCATTCATTCCAAGATTCAAGATGGTATCCATCATGCCAGGCATGGAGAAAACAGAACCAGAACGTACGGAAACGAGCAAAGGATTTTTTGGGTCGCCAAGCTTTTTGCCCATTTTTTCTTCAAGACGGGTTAGAGCCTCTAAAGTCTGGACTTCAACAAAGGTTGGAATGGTTTTGCTAGCTTCATAGAATGCATTGCAAGCCTGTGTAGTGATTGTAAAACCATACGGAACCGGAAGACCAATACGCGTCATTTCCGCTAGGTTTGCCCCTTTTCCCCCAAGTAACCCCTTCATATTGCCATTTCCTTCATGAAATAAATAAACGAATTTTTCCATTATTAGTAGCTCCTCTCTTTTTTTAACACGTCTAAAATTAAGCCAGCTGTTTCTTCAACAGCTTTATTTGATACATCAATAACAGGACAGCCTAATCGCTTCATTACTTTTTCAGCATGATCAAGTTCCTCAAGAATTCGCCCAAAGCTTGCATAGTTAGCCTGTGAGGCTAACCCTAAAGCCTTTAGACGTTCCTTGCGAATTTCGTTTAATTTATCTGGTGATATTATTAATCCAATACAATTCTTACGGGGTATTTCGAATAATTCATCTGGCGGTGGCACCTCTGGAACCAAAGGAACATTGGCCACTTTAAATCGTTTATGTGCTAAGTACATAGACAAAGGGGTCTTAGATGTACGTGAGATACCGACTAGAACAATATCCGCCTTTTTGATCCCTCTTGGGTCACGCCCATCATCATACTTAACTGCAAATTCAATTGCTTCAATTTTCCGGAAGTATTCTTCGTCCAATTTTCTCATCAATCCAGGTCGATGGTGCGGCTGTTTATTGAAGCTTATTTCAAACGCATTCATCAATGGACTTAGTAAATCTACAGCAAAAATGCTTTCTTCTTTTGCACGTCGATCTAAATACTCTTTTAATGATGGAATAACGATCGTATAGGCAATAATCGTCCGTCCCTTTTTTGCTAGTAAAATGATATCTTCAATATCTTCAAAATCATCCACATAGGAATTACGGCGAATTTCTACCTGCCCGCCATTAAATTGTGTTGCCACCGCCTTTACTACAAACTCAGCTGTTTCACCTACTGAGTCAGATACAACATAGACAACTTCTTTCTGTACCAAAATGGCAGCCACTCTCCTTAGTTTGAATTGTTTTCCATGATTTCTAAATATGCCCGCGTTATGGTGGTTTTGGTGATTCTTCCTACCAGCAAATATGTACTTCTTTGCTCCTCTATTTCCTTAACAACTGGTAAAGAATCAATGCGATTATGGATCATCTTTTTGGCTGCTTCGAGCAAGGTCTCTTCAGGATTAATTGTAATAATATTTGGCATTCTAGTCATGATGACACTGACAGGCAATTCATTTAGATTTTGATTTCCTAGTGATGCTCTGAGCAAATCCTTACGGGAAACAACCCCTGCTAGATGTCCTTTTGTATCAACCGCATAAAGTGTGCCCACATCCTCTAAAAAGAGCTGCACGATCGCATCATACACGGAGGTTGATTTCTCAACGACAATTGGATGGGCTTTATAATCCGTTACCTTTTGGTGGATAAACCTTTTAGCCTGTTGCTTTGCTTCAAAGCTTTCATTAAAAAAATAACCTACTCGCGGCCTTGCATCTAAGTTACCTGACATCGTTAAAATGGCAAGATCGGGTCTTAGTGCAGCTCTTGTTAATGAAAGCTTCTCTGCGATGTCTTTTCCTGTAATGGGCCCGTTTTGTTTAACAATCTGGAGGATTTCATCCTGACGTTTAGATAATTTAATAATTACCCCCCCCTTATCTACATTAAATATGTTATATTCAATAGATTCATTATAAATGTGTTATACTTATTTGTATATAGTATATTACATTATGTTATAAACCGAAACAATAAGTTTTATTTTTTTACAAAATATTAAACTATTTTTTTAATAAGGAGCCCAAACAAGTTAATCCCGCCGCATGCGACGAAAGAGGCAAAATAAAAAAAGGCAAAAAAAATTCCAAGCATATACTTGGAATTTTTTTTGCCTTTTTGACAGGGGCAGTAGGAATTGAACCCACACTGAAGGTTTTGGAGACCTTAGTTCTACCTTTAAACTATGCCCCTAAACATGGTGGAGGGGGACGGATTCGAACCGCCGAACCCGGAGGGAGCGGATTTACAGTCCGCAGCGTTTAGCCACTTCGCTACCCCTCCACATATAAAAAATAATAAAACTGGAGGAGGAAGAGGGATTCGAACCCCCGCGCGGTGTTACCCGCCTGTCGGTTTTCAAGACCGATCCCTTCAGCCAAACTTGGGTATTCCTCCATGGAAAAAGAAAATCATATAATAGTATTTTGGTAGCGGCGAAGGGAGTCGAACCCCCGACCTTTCGGGTATGAACCGAGCGCTCTAGCCAGCTGAGCTACACCGCCAAAAAAATTATATTATTAAGGTGGAGTCTAGGGGGATCGAACCCCTGACCTCCTGCGTGCAAAGCAGGCGCTCTCCCAGCTGAGCTAAGACCCCAAAATATTCTGCAATAAAGAATGGTCGGGAAGACAGGATTCGAACCTGCGACCCCTTGGTCCCAAACCAAGTGCTCTACCAAGCTGAGCTACTTCCCGATAATATGACGCACTGGGCGCTATATTTGATGTGTTAAATTACCTTCGATAAAGCATGGTGCCGAGGACCGGAATCGAACCGGTACGGTAGTCACCTACCGCAGGATTTTAAGTCCTGTGCGTCTGCCAGTTCCGCCACCCCGGCTAAAACAATTGGAGCGGAAGACGGGATTCGAACCCGCGACCCCCACCTTGGCAAGGTGATGTTCTACCACTGAACTACTTCCGCATATATGGATGTTTTTTTCTAACGCAAAAAACTATGGTGCGGGTGAAGGGAGTCGAACCCCCACGCCTTGCGGCGCCAGATCCTAAGTCTGGTGCGTCTGCCAATTCCGCCACACCCGCATAGTAAAAGAAAAATGGTGGAGGATGACGGGCTCGAACCGCCGACCCTCTGCTTGTAAGGCAGATGCTCTCCCAGCTGAGCTAATCCTCCATATATAATACCGCCTGGCAACGTCCTACTCTC
>NZ_JAGGQW010000026.1:23684-76717 GCF_018613065.1 Bacillus sp. ISL-7 | reverse complement strand
TGCCAGGCACGAAAAGGACAACTTGAAAAAGGTTGTCTTTTTTGTGTTCATTTTAAGAATTGCCATAAAATAAACATAACAATACTTTAATAAAAAGGCCTCGAAATTTACTCATTTCTTCTATTTAAAAAATCTAAAACCTAATATCTTACAAATAAAAACCCCCACACCAGTAGTTTCCATCGACAAAAATTTATATTTTTCCCTAAAAATTACTTTTTCTTGTTACAATTAAAGATGGAATTCTAGTGTAAATGACAAATTACTTACATTTATAGGAAAGGGACAAATAGAATGAATCGATTTTTATTACCTCTTTTAATGTTTTTACCGACTTTTTTACTATTAATCTATTATTTAAGTGGAGGGGCCACCAAGCTTGGTGCAAATGAGTTTCTTGTACTAGCCGTTTTAATTGTTCTTGGCACGATTGCCAATTTCTCAATAAGAAGTAATAACACCATCTTTACATTTTTAAATAAACAGGATGAAGATCTTTCGAAAAATCCAGAAAATAATCAACTTGCTGTAACGATATGGCGAGCATTTAATGATAAAAAAGAAAGAACAAAGACACAGCTCAATATTCCATCGTTTATTGAGGTGTTTATGTCTGAATATCATATTGATAATAAAACAAGTATTGTCAAACGAATGAAACTGATTCATACGTTTGCATCGATTTCCATACTCGTCGGGGTCCTCGGTACCTTTACAGGCCTCGTAATCACGCTAGCTGCCCTTAACCCAAGTGATATTGATAAATCCATCTTAAAGGTGTTAGGCGGCGTCCATACTGCCTTTTTCACTAGTATCGGTGGAATCCTATTTTCGATCGCGATCAATCTTCATTCAAAGGTAAGAAACTCGGAACAATTACTATTGCAAGTTATGTTGAAAGTTGAAAACTTTATTCACCAAAAGGATCAAAAAACCTCTGACTATTATGTGGTCGAGGCTATTGGCGGAGTTAAAGAGGCCGTTCACAATATGGGAAATGCCTTCCTGGAGGTCGCCGGCTTTTCGAAGGAATTTAAAATAGCTACTGATAATTTACAAAAATTTAATAAAAACTTTCAGCAAAACACGATGGCAGTTAGTGGTTTATTTAAAGACATGATGGCCATTACTGAATTGTTTAATCAAAAGACCGCGTTAATTCATGATGATTTTGAGAGAATGTTTACTTATTTTAATAATCAGCACAATCTTAATAACGAAATTAAGATGACGTTTGAAAATACAGCCCATGACATTAAGTCGTTTGTCGCGAACCAAAACAATGTGATTGATGGTTTTATGAAAAACAATTATAACTTACACAATTCATATAAATCATTAGTGGATAGTTCACAACAGGAGATCCAACAAGCTTACAAAGAAATGGCTAACTTTTTCGAAGGTACAACGTCTCAAATTTCTCAAATTGTAACTCAAAATGAATCACAAGTAGATATGCATAAGCAATTGACTGAATCGATCTATAAACAAATTAAAAAAGAGCAAGCAGGTCTATTGAAGCAGCTGAAAGAGACGAATACAGAAAACGGAGAAGTGAAGGACTTGTTTAAGGATGCCGTGACCAGTATGGGAAATTATATGAGCATTCAAGAGTCATCTAATCAATCTTTAGAAACGAGCCTATACGCCCTGAGCAACAATATTAAAAATACAAATGATCTCATCGGAAAACTGGACCAAAGCTTTTCAAAAGGGGCTAAGGAGACACCTGAAGCTTTAAACTCTCTTGAGTCAACTTTGAATGATTTAATGAAGAGTCTAGAGACTTTTTCAGAAAAAATGAATGAAAAACAATATGCAGTTAATCTATCAAAATAGGAAAAGGGTCTGAGCAATGAAGGAAAAATATAAACGACTAATCAATGACGGTTCCGGAGAATCAGATTTCTGGCCCACGTTTACAGATTTGTTATCAACCATCCTTTTAGTTGTCTTAATTATCTTTGTCGCGATCATCATTAGTTTTAATAAAGAAAGCAAAGCGATGCAGGCAAAAGCGATGGAAAGCCAGACGGAAATTAAGAAACAAGCAAAGCAAATTGCTGACAAAGAAAAGCAGATTGAGGCGTTATCCTACATTCAAAAGGATATTGTCAAAGATTTAGACAGGGAATTTAAAAAGCAGCATATGGAAATTTCAATCGATAAAGACACGGGTGCAATTAAGTTTAAGGATGACTTGTTATTTGAAAAGGGCAAGGATGTTATTAAGCCAGAATTTAAAAAACAGCTGGATAAGTTTATCCCCATTTATTTTAAGACACTTTACGGAAAGTATAACAACAGTATTGCTGAAGTCGTGGTCGAAGGGCATACCGATGATAAAGGCGACTATATGTATAACCTCGATCTATCCCAGCGCAGGGCTTTCAGTGTCGTGAAATACATTTTAAGTGATGAATTCGGAGATTTTCCATATAAGAATCAGGTAACAAAAAATATTACCGCCAACGGACGGTCTGAGAGCCAGTTGAAGATCGTCAAAGGCAAGGTGGACCGTGCACAGTCGAGGCGGGTTGAGTTCAAATTTAGGCTGAAAAATAGCTACGAGGGAAGCGAAACCCAAACTGGGAAGTAGGTTCCTTCGGTATTAGTATGACCAGGGAGCTGTGAAAATGGCTGACATTAACCAATTCAAGATCATTAAAGAACTGTATACTGGTGAGCAATTAACCGTTTATCAAGTGAAAGATCCAAAGGACGGAGAATCAGGAATCCTTCGCTTGATCCATCAGTTGCCGCTTCGTGATGAGTGGAACCAGTTCTATCATGAGTACGAGGCGAAGATTACCAATTATAAGCACCTTCCTGCAGTGAAGGTGCTAGATGTATGGGACCGTAAGCCCTTTGTTGTGATGGAAGGAAACGAAGGAAACTTTTTAGAAAAAGAGCAGATGCTTACCGGGAAACAAATTGATCAGTTAGTCGATGCCGTCGTATATTTGCACAAACATGGAATTCTTCATGGTAAGATCAATCGATTTAATATCTGGATAAAAGTAAATGGAGAGATTATCTTATATGGCGCAGGTGAGAGAACCGTTTTTCAACCAGATAGAAAAATAACCATTCAGGATGACCTCAAACAAGTGCTATCCGTATTAAAAAATCATTCTTCCCTTGCTGAATCGCATTTTGAGGGGATAAGCTTTGATCACATCGAGGAACTGCAAGGGTGGATTCTAAGGAAATTAGCGATTCCTAAGCCCGGATTAGTGAATCTAGGTGAATCCTCAAAGACCGTTTTTGAATCAGCTATTCAGGAGAAAAACAAAAGGGAAGAGCCAGAGTTTGTAACTCCTGCTCCTTCGCCCCCTAAAGAAAAGCGGAAATCCGGCTCATTGTTTATAGGCGTTGCTGTTGCTGCTATACTTATAATCGTCATCTTTTCCATTAACTTTTTAAAGGGTGGAGCGGAAAAAACCTCGAATCAAGCGAGCGAAAGTAAGCAAGAAACAGCTGTGGAAAAGGACAATCCAAAGGTGAAGGCAGTGGAGAAAAAGGGTCAGGTTGATTTAAGTCAATTCTCGCAAGTAGTTTCTGGCTGGGATCCAATCAAACATGCTTCCATCAAAGTAGCAGGTCATGAATATACTTTAGTTGCCGCTGCCCAGAAACAAGACGATTCATCAGGCAAGGTGAAAGTTTTTATTTTATCCCAGGGCAAGAAGGTAGGGGAATCGCATGAGTATAATGGCAATTCTTCCGAAACAAAATCATATATAGATTCGTTACTAACAATTACAGCAGAAAATGGGCAAACCGGTCTGCTGGTTTTTGAACTTCCAGATGATAGTGGTTTAATTTCAGAAGTGATAGCACTAACAGTACAAGCAAATGGAAGTGCCAAACAGGTATGGAGTGACTATGGTACTGAGGTTAAGCAGAGCAAAGATGTTATCAGCGTGACAGGGACAGAATTGTCCAATCTTTCTTTGAAAAATAATAAGTTTACCTTAGAGAAAAAATGAAAAGTAACTCCAATGAGTCTATTTTCAACAAAAATTAGATAAAAACAGAGAAAAGTGTGTCCAATAAGGGCTATTGGCGACAAAAATCATAAAAAAATAGAGAAAAGTGTGTCCAATGAGGGCTATTGGCGACAAAAATCATAAAAAAATAGTGAAAAATGTGTCCAATGAGGGCTATTGGCGACAAAAATCATAAAAAAACAGAGAAAAGTGTGTCCAATGAGGGCTATTGGCGACACAAATAAAAAAAATAAGTGAAAAATGTGTCCAATGAGGGCTATTGGAAACAAAAATCATAAAAAACAGTAAATAGTGCCTACAATGTCTAGTTCCCCACAATCAACAATAAAGGTTTCCACAAAAAAGAGCATCCCACCTCAGGAATGCTCTTTTTTGCACTATTCTTGGCTGTCACTTATTTGGTCTGTAAAAGGGAATTCATTCGCAACTTCGTTTTCCCCTTGAAGCAGCGTAAGTTTTTTATTATCCATCCTTACGTCTGTAATTCCCACCGCCTTAAAAATAGGCTCAAGTGGTTCTGCTGTGCCTTTTAGACCGGTATTAGTCGAGAAGACCCAAAGATAGGACTCTCCTGAATGGTTTTTTGAAACGATTACCACTTCAGATGTATTATCTGCAGGATCAAAATCATATTCCGTCCCAACAAGCGAGAATCCACCTTTTAGCTGCCCATTTTCAAAGGGGCTGGCTTCCGTTTCAGTTTTCAGATCCAACTGGAAATTACCCTCTTGTCGATCGGTCAGGGTTACCCCTTGGGCTTGTCCAACAATTTTTTCAAATTGCTTTCCATCAAGAGGTAGTCTAAAGATCTCACCGTCTACTTTTTTATCAGATAACTTTTTAAATTGGTCTAGAGATACTACATTCTCTGCTTTCTTGACATTCTTTTTCACAGCCGGTGTCGATGCAACCTTTTTTGTGGAATGTTTACTGGAATAATAGTCCACTCCAAACCAAGCTGCACCGCCTGCTCCGCCAAGTACGACTACAATAATTAACAGTTTTACCCCATACTTTTTAAAGAATTTGACAAGAGGACTTGCTGTTTCTGTTTCAACTTCCTTCAAAAAGTTCTTAAAGCTGCTCTTTCGGATTAATTTCAATTCTTTATTGTACTTTTTATTCCGCCAAATTGATTTTGGATCGGAAACTAAATAGCTTCGTAAAGCACTTCGATAGGGTAAGTCAATTCCAACTAAATTTGAATGATCCTTTATAAAAGCCATCATCGTTTTGTCATCGCCGTATTGGATCAAGTGTTTAAATAGCATCCCATAATCTACTTCACCATGTTCCGATCCAAAGGCAATATTTAGTACTGGAATGTGCTCAGTGGTAACCTTGACTCGTAAGAGCTGCTGCAAATTCTCCCGCACCAGTTCCCGGCCCAATCTTGATAACGATTTAAGCTGATTAGGACTAGCCTGAGATGGCATGCTGAGCACCTGGTATAGGGCATCAGTCATTAGATAATTATCTTTTGCCTTGCCATCCTTCATATCTCTCGGGTTTATCGGTTGGTTGAAAATTTTACCGAATGTCATGATATCCTGAGCTGTCAGCTCTTTTGGACGAATATGATCTAACATGACCCATACTGACCGCCCAAACATCTTTTGTTTAAAATCGAGAAAGTCCTTGTCTGCCATATCCACTTTAAAGTCCTTGATGGCAAGAACAGCGGTGAAAGCATTACTCTCCTGTTTTAACGAGGCTTCAATTTTGGTAATCACAACCGATTTAAATTTTTCAATAGCTAAAAGGTATGGTGAGCCAAGCATTGATTTGAGCTCACACAGAATGTCTTCGACTCGAATGATCCGATTGAACCGTTCATCCAGATAAAGCTCAAGGAGCCTGTCATAGTTGGGATGCTCATTAATAAACATCAAAATCGCTTTATAAGAGCGATTGTCCTGTTCAACCAATTTCCAGAGCTTATGGAAAAGTTGAGCATTTTGATAATAGTTGAGTGTTTCTAGTATGAATGAGAGAGCCTCATCGCTTCGTACCACTTGATTGATGGACACTACAGCGTGAATGTAATCTAGAGCTGTTGCAGGATCGCCTGCATATTTTTCCATCGCTAGGATTTTTAAAAATAGCTCAATCAAAGGTTGTTTCTCGTCACTATTCACCTGTAGAAACTTCTGCAAACTATTTAAAAAGCCTAGTTTATTATCATTATATAAGGAGTCATCATGACTATTAAGTGTTTGATAAAGGGAGGTCAACTGATAGTAGCTAGCCACCTCTAGCTTCTGCTCCTCAGTTATGCCTGATAACGCTGTTTCTGCGAACGCAAAGAAATCATCCATTCGCTTCGATTGGGAAAAATGGTCGAGTGCAAAGTCTAGATACTCATGCTTCTGACCAGAAATATCGAGGCCAGAAATCCTATCATTTGCAAAATCAAAAATGAATTGCTTTTCAATCGAACGATCATTCATGTTTAATGTACCTGGCTCATAAAACATCACATGGATATAGTTTTTACTCTCTGGTTCACTTGAAAAGGTCATTGCGCCTAATTTGCGGCGGTGTGCATAGGGCAAATAAAGATAAACTAACTCCAACAGTTGAAGTGCAGCCTTCGAATATTCCTGCAAAGGTATATTTAATGAGATAAACACCTTTTTCTTCCCAGCAATGGACGACATGACTGCAAATAATAGTTGTTTAAACTGTTCTTCGCGAATTCCTAAATTCCCCAAAAGAGTATCTTTTCCGGCAAGAACATCCATATCATCATATCCGGTTTCTTCCAATGCCGGAAGAACATGGCCTTGCTCCGTTTTATAGGAAGTCTGAAAGTCATTTATTCGAAATAGCTTTTCAGGATGTTTAATCCATTCTTCCTTTCGATTAGACGGGAGTACATAGTTATGCATGAAATAAGCGCTGCGCTGACCCGTAAAATCAGCAGGCACAAATACAGATTGACCAATGACCATGTCACCGGTTTCCGGCTGAAATAGTGTGACAGTTTCCGGGTAGAGGGAACTGTCCTTTTCCCCACGTGTTGTTAAGGCCTTTGGCGATTGATAAATGCAAAAGGGATGTAAATATTTTTTCACAAATGACTTATCCAAGCCTTCGGAAATAGCAATGGTATCATATCCGTCCGTTGAGAGGAATATTCCGCCCCGTTCCCTGGTATACATTTGTTGTTGAATTAACTTTCCGGTCACTGCACATGTCTCCCTTCAATATAGCCCAGCTTATACAGGAGCCAAATAAACGGTTCATCCACACGAATCGGACTAATAATCCCACTAACTTGTCGATCGACTGGATTGCTTCCGAGGGCAGACACGGCAAAATAGGAAGCCTCGTTAAAAAAAACATCAATGGAACCGACGAACGGAGTATCTACCTTTGATAGAAATCTTCTAATCTCTCCATTGATATTCTCGTATTCATCCAGGTTAAGGTATCCACTATGTGTGACATTGCGGAACACATTGCTATTAGAACGAATATATTCACCCTCGTCGGAACTTAGGGTATACAATAAATCACTTTTTGTCAGCACGACTGCAGTCGGAATATTCGTTTTGTTGTTTTCCTGTTGGGAAATGAAATCCTCAAATAATGCGACAACAACCTCGCGGGGTTCACGAGCAAGTCCAACTATCTCCCCCGGATTTTCACCCATTTGATGAAGCATTTTCTGACGGATTGCTCGAATTTGCATTGGGTCGACTAAGAATAAAATTCCCGCTGAATTTTTGATATGGGGAGCATGAAGTTGAAGATATTCTTGTTCAGTCATACCCTCACCAGCTACATCAAAAAATACGAGTGTCAGTGGTGCTTTGTCTTCATCTTTAAACACAAATTGGAAAATAAACGGTTCTTGGCGCTTTGTCACAGCGGTAGCATCAAGCAAATTTCCATTTTCAAATAAAGGAATTTCATAGTCATCCCTGAATCTTCTGCTAATCGCGTTATTAAGCGGAATACATGCCGCATTAAAATTATTAGCTGTTACATGCTGCAAGGTATGAATGAGAGACGTAATATAAACAGATTTCCCGACAGAAGTAGCACCGACAATGGAAAGAATATTACTTGGATATTTACCTGCTGTAACGGGGAGTTCATTATGGCACCCTGGGCAAAGTCGCTTTCTCGTCACAACCGAATATTTATCAGAAACACCCATAAGCACACGGTCGGAGTAAATCTTATTTTCATCTGGAATCGTCGAAGGATAAACAATTGCCTCCAGTTCATCAATGGGGGCAAGCCCAAATTTCGCCCGATAATCATTCAATTTATCATCTTCCTGAAGGTAAAATACCTCATCATCATCACGGTGGTGTGCGGCACGGAAGACGACATCTTCATGATGAAATTTTGAAAAGCAGTAGGGGCAGACAATATCATAAAAAGGCAGTCTGGTAGGTTCTGGCTGCTTTTTTTCAAACATTCGTTTTAGTAGTCCAAACATGTAAAGTCTCTCCTTATTGTGGAATCAGTTCAAAAATTTCAGCTGATTTCCTTCCATTACTAAAAAAGATTCTAATATATTCATCCTTGCCGATTTCCTTTTCGAGCAGCTCCGTTTTTCCAGGTGGGAAGTCACGAATAAATGGGAAGACGGTTCCATCTTCAATGGACATGGGAGGACTGCCTGTTTTTTTAACATAGACTAACAGATCTTTATCAAGCACGATTTCTGTCATGATGGACATGCGGACTCTTTTTTTCGGCTGAAGGAATTTATTTTTATAGGTAATTGAAAAATAAATCTTTGCCTTCGATCCCGTTATATAAATGAGATTGTTATCGTTTTCCTGACTAAAAACAGCCAGCTTTCCGTTACGTTTTTGGCAGGGGAAGATGCGATAGGCATAGCGGCCAATCGCATCCAGTCTTCCAACATATCCATGATTGGCTTTATATTCCTCGCGGGTATAGAGTTTCAAATCCTGCTCATTGATTTCGCTGATTGGTTTTACATTTTCTGAGGGCGTTTTATAAATATAGACAAAGTCGATATCTTTAGACCAGAACCAAGTTAAGTGAACCTCTGAATCTCTTATTGTTTTTCGTATATCCTTTATTTCATAATCAGGGGAAGCAAGGGTTTCCCAGTTCACCAGAAATCACCCACAATCTTTTCTAATTGGTACGGAGAGGTCCAAGCCGCTCCTAAACGCTGTCCATCAAAATCCCTTTTTAAAATGATTCCTTTTTAATGAATTTCTTTTTACGGAAAAATCAGGCCCACTGGTGTTACGCGGCGCACTGCCCGAGAACTTCTCACGGATCGGGATCATCAGCGTTCCAAGACCAGTCAACGCAGTTAAGAGAATATCGGCAGCGAGGCGGTAAGAAAATCCTGACTGCAGGCTATCTTGCAAACCAAGTTTGAGTACCAATCCTGCTAATAGTCCAGCAAACACCCCAGTAATAGCATAGCTTTTCGCTAAATAACGGTTGTCGAAAATTATTCCAAGCGCGAGACCAAACAATCCGCCGATTAACGTGATTAAGACCACTCGGAGAATGGCGAGATAGGTGCTGTCTTGAAACAATCCGTGTCTTTGTGTCACAAGCAAAAGGTCCTGGTTTTCTAAGTAGATTTTTTCAAATACGTTCGTTAATTCATTGGCATTTTTAACATCATAAAAGGAACCGCCGGTACTTGATGCAATTAATCTAAGTAATTGGGCACCGCCTTTATCAATCTTGCTCATCCCAATCGTATTTATGACAATGTCCTTATTCTGGTAGGGCTTGACCACTGCATCAAGGTCAAGTTCACTATAACCATCTGAGAACAGAATGACCATTGGTTTTCGTCCATTTTTTTGGTGGTCATCTATCTCTTGAATAGCTGTGTCTAAGGCGTTGCCAATATCGGTGCTTCCTGTAGCTTGTAAACGATTGATTTGCTCAATCGCATTGGTGCGTTCTTGTTTATCACTGACGTTAAACATCGATTTTGTAATAACAGCGTCTTCGTTAAATGATATAACGGAGGCACGATGGGTCGGCTTCATATTGGATATGAGTTTTCCAGCAGCCTTCAAGCTTTCGTGTCCAGGGTCCGTTTCATTCATGCTGTCTGAAATATCCATGACCATCACGATATCATCGGGCGGTTTGATATTTGAGAAATTAAGAGAATATAAGAATTGAAATAAGAGGCCGGCAGCAAACAGCATGACGAGAGTGGCAGGTACAAGCATTTTCCAAGAAAGGCCTGAGTATTCCAAGCGCCAACTGCGTCCATTAATAATGGGACTAATTAACTCAGCACCTAAGCAGAAGAGACCTGCGATCAGGGCTAGCTGGCCAAAATAGGCGCCCATTAAAAGGATATTAGGCCAAACGCCATAATAGGACTCGATTAACCACTCACCAAGGATAGCACCTAGAAGCCCGGCAATGATACTAAAAACAAAAAACAGGATACTAAATTTCCGAACAGGCATGTTCAAATCTCCTTACTAAAAGAGTTCGTTTTCAATGATTAAAGGTAATTCCTTGAAATTTGATTACCGTCTAGCTCCAACGCCCAACGGCTAGTGGACTTCGCCCTTCTCCCTACGATAAGTCAAGAACGAATGCGCTATCGCTCTCCGTGTTTCCTTTATCTCAGTCGAAGTGCTCCAGTCCATACGCCGCTAAGCGGGCGTTTCCGCTTTGGAGTGGAATTCGTATCCTTTTTCTGTATAGGCCTTGTAGTATTTTTCCCCTCTTTGGTAGTACATTAAGTCACTCAGCTTAAAGCCGCCCATCAGGGTAAGCTTTTCGATTCCGCTGCTATTCCTCTCATGGGCACAGCCCACCTTAAAATGGCGTGTTTCTTGTTCTTTTTCTAAAGCGAACTTCATGAATTTGCTGTGAAAGTCACCGAAGAAGTATTTTTCTTCATAGCGATGTTCCTGTTTGTAGTTAAACACTTCAATATGAATCGATGAATTTTCGCTTAAGCGCGTGTTTAATTGCTTAAACAAATCCTCTTTGGTTAGAACGTCTTGATTATCATAGTGCGTCATAACATTCGCCCGTTCTAACAGTTCATCTTCAAAGCTGCGCTGGAATTCCTCTTGGGTCAATACCTCACGATTACATACAAACAGCAATCTTTCGATCAGTTCGGTCGCACCGTTTTCAAGGAATGATAGCAGGTTTCCAAAAAAGAGCTCATCAGAAAAGAAATGAGGACCACGTTTTTCCTTCAGCTTTTTCGTTATGCTGCTAATCATTTGTCCATAATATTCCGCGATATTTTTATCTAAATACTCATCCGAATCATACAGACTCTCCGCAGCTGCTTGTTTCAATAAAGATTCCGCCTGATCGACAATCTCTATTTTCGCGCGCAGATACTGGTGGTTTTCTTGTAATACTTTATGATATTGCTTTAAGATGGCTTGCTTTACCTCAAGTTTGACCATTTGATACTTTAAACCGTAAGCTTCTTCAAAAAAATACTGTAAAAAGCTAGTTAGGTTTTTCTTGTCTGAAAATGGGAGATAGCTTTTTTTAAAATCACAGCTATCCACGATTCGATGATAGAGCTGCTCGAGCCGTGCTTCAGCTTCTGCTCGTTCATTTTTGGCTTCACGTATCATTTTATGAATTTCATCCAGTATGCTAAAATTCGAGCCTGTGGCATCAGAGGTCCATAAATAGGCGCAATATAACCCGTACTTTTCATTATTAATTACGTTTTCATGGAGGCACCGCTCAATATGTGCTTTCAAGTTCATGGTTTGTAAATGCTCACTAACCGGCTCTTTAAAGTTAGTATGGAAAAAGCGTTCTGTACCACATTCATACAGATGTTCTTCTGCCTCCTTGACAGACATTCTTTTTACCGTTTGATAGGAATTGGACACTCCCATCATGTCATTCATATCCACGAGCTTTTCGTCCGAAGGAATAATGTCATGATAATATTTCTGGAAAGAAGCCTCCGTCAACTTAAATAAGCCGAGTACATTTTCGCGTTTCTCGGAGCTGGCTGCTTTTAATGACGTCAGCAGTTCATGGAAAAAATGGCTGGCCGCATGAAGCGCAATCGCTTTATTGGGGCGGTTCACCTTGGAAAAGCCAGCTGAGGCGAATACTGGTTCCTCTGAGTTTCCTCTGAAACTACGTTTAAAGTCCTGATGATTATAGCTGTCCATCTTTTCATGATAATCGGTAATCATTTTTCGGTTTTTTAAGAGATTTAGATTGCTAATAATTTCGTAGTTTTGCTTCCCGGCATCACTTGAAATTAAGCCATCTTCATTTTTATCGCTTAACAAATACACCATGTCAAAGAGCGGGGAAGGGGGGTGAACGACTGGCAGCCGCAGATCTTCTTCCAACTGAAGTTCTTTTTCAAAGGTGTATTTATCGTGTTGAAACTGATTTAACTCATTAAAAAAACTAATCCCTAGTGAAGTAGAGAGGGCAAAATTTTCGCCATCCTGCTTTTCCTTTATTAATCCATACAAATCTACTTCCACTTGTCGAAAAGACTCTTGTAAAATACTTTTTAACAGCAAAGTAAATTCTTGAATCAGGATATTTGCAGGGTCATCGACGGCCGTCACCACACATAGGTTTAGTTTAACTAGAGAGGAATAGACCTTACCGTACTCAGCAATTTTTGACGAAAGTTTACGGAAGGTTTTATTTAGTTCAATCAGCAAATTCTCATCCTGATAAAAGGTCTCGTAAATGCTTCTACGAATGGTTTTGGGATCAAACTGATTGCCTGGAAGTTGAATGGATAATACGTTATCGTGGCTGATGGTATTGGTTTGATAGGCATGGAAATATAACACACCTATGCTGTTATGCCATTTTTCTTCATTAATAGTCATGATGGATGTCATGGCTTCCTTGACAGAGTCGCCTAGAAATAAAAAGACAATGGGATGGTTTACACTGCGCTGTTCGTTTTCCTCTAATGTCATTTTTTCCAGCTGGTTTGAAAAGGTGTTTGCGTATTTTTGTAAGAGTTCTTTCAAAGCTGTTTCCCCCCGTTGAAAACATTCCCCTATTTATAAAATAATGGGTGTGATTAGAGGCGGCCACATGCAAAAGCTGCAAGTGGCCTAAATAAAATTATCTGTAATTGTTTGTTATGATTTCAATTGACGGAGCATGTCATTAACCTTGAGCATCATTTCTTTATAGAAACTGTATATTTCTTCGCCATTGACTAAATCCTGGTAATCGTAATCAAGGGCTTCTTTTTCCCTTGAATAGGTTGCAGCCATTTCCTCTAAAGCAGTAACAAGTTCGGTCGTGTTTTCTTGGTTGATCATGTCATTGCTGCGACGATCTGATTTCTTTTGCAGTTGATCCATTTTCTTTTGGCTCAATGCTTTGAAGGCATGATAAAGTTCATAATCAACAAACTTCGTTGTCTTCATTAAATTCACAAATGGTTCCCATGCATCTTCTTCAATCTCTTTATCGTACACGTATAAGGCGCCGCGTTTCCGAATTGTTTTTGTATAAACGGCTTGAATGAATTGAGTTAAAGAAACCTCTTTTTCTTCTTGTGAGGCAATATATTGCTCAATCTCAGAGATTTTCTCTTTGATTAAGTGATACTTTCTAACTTCTAGTTTTACTTTTTCAATTAGTTTAGGTGTACGGATGAGATTTTCTTTTGCCAATTCCAAGTTGGTGCTGTCAAAGATATCACTCACACCGTCGGACTCCATGGCGCCGTTAAACATGTCTTTAAGCTGGCGAAGGATTTGCTTCAGGCTGCCTAGGGTTGCTTTGTTTAACTGTTTCGGATCTATTTCGTAATGAGCAAATAAGTCCGAAATGTTCATTTCTTTTGTAAAATGGCATTCGTAGCGAGCACTAGTGCTGTGATCGGAATTCTTCACCGTAATGACTTTAAATTCCATCGCTTGTTCAAACATGGAACGAATACTGGCATTGTATTGCTGAACGCGCTTGTTGCGGTACGTATCTCCCCATGATTCTTCAGGAATCGGTGAAGGGAGGTAGGCCCAGTTTTCTTTATCTGTTTGAACAAGGTGGCGGCCAACGCCTTCTCTTTCTAAAATCGTTTTTTCATAGGACTCCTCATAAATGGAGAGTGGGGAGTACGAGAACAATGGAATACCATTTTTTGTGTTTAACCAGAAGATCCGATTCTTCAGTTCACTCTCTTTAATGGTGAAATGAGATTCACTAATCGAATGCTTTTGGTATTCCTTCACTCCTTTTAAAATGTTAGGAGCCTTTACTGGAACGGATACAAATCCCCATTCTGGGAAATGAAGGGCACCACGACCGTTATCTAAATGGAACACTGGTGTTGCATCACCATCAAGTCGTGCAGCAATTTTGTCTTGGATGATTCGATCAATTGGCATATCTTCGCCATGCTTAAGCCTTAAAAAGTCTTCCATTGATTTCGTAATCAACTCGCCAAACTGGTCGCTTAGGAATTCTGAAACGGTACCTACGATATCGATATCTGATTCATTGACCCAATAGGATGACTTTTCGAGGAGCATTTCTGACCATTGCTGGACAAGTTGTTCTCCATCCTTTGAATCGAACATGCTTTCAATTTCACGGGCCACATCCGGTACACTGACTAAATGCCAGTAATAGGTGACATTATCTTGTTGTTTGACTTCCTCACCATTCACAAGAATATTGGCGTTCTGTTCAAATATCCCTCTAAGTGCATCGAGGATTTCTTTATAGACCACATAAATCTTGTTGTTTTGACTATTGATTAGCTGATATAGATCTTCATAGAATTCAATCATTTCTTCCATTCGTTCTTTTTCGGCGCGAAGATCATACTCATTCAACTTGGACTCGATATAGGCATTCTTTTTCTTTTCCTTAGATATAAATGCACTTCTGGCATCTTCAAGTTTATTGTAGGTATACTCCTCAGCCGATTGAATGGCTTTAGGCATACGTTCTAGACGTTCGCGTAAGCCTTCTACATAGGTTTGCAGGGTCGTTAATAAGCAAAACCCGTCCTTCTGGTAGATTAAACGTGATGCGTAGATAGGGCCTTTTTTTGAATTTAAAAACATTTTCTCAATTTGCCGGCGGAATTCTTCAATGATTTCGCCTGGATGCTGCTTTTTGCATTTACGATACTGATCTTTTGCTTTTAAAAGAAACTCTCTGTCTAATTCATCATTGATATTGGTTACCGATGTTTTGATGACATTGTTGTAGGAGAAACGGTCACTATTCTCATAGCCTGAAAGCGGTTCTGGTACACGTTCATTAAAGCGCTGGTGGACGGAATCAGGGTCAATCCGCAGTTTTTCAGCAAATTGCTCCACATCTGATTGCTCAGGACCTGCTTCAAACATATTATCCATTTTTTCAAACAGCTTGTAGGCAATGTAGGTTGTCATTTCTTCCAGTGGAATTTCGGCCATGGAAGCGCCGATAATGTTGTATTGATAGTTAGCTGGATACGGCTTATGCATGCCGGCAATATTGGATCTGATATTGCTGATATAGTCATGGATGGCAAATTCCTCGCCGGATCCTTTATCTTCACTAGCCATAAAGTTTGTAATATTTTCAGCTGTTACATTCATGCAGTAATCGTAGGCATTCTCAAGCCATTTACCCTCAGTATTCGTACCTGATATTAAATGGCAGAGATTAAACGGCGGCACTTGTGAGTTTACGGTTAATAAATTGCCGTACTTCTGAATAAAACGTTCATTTCTTTCATCACAGTTCATCCAGTAATCGAGTTCTTTTAAGGCAGCGTAGCCGTTCTTCTGGATGTATTCAGCCGTATGGTGGTTGATTCCTTTTTTAGACAAATTCACGTCAGGAGTGAAAAGGTAGCCAAGGATACTTAAACGGTCAACACCTTTTGCCCCAAACTTTTTATCCATGATTCCTCTTATAATGTAGGCAATATCTAGGTAACAGCCACTGCCAGTCCCACCAGAAAGTCCGGTAAGCAGGAAGACGTATAATCGTTTTCCAGACCCTTCAAGTACGGCATCCATTTTGTTTTGAATGATCGTTACAACCTGATTGATTTTTGTAAACATGAGCAGTCTGCCCGCTTGGCGTACGCCTGAAGCCCCGCTGATTCCATCCGTTATTGACAATTCGGGTGATAACCAGTCTTTAATATAAGGTTCAATCGTGCTGCGATTTGAAAGAACGCTGCCGATTTCTGGGTTGGAAAGCAGGACGAATTCTTTATGGGGGTCAAGGCCAATCCCATTATATTTTTTATTACGATCATGCTCATTCGTTTCAAATGCTAAAAACTCAATGTTACTTGGTTTATCTTTCTTCTTTTTCGATAAGGGATCTTCTGGAAGTTTAAAACGGCGATTTACTTGGTATTTGAGTCTTAATAGGGCATCAATTCCTGTACCGCCAAGTCCAATGACAAGCATCGGATTGTCAATCGTATCAACGCGGATTTTCTCTGATATAATCCCGCCGCCATGGGCGACTTCCAACTGTGATATATGCTCTTTAACACTTGCTTTCATGCAACTATTCCTCCCTAGCTGTGAACTACTAATATATAGACGAAAAATAAATTGATTAGGATTCCTTTTTCGGTGCCTGACACCGAAAACCGCTTAGCTTATATATTCAATATAAATAGACTTATTTACCTTCTTTAACACAATGCGAAGACGGTCATTTCGTTTGATCTGCTGACCTTTCTTGGCATCGATTGCCCGGCCGCTTTTTTCAATCGTACAGTCCGAGTTGTTGATCAGCAGGAGCGAATCCCCAGCATGCGGCTTGAAGATTATTTGATTGGTTTCAGCGAATTCAGGATGCAATCCTAGCAGCTGATGCAGCTGAAACTTCCCTTTAAAACCTTTTAATGGCTTGTATTGCGGATTTGAGCGTTCACCAGTATCCTCGTCTTTTACTTCCACAACGATTTGACCACTAAAACCTTGCTTTTTCCTTAACTTGTTGTAAGCAAATACGGCTAGAAGAATGAGCGCAATCACTCCAGCAGCCGCATAAAGCCATGAAAACGGCGTCTCTTCTTTTGGTTGAGTGGTTTTACCTGCTACAGATGTCTTGGCTGTGTTTTGGACCGTAATTTTTTGCGGCTGCGTTTCACGGAAAAAGCTATTATCTTCCGCTTTTACCACTACTTCATAACTGCTTGAGTTTCCTAACTTAAATTGACCTGAAAAGCCTTGGTCATCAGCTGATAAGCTTACTTCCTCGGTTTTCCCCTGATCGAGATCTTTCACATATAGAGTCGATTTCATTGATTGATAAATGCTTTTATCAGCGATAGGTGTACCATTATCTTCAAAAAAGGAATGGATCTTAACTGTTTCGCCCGGCTTGTAACTTTGCTGAGCAAGCTTATCTAGCTTCAACTGTAAATCATAATTGAAAACAAGGTTGATATCGATTTTGTCCTTTGCTACCCCTTTAACCTTCAGTGTCCAATCTCCCTGAACTGGTTTCAACAGTTTGACCATAGAGTAGGTCTTCGATTTTGAAAGTAGGACTTGGTCTGAAGGGATGGCGAGCTCATTACCGGAAGGATTAACGAGCTTAACCTCGACCGGATGGTTGGACATTAATGAGATGTTGGCTTCTAATACATTTTCATTGGGAACATTTATTTTGATATCTTGAAAATCACCATTACCTACTATTTGATTAATCGGAACGATTTTTAATTTTAAATGGTTGGCGAAAATTTCACTAAGGATGCCGGGCAATTTATCGGCAGAACTTGCTTCGAAGAATTCCCCATTCGTGCTCTTGGCTATATTTGTGAGAACCTGTTTATTTAGCTTGCCATTAGCGTTTAAGCCAATCGTATAGATTGGGTATCCTTTCGCTTTAGCGGCGGCGACTGCTTGGTTTAGGTCTTTTTCCGCTTGCTTTTCGGTTTTGGAGTTCTTTGGGTCTAGTTCGTTATTCCCGTCGGCAAGCAGCACGATCAATGGGTAATAACCTTGCTCGTGACTACTATCTAATACGTTGACGGCTTCCTTAACCCCAGTTGATAAATCGGTGTACATATATTTTTGAACGGAGTCGATGAACGACTTTAGGTCCTTCTTATCCTGTTCTGACTTGATTTTGACAAGCGCTTTTTCACGCATGACTTCGTCAGCGTAAGCGATGGCACCAATTTTATCGCCATTAAAGGAGGCCATATCAATGAACATCTTCATCGCTTCGTTACTGATATTCTTTGGGTCACTGCTCTTCATGGAATTACTCACATCAACGACAAGCATTCCCTCCATTCGAGAAGTGGAATTTAACGGACTTGCAGCGTGTACATTATATAAGGAAATATTCCAGAATAGACACGTAACTATGATTAAACTACTGATACATTTTCTTAACATCTGTGTGCAACCCCCACTGCATTTTTCCTATTTCGGGTAATAATTACAATTCTTGCATTGTACAACTATTCTACCACTTTCCTATTATATACCGAAACAATTATTCCCTAGATATATTATAATTCTACTATTATAATATAAGTTAATGTATTTATTGGAAAATATCTGGGTTTGATTGTGGATAATTAGTTTTCATAAAATGATCTCAAAAGGAGAAGTAAAATGTACGGTGTGGTATTCACTAGTCTTCTAGTTTTAATCCTTTGTTGGAAAACCTATAAATTAATGAAAAATAAGCGAAATAGCGGTGATTTTGAAGGTATTGATGATGAATTAGTCATCATGCTAAATGAAGGTGATTCGATTGGCTAAACAGGCCGTCCAACTCTCCAAGAAAAAAAGAACAAAATATCGATTTCAAAAGCTAAAGATGTGTAAAAAATGCAACCGTTATTCCGTTTTAGGGGATGAAAAATGCCAGAATTGCGGTTCGGATTTTATCGGAATTGAAACACTCGTGAAGTCGATTTTTAAAAACCGTTTATTAACAGAAGCGATATGGATCCTAATGTTTGTTTGTGTAGGTATTTTGGCTGCTCCAACGGTAAAAATGTTATATTACTCGTTAATTGCCGGGGTAGTGTTTGTCATTGGATATGTCATTCTTACCTCCATCTTCATGAAAAGTGAGTATTTCATGCAACTGAAAAAACTACTTCGAATTGACCTAAGAAAAATTGCCGCAGGTATTCAATATGACAGTGAACTAGCCAAAGAGGATGTTCATGCTGAGAGACTAGCCCCGGCATATGAAAAGCTTCGCGATATTGGCGATTTTATTTCGAGTGATCAGGTGAAAATCCGCCGTATCATGGTCTTAAATGAAATCGTTCTAAGAAGTGATATGGAGCTTGAACTAGAACCCCTTATCCCTTCATCCTATGATTCGAATTTTGTAAAATATGCACTTGAGGTGTTAAAAATTAATCGGACGCTTTTTACGAAAAAGTGTATTGCCTACTTTATTAAGTATCGAGAGGCGATTGTCAGCGATTTTGGAATGGAATCACTCATTTCTGTGGCCGGCTCAGCGTTACGAATGAAACTGTACATCCTAGAATTTTCAGAGTTCATCGAGGAATTCCTTGAATATTTCCCAAGGGACCGGTTCTTACGACTGTGCAGTATCATCTATTCCAACCCGGAAGTTGATTGGGGCAGTCTAGAGGAAAAAACCAAGCGTTTAATTATGGTGAAGTATCATTACGATCCTGATTTCAAGCAGTTCGTATCGTAGAAAGGATCTTACTCAATATGTTTAAATTTACCGTTTATCGAAAAGTGAATATGTCTAGGAATTTTTTCTTGTTAATGCTGGTTATCTTGCTTGGGCTGGTTAGCGCAAAAATCGTTTTGGCACATGAAAAAATTGACACCTACAATGAAGCAGTAAAATTATTTAAGTCCGGTGAATTAGTCGCTGCAGAGGAAAAGTTCCATGCCGCAAAGCTAAATGTTTCTGTCACTGACCATAATAATGACATCAATTTCATGCTATCTATTCTGTCACCGATTCGTGAAGTCATGGAAGATCTAGATGAAAAAGCTGCTGATTATAATGAAGGAAATGACCTCGACAACCTCATTAAAATATACGATCGTTGGAAGGCAAGCGAGAAAAAGTGGGTGTCAGGCACCAATGTTCAAAAGGATATGTACGGGGAAATGGTGTCGTTGACGAAGCTAGATTCGGATATGAAGGGTTATTTTTCCACGATTAAAAAGGAAAATCTGGATAAATTAATGAATGAAACGGCTAATGACATTTCTAAAGAGGAGGAGATATTTACCGTCCTCAATAAGATTCCAGCAGAATATTACGGCAGTCGTTCATCAGCTAAGACAGAGGCAATCCAATCTTCATTCAAAAACTATTACGCGGCAAAGATAAATAAAATGGTTGAAGCTGGCACTGTCTCATCGATTATTGACGAGGGGAGCAGGCAGTTTAGTGCACTAAGAATATTGTCGTTGGATGCTAGCTGGCTTGAGCAAACCCTTGATTCGAACTTGTTAAGGATTGTAACGGCTGCGATCGATAAAAAGGATTACGGCGCATTTGCCGAAGCCGCAAATTCAATCAAAAGGTTAGAAGCGAATATGAATGGTGCCGATGTATTTGCTTATATTGAAAAAACAACCTCTGATCTACTCGTTAAAGCGGAGAATCTCATAGAGGCTAATAAATACGAGGATGCAATTAGCATTTATGAAGCATTAAAACCACTAAAGGACACGACTGAATCAATTGCGAGTGCCAATCTTGCTTGGGATAAATTTGAACCCATTCGCGTTTTAAAACGTCTGTATCCAGGAAAAGAGTTTTCGAACGTTGTAAATGCAAAAAACAAATGGGGCGCAGACAGCGTCGTTGCAGCAATCTCCACGTACGGCGGCATATATTTTGGCAAGCTTACGGGAGAGGAAGCAATGGTTGTAACCGAGGGGTCGATCGAAGGGGCAGCGTCCATTAATAAGTTGGCTTTTAATAGTAACTTCAGCACTTCTGACAATCCAGTCCTTTATATTGAGGCGAAGTCATCCGAACGGAAGCATCATTATATAGCCTATGAAGTCAGCGGCGGTTCGATGGTAAAGATCCTCGATGTGGAAGCGGATAAGCTAACTTTCGAATCAGAGCAAGTGTTGGTTGTAGATAATCCTGTTGGACAGGGTGAAGGGGAGCTTGCTTACTTCGAACCCGATAGTAGCGGGGAATATCAGTTTTCTAGAATAAAGGTAGACTATGTTGATATACAAGTCACTGATATATCCAACTATTATGGGGAGAAGGTTCGCTTCACTGCTTTCGCAGATACAGTTCAAAATGGCGGGGCCTTGGTAACCTTATCGGAAACCTATAACAATAGCACGGGACTATGGGAGAAAACGTATTTGTTATTAAAGGGAGATTCCGATTTCACAATCTATAAGAATTATACCGTCATTGGTACTTTCAATAGTTATGAGAATATTACCAACGAAAACGGCGAATCTGTTCGCGTACCCGTTTTTCAAGTAGAAAAAGTTGAATAAATGAAAGAGGACCAAACAAGGGCTATTGCTGATGTTTGGTCTTTTTTTTGATTGGCTCTGTTAAACTTGCCTGTTGATTTCCGCTCCAATCAACAGGGTGCCAAAATTAACAATAAGCTTTAACATAGCCTTTTAAAAACAATAAGCCAGTCCCTAATGAGACCGGCTTTTGATTATTTGATTATTTTTTACTCGAGATGGTAATGAATTTATTGAAGATGCCAATCGATGTGACTTTTCCTAGACCTACTTCGGAAAAATCGGTTTTGTAGATTGAGAAAATAAAATAATCCTTTTGCGTTGTTCCCGCATCATAAATGGATTTCCCAGCAACAGATAATAATCCCTTTTCTATCAGACTCGAAGATTTATCCATTGTTTTGTGATTGGCCCAGTCGATATAGGCAGAGCGCTCAGGATTTGTGGCTGATAGAATAAAAATCAAAACGATTAAAACAATGATCGAAAAAAGACGTCTCATAGTAACATTCTCCTATCTCGTAATTAATAATTGTAAATTTTTATATAAATAAGTATAAATTAGAAGGGACTTTGTAAATTTAAAAAGAAAAGCTTGATCGGTTTTTGAGACTCTATCAAACTTTTTATTTTGATTAAATATATGTTTCGAACGTTTGGAATAGAAGACTATCGGTAAATTTTTTATGGTAATAAAAAGCAATCATTATTTTCGTGATATTTACCTACCAATATGCTAAATTATTACTAATATATTTTTTGAAAAAGAGGGGATCATTTCGTGACGAGAAAATGGAAGTGGACGATTGCTTGTTTCTTTTTCCTGCTTTTATTTAATGCGTTCGGGATCATTGCAGTAAAGATATTGGGCAGGTAAGGGGAAACGGGATTTCTCCGCCAAATTTTTCAGGTAGGGAATGATGAGAATGATAACGAATTTAACAAAACCGATTTCAAAAAAGCTGCTATTTGCAATGATCATTGTAACCATCGGGGCAGAGGTTCTTCTTTATCTTACTCGTTACAGTTCTATGGCCAGCACCTTATATGATGCCGTCATGGTGTCCTCCTTTTTTATCGGTTGGAAGCTTTACCGGAGGCTTGGGAATCAGCAGGGTCATCAGAAAAGCCCGCGCCAGATCATGCTGCAATTCACTGGTGCTTTTCTCATTTTCTTCCTTGGAAGTACGATTGTTAATGTGTACTCTAGTATCACATTTGAGGATTTTAATGAGGATTATGATCAATATGTTCAAGACTATACGGAGTCGCAATCCTTTGATGTGGAAGATGGAGTGGATGCTGGCCTTCCAGACGATCCAGTCTGGTCCATTTTTGAAAAGGTAGATACAATTGGATATGATCTATATAACGACTCATTGGCTGGCCTGGAAGAGGTTTGGCGGCTAGCTTATATCATTCTACTGCTCGTGGAATGTAAAAAGTTGTTTCCGCGGCGTTGGGAAAGTGGCTCAAGAGATGTTTTTCTAATGGCTGCGCTGTTTATCACCTCTATTCTTTTCGGCATAGACCATACGCTCGATACAGAGGAGCCATGGGCGATCCGAATTGGGGCGATTGTAACCTTCGCAAATATGGGATTGATGTTTGGAATTATCCTATTATGGACCCGGAACCTTTGGCTAACAGTTATTGTCCACGCTTTATACGATATCACAGCAACTCTTTCATGGTACTATATCGATTATGCGGTTGAATATTTCACCCTTGGTGTTTTACTTATCCACTTGAGTCTCTTTATTTTAGAAAAAATACACCAAAAACGATTAATGAGCCAGTTGGTGACGGTTCAGGAAGGTCAAATGGCAGAATTGACGCAAAGTGTAGAATAAAAGGAAAGAGGTTGCCGGGTGCTAGTTCAGAGTCTGGCAACCTCTTTTGTCATTTTTTAGAATGATTTGAAACTATTAATATCCTAATAAAAAAAGAGACAATAAATCTATATTTTATCCAATTTTTTCTTCAGTAAGTCAACAATGACCGTCAACCCCAAAATAATTGGTGGTATTTCCCGAGAAATGACGTTTTTTGTGTTTTTGGTGTCACTGTGGTGTCAGGCACCATTATTCAATGGATCTTCATATTTTTTATGGCGAATTTTGTTTTATTATGATGTGAGAAGTTTGTAATAAATTGCCGAAATATATATATAGTTAATCTTTTCTATTAAAACATTAATTATGGTATTGTAGTAATAAATGGAAATTGCAAAGGGGATGTACTTGTGTTTAAACGTTTTCTGATTGGATTTATTATTTTATGCTTGGGATTTTCAGTTTTTCCCAACTCCCAAGAGGCTGAGGCTAGTACAACTAAGAATCAATTAATTATTATTAACAAAAAGGTTAATAAACTCGCATTTTACGAGAATGGTAAATTAATAAAAACATATAGGGTGGCAACAGGAAGAACTTCAAGACTCACCCCGGAAGGAACTTTTTACATAAGAGAAAAAATTGTAAACAGACCTTACTATAAAAAACATATTGCTGGCGGCGATCCTCGTAATCCATTAGGAAACCGCTGGATAGGTTTAAGTAAAAAAGAGAATGGCGGATATCCGTACGCAATACATGGTAACAATAATGAAAGTTCGATTGGAAAATATGTCTCTGGCGGATGTATCCGGATGCATAATAATGAGGTAAGAGAATTGTTCAGTAAGGTAAAGACGAGGACGAAAGTAATGATCGTTTCCTCGAAAAAAAGCTTTAATCAGTTAGCCGCACCATATTACAAAAATATGGACATCAAAGCTCCTGCAGTTCCAACGGTTAATACTGTTTCAGACAAAACAATTGAAGTATCTGGTAAAACAGAAAAAGGAGCCACGGTCACTGTTGCGATTGGGTCAAAAAGGTATACAGCAAAACCTGCAGATTCCAAGGGAACATTTAAGGTCAAGATTCCGAAACAAAAGGCTGGCCTAAAATTATCTTTTACTGCTAAAGATAAATCTGGAAATATCAGTAAGACTAAAACGGTAGTTGTGCTGGACAGAACGGCTCCGGTGGTTAGCGGAGTAAGTAATAACCGAGTTTACAACAAGGATGTTACCATCTCCTTTAAAGAAGGAACAGCTTGGTTAGATGGAAATCGAGTAAAAACAGGAAAGGTTGTTACTACAGAAGGAACACACAGAGTTGTGTTAACTGATGCGGCCGGCAACAAAACAATTGTTATTTTTACGATTGATAGAACAGCTCCAGTAGTGAGCGGAGTAAGTAATAACGCATTCTACAACAAGGATGTTACCATCGCCTTTAAAGAAGGAACTGCCTGGTTAGATGGAAATCGAGTGAAAACAGGAAAAGCTGTTACTTCAGAAGGAAAACACAGAGTTACGATAGCTGATGCTGTCGGTAATAAGAGAACAGTTGTGTTTACAATTGATAAAACAGCACCAGTGGTTAGCGGAGTAAGTAATGATGAAATCTACAATCAGGATGTTACGATCTCCTTTAAAGAAGGAACAGCAACATTAGATGGAGCAACAGTGAAAACAGGAACAGTTGTTAGTGCTGAGGGAACACATACATTAGTGGTAACAGATGCGGCTGGCAACAAGACAACTGTAGTGTTTATTATTGAAATAACAGAACCAATATCAGAACCAATAACAGAACCAATATTGCCTTAAGTTTTAACATTTCATTAAAACAATAATAAGTCCCAAGTGAGTTCAATCACTTGGGACTTTGCTTATTTTAATATTTGTACTTTCACTGTTTTCCTACCCCATTGAATCGCACTTTTATGAGAGGGGACGAAAATATCAATTTTTTTACCTTTCATGGCACCGCCAGTGTCGCCGGCAACTGCATAGCCATAACCTTCAACATAGACCTTTGTTCCGAGCTTAATTACTTTCGGGTCTACAGAGATGACCTTTAGGTTTGGATTTTTCTTTAGATTTAAACCGATCGCTGTGATGCCAGAGCATCGTTTACAATTCGCTGTATAGGCAGTTGCACTTACTGTTAAAGTCTTTACTACCTTTAACTTCGGTGCTTTACTCGTACTAGTGCTGGCCTTCTTAACAACCGGTTTACTAGCTGGTACATTAGTAATCTTTAATATTTGATTCGGGTGAATAGTATTTGATTTAAGTTTATTCCATTGTTTTAATGTGATCACGGAGATTTTATATGTTTTTGCAATACGATAAAGCGAATCGCCACTCTTAACTTTATATGTATTGGATGCTGCTGATGCGCCGTTGCTACTTCCGAATAATAACATACCTGCCAAACTACACATGACTAGGAATTTCTTCATAATTGAAAACCCCTTCCTTCTGTTATATAAAAGTTACCACAATAATATTACACAAATATTTCAATAGCTTACTAGTTTCATGACAAAACCGTGATAATAAGGTGTCAGGCACCAGCCGTGGACAAAACTCCTAATTTGTCCGCAGTTGACGGACACTGAAGGCAGGGAAGTTCATTTTAATATAATTTGTTCCTTTGTGGTTCGATTAGTGGTGAATTATTAAATAGCAAAAAAACCTCTGCCAATTATTATCTCGGCAGAGGTTTTAATACTATTTAATATCTAATTGTGTTTTCAGTTCACTTTGAATCCGTTGTTTTTCGTCTTGCGGAACGATGTAGTAATAGATTCCGTTAATTTTCGTCCCGCCGCCTTTTATTGTCATTTGCTCAACGTTACCAGCCGCACTACGGTAATTCTTTTGAATATCCATCATTTGATCAAATGTAAGATTTGTTCTCACATTATTGCCAAGGGCTGTAAAAATACTTTGATATTTAGTAAGCGATGAGAGGCTCGCACCTTCTCTTAAAACACCTTGAATAATTTCACGCTGACGTAATTGGCGCCCAAAATCACCACGAGGGTCTTCATGTCTCATCCGAGTAAAGGCTAACGCTTTTTTGCCATCTAAAGTTACTTGCCCCTTTGGGAAATGGTAACCATCTTGAGAAAAGTCTAAATCATTGCTTACCGTTATGCCTCCAACCGCATCAACAATATCCTCAAAGCCTTCCATGTTTATTTTTACAAAATAATCAATGGGAATGTCCAAGAAATTTTCAACCGTGTTCATTGCCATTTCTTCGTTGCCGAATGCGTAAGCATGGTTGATTTTATCCTCGGTGCCTTTACCAACTATTTCTGTTCGGGTATCACGTGGAATACTTAACATCTTTACAGAATTTAGTTTTGGATTCACTGACAAAACAATCATGGTGTCAGAACGACCTTTATCGCCTTTACGCTGGTCCACACCCAAGAGCAATACCGAGAAAGGCTCCTTTTCTTGTAAAGATACTTCCTTGGTACGTTTGTCGGATTTTCGATCGACCGGGTGATGCATCGTTTCGACAGCAGTTGTTAATGAGCTATATACTGAATAGGCGTAAACACCGATTCCAATTATAAGTAGTAATAAAACAATTCCAGTTACGCGGAGCCATGTTTTCTTTTTCTTTTTATTCTTTTCAGCTCTCATCTAGTTTTCCTCCATAACGTTATTTTGGACCAACCTATAGAATAGCAGAAATTATCGAAATTTAATACAGAAATCGATGAGATTCTACTCAAAACCTATATTAATATATTGCTAATTTTGGTAAAATTTAAGAAAGATGAAATCTGGAAAAGGATGGGGAAAGAGTTGATGGCAGGACATTTTTTAAAGGGGATTTTTATTGCATTTATTTTGTTTTCCGTAATCATGCCGAGTAAACATGCAAGTGCAGCAGAAATAACGGCACATTAGGATTTTTCAAATAAGTTATCTGTTGAACTAACTAATTACATAAAAAAATAGGGGAATTTTATCATGTATATGAAAAGCGTTGGCGGTCAGTATGCTTATCCGAATGGGCGAAATTTAACCTCTGCCAATGATTTAAAGAATTATGTGAAAAGACTTTATCAATTTTCTGAAAAGAGTCCGCTTGGCAAAGAACTCGTTGGTTATTTGAAACAGACAGTCTATAATTCTACTATACCACGTGGGGTTAAGGGAGTTGCCGTCGCACACAAGGTGGGGATGATCCCGAATGAAAGAATCTATAATGACGCGGCCATCGTTTATGATAAAACTCCCTTTGTTTTAGCAATTATGACAAAAGGTATTTCCTATGAGAAATCACAGAGGGTAATTGCCGATCTAGCAGCCATTGTGAATAAAAATCATAAAGATAAGGCGTCAGCCATATATTTTAAGAGTAAAGCAGATGTGACAATCTATCAAAGTATGTCAAAAACAGCTGCAATTGGAACCTTGACGAAATACCAAATCCTTCATATTGTTTCAAATCAAGGCACATGGTATGGGATCAAATTTGGTAAAGGCACCGGTTATATCGAAAAGAAATCGGTGATCGCACTGATCAAGCAAACACAAAGCGGCTGGGCCACGAATCAGCCGAAAACCGGTATGATTAAAATGAGAGAAAAGGCACCTATTGTCGACAAATCCACTGCAGGTAAGGTAATTGGCTATATTAATAAATATCAAGAATACTATTTTTTCAAAAAGGAAAAAGACTTCTATGTTGTTGACATAGGTGGAAGAGTTGGTTACGTAGCTAGTAAATATATTACGGCTCTTAGTGTTGGCAAGTAAGTTTACCGTTTTAACTAAATCATCTAAGAAAAAATGTCATGTTAGGATAGGAGAAAATAATAATGAATAAAAAATTATGTCTTTCTTTGTTAATTCTTGTACTTATCTTCCCTTCTTTAGGCGGTAATGTACATGCAGATACTGTTAAAAAATCAACAAAGATAGAAGTATTTTACCCAAATAGCAATGTAAACGGAGCTAAAAAAATTAGATATATTTTTAATATCAATAGTGGTGGATACATTGTGAATGCTGTAAGACTCGATGAAAAGACTCAGAAGGTTACTAATCAGTATGTGTATTTTCCGAATACAGTCTATGGAAAACATGCAAATAATATCAAGTATATCTTCAACATGGATGCCTCAGGAAAATTGACTAAGGCTGTTTTAAGAGAAAAAGGAACACAACGAGTACTTTCTAGATATGATTATTACCCTGGAACCATTTATGGAGCCCATGCAAAAAATATTAAGTATATCTTTACCATAAATACTTTTGGGTATGTGACACAGGCTACTAAAAGAGAAAAAGGTTCACAACGTATTCTTTCGTGGTATCAATATCAAGCAAAAACGGTTTACGGGAACCACGCATCTAAGGTCAGTAGTCTTAAATTAAATGTACCCTTGATCAATCAAAGGCCAGAGCTGCCAACAGGTTGTGAAATTACTGCAGTCACAATGATGCTTCAGTATAAAGGCGTGCGTGTCGATAAAGTCACCTTAGCGAAAAAAATGCCAAGGCATTCAAGTAATCCAAACCTTGGTTATGTTGGGAATCCGTTTACAAGATCAGGATGGACTATTTATCCTCCTGCCCTAATGGGATTAGTAAAGGAATATGCTGGAAGTGCCAAAAACCTAACAGGTGCTAGTAATGGAACAATAGAAAAACAATTAGTAAATAATAAACCGGTTGTTGTTTTGGTTTCACGTATGCATGGTTTTTCAGTGCATGCATTGGTGCTAACAGGTCTTGATCAATCTAATTATTACTATAATGATTGCTGGACAGGGGAAAAGAATGCCAAAATCAGCAAAGCGGAATTTAATAGATTATGGGGCAACCAAAGTAAGCGGGCCATATCTTATTAATTAAAAATCCTTTAAGGTATTAAATACGTGAATACAAAACATAAGGCGGCCTTTTGGCGGCCTTTTTTGCGTTATAACACAGGCAATCAAGATTAATACGAGATTAATACGGGAATAATGAATGTAACTCGAAGTTAGGTTCTTATTTTTATGCTTCTGTTATATATTGATACAAAAAGTGAAAAAGTAATACATATAAATTTATTTTGGACTACCTAGTTGGAGGAATGGACTTGTTAAAGGTTACAGTGGCTATACCTGTATATAACGCGGCAAGACATTTGAATGTAACGTTGGATTCCTTAATGCACCAAACGATGGATGCGTCAGAATTTGAGGTCATTTGTGTGAATGATTGCTCTACAGATAATAGTAAGGAAGTTATTGAGAACTTTAGTAAGTTAATGAGTAACATTGTTCTAATTGATCGGATTGATAATTCAGGAGGCCCAATGATTCCACGAAACGATGCGATAGATGCGGCTCGTGGTGAATATATTCTTTTCCTGGACAATGACGATTTCCTAGGAGAAGAAGCGTTAGAACGCTTTTATATAGAAGCAAAAAAAAATCAGTCCGATGTCATTTATGGCAAGTATGTTGGTATCAATGGGCGCAAAGTACCTGGGTCTATGTTTAAAAAAGGGAACCGTCCGAAGGCTGATATTATCAAAGATAATTTAGTTAACTCTTTAGCACCTCACAAGATGTTTAAGCTCTCTTTTCTGAGACAAAATGATTTTAGATTCCATCCAAAGGCTGTAGTGGGTGAAGATCAGCTTTTTGTCATGCAATGCTATGTGACAGCTAAGGTTATTACCGTACTCGCGGACTATCATTATTACTTCGTTGTATCACGTGGGAAAGAGAATCTGAGTGTAAAGTATTTCCCTGCAGAGCAATTCTTTTTTTCCTTTAATCGACTCATGGAATTTTTACATGAATGTAAACATGATGAATCATATAAAACAAGGTTAAAGGTTGCTTTCTTAAATCGGTTTCTACATGCCAGCCGTTTACGTGGGCATCTATTAACTTCCCGGTTAACACAAGAACAAAAAAAAGACTGGTTAAGTGAAACAAAAAGATTTATTGACAACCATGTGGATGACAGCTTACTTACTTCTCTAGAACCTCGGTTCCATTACTTTATGGAAGTGGCAAAAGAAAATGATATTCATAAACTGGCTTCAGTCCAAATGTAGAATCATTATTCTGGACATGAGAGGAATACAGAAAAAATATAGAGGTGACCACCATGTGGAAAATGAAAACAAAAAGGGCAAATGTAATCACTTATACTAGACCTTCCATTAAATCTATTCCAGCCAATCACTATGAAATATCTGGGCAGGAGCATATTGTTTATCCATGTATAAGAGGTTGGTTTGAGATCAGGCGAGTCGATAAGGATAATATAAAGACCGTAGAATTTATTCGGAAAGAAGATATCCGGTACAGTACGGAATATTTGATCTTTGTTATGAAAGAAAAAGCCAGACGTCTCATGAGAATTAAACCTCTAACAATAAAATTTCTTAGAAGTGCAATGGTAAAAAGCAAAAGGTGAGGAATACTATACTCCTCACCGATTCCAAAAACTCAACTCAAATTTCATCTGTTTGTAATAAATGAAGGACAGGATCTAAGGGCATTACATTGCCAGTATCTCCATTTTTATCTCCATCTTCATCCTCATCATTCCATTCAGAAATACTATTATATTCAATACAATCCTCACAAAAACCATTTATTAAGTAGTATGAAATATCTTCCCGTCCGCAATCAGCACATAGTGCCATAGTACCACCTTCTATTTCAGTTAACTTTGTATAATATTTTGTCCTAAAAATTATTAATCATACTAAAGTAGACTTTATTTATTAACTTGGGAATCCTTTTCCATAGCCCTTAACATCCAGTCATCAGCCCTTCTTCTTAGCCAGTGGAGATCTTCATTGGCCTCAAGCCATTTATCCTTGAGGAGCTGATTTTGTTGTATCATTTCATCAATAATGGAAATCAAACTTAGTCCCATTGCTCTTATTTTCTCGACGGAAGTATCCTGATCAACAGTTTCAAAAAAAATTCTTATTTTTTGAATTTCCAACATTTGATTACTCATATCTTCCACCTCTTTCTAGGATTATCTATAACTTATTCAATATTAATTAATAAATGTACATAAAATTTACCATTTTAACTGAATATTCCCTAGTTGGGGCATATCTCCAGTTGTCATGCTGGGTCTTTTTTACTATATTTATATTATGTATTAACATTTCTATGAAACTTTAAGATAATAGTTTATATATCGACAAAAAAATTATTTAGGAGGGCTTAAAAATCAAATTTCGACAATTGAATATTCCATTAATGATATTCTTTCTTGGATTCTTCGGATTATTTTTTATAAACGATGATTCCGCTAAGGCTGAGGATGGAGCGTGGAAAGCTACTTTCTACCCCAGAATTGATTTTACTGGAACTGGGATAACTAAAACATATACAAATGTAAAATTCGATTGGAAGGCAAATTCGCCTGATCCAAAAATTCCAAAAGACAATTTCTCGGCAATATTTGAGAAAACGGTAACCATCTCAAGTCCAGGGAAATATCGCCTAACAGGAAAAGCTGATGATGGGGTACGGATTTATGTAGATGGGAAGAAAAGAATAGATTTTTGGAGTGACGGTGTACATTCTATTAATCAAGAAATCTATTTAACCGCAGGCACTCATACGCTAAAGGTTCAATATTATGAAAAAAAGTGGAGCGCTGCTCTAGCTATTGATTTGGTAAAACTTTCTGAAAGTATTGGATCAGATTCGTGGTCAGCAGAATTTTATCCGTCAGCTGATTTTTCTGGAAGCCCAGTAAAGAAATTTTATCCAAACTTAGACTTTCATTGGGGGAGTGGATCACCAATTTCAGGCATTCCATCTGACCATTTTACGGCTGTATTTAAAAAACAAGTACAGGTTACTAAATCTGGAAATTACAGCTTAACAGGCAAGGCAGATGATGGAGTGCGTGTTTACGTCGACGGTACCAAAAAAGTTGATAAGTGGAAGTCGGGAATTAATTCATTTAATCAAGAGGTTTATCTAGCATCTGGCAGTCATACGATATTAATAGAGTATTTTGATGACAAATGGAGTTCTTCCTTTGTATTTAATATGAATGAAGTAGTGGAATCCATCCCAGAAGAAGTGGTAACAATTCCAGTTGATAAGTGGAGTGCCAGATTTTATCCTACTAAGGATTTTACAGGTACACCTATTAAGAAAGAATATGATCAATTGCAATTTTCTTGGGGAAGCGGCTCACCAGATTCTACTATTCCAACTGATAATTTCTCAGGTATTTTTGAAAGAAATTATGTTGTTGATAAAACAGGCGATTATAAAATCGTAGGAAAAGCGGACGATGGAGCAAGAGTGTATATTGACGGAATCCGTTATGTGGATAAATGGACAGATGGCGTGCATTACATCGATGCTCCTATTACGTTAGAGCCAGGGACCCATACGGTTAAAGTTGAGTATTATGACTCAAAATACAGTGCTACATTGAATTTGAAACTAGAACCAATTAATCATGAGAATGAAACGGTGGATCCTACTAAGTGGAAAGCATCGTATTATCCATCAAAGGATTTTACAGGTGCTCCAGTAATAAAAGTTTATGATGAATTACAATTTTCTTGGGGAAATGGCTCGCCAGATCCTACTATTCCAACTGATAATTTCTCAGGTATTTTTGAAAGAAATTATGTTGTGGATGTAGCAGGGGATTATAAAATCGTAGGAAAAGCCGACGATGGTGCAAGAGTTTATATTGACGGAATCCGTTATGTGGATAAATGGACAGATGGCGTGCATTACATCGATGCTCCTATTACGCTAGAGCCAGGGACCCATACTGTTAAAGTTGAGTATTATGATTCAAAATACAGTGCTACATTGAATTTGAAACTAGAACCAATTAATCATGAGAATGAAACGGTGGATCCTACTAAGTGGAAAGCAACGTATTATCCATCAAAGGATTTTACAGGTGCTCCACTAATAAAAGTTTATGATGAATTACAATTTTCTTGGGGAAATGGCTCGCCAGATCCTGAAATCCCGAGTGATGGTTTCTCTGGAACCTTTGAAAAACAATATGTTGTGACGCAACCTGGAAAATATAGATTCATAGGAAAAGCAGATGATGGTGTACGAGTTTATATAGACGGAGTACTCAAAGTCGATAAATGGACAGATGGCGTGAATATCATCGATGATCCAGTAACTCTTACGACGGGTACCCATACCATTAAGGTTGAGTATTATGATTCAAAATATAGTGCCACGATGAAATTAGACCTCATTGAAGATTTTTGGGAAGCGAAATTCTATCCTAGCAATAATTTGACAGGGACTCCTGTTCAAAAAACGTTTGATGCGCTGAATTTTTATTGGAGTGGATCTCCTATAACCAATATCCCAGCAGATAATTTTTCTGCTGTTTTTGAAAAAAAGGTATATATCGCAAAATCAAGTAATTATAAACTTTCAGGTAAAGCCGATGATGGTATACGAATTTATGTTGATGGTATACGTAAAGTGGATAGCTGGAAGGACGGGGTTAATAATTATAGTTCTTCCCCCCAACAATTGTCCGAAGGGATTCACACCATTAAGGTTGAGTATTATGATGGTAAGTATAGTGCCTCATTAATAGTAAACTTTTTAGAGGTTATTAAGAAAACCACTACTCAATATACCAATTATGATATTTCATTAGGAGAACTTCTCGATAAACAAATTGGTGTATCTCAAACTGATAAAAAATATGATGCCTATGTACGAAGTGATTTATTAACAGTCAATGCCTCAACACCGAATGTGGGTGTTGTAAACACAGACAATACAAACGTTAGAGGAATACCAGTTGATGGTTGGATCCTTGGAAAGCTAGAACTTAATGAACAAGTAACAATCGATTCCAAAACCATGCAAAAGGATGGATATTATTGGTATAAGATTCAGTATAATGAAGAATGGGTAAATCCAAGCCCAACGGATATTAGCTATTATATTAATCCTACTAATTTTGGAATTGGCACTTCAAGTTATTATCAATTTCTTAAGCTTTCCGAAATGGCTGGAGCAGATGCGTACGAAGTGAATCAAAAAATATTGACCAATAAAGGAATTCTTACAGGAAAAGGACAAGTTTTTGTTAACGCAGGTGCACTGTATAACATCAATGAAATTTACTTGATTTCCCACGCGCTTCTTGAAACAGGCAATGGCAGTTCTACGTTAGCAAAAGGGGTTAAGGTAAAGAAAAAGCTTGATAGTAATGGGAACCCTGTCATTGATCCTGCTACAGGAGAAGAAGAGATTACCGAATTAGCAAGTGATGCAGCCTCCTATGATGCGATCGTTTATAATATGTATGCTGTTGGTGCTTTTGATAAGTGTCCGCTTCATTGTGGAGCAAGAAGGGCATTTAATCAGGACTGGACTACACCGGATAAAGCGATTGTGGGTGGGGCAAAATTCGTTGCCTTGAATTATATTGATAAAGGCCAGGACACGATTTATAAAATGAAATGGAATCCTGCAGCTCCAGGTACACATCAATATGCAACCGATATTGGCTGGGCTGTGAAACAAACACCTAACATTTTTAATCTTTATAGTTTACTAGATAGCTATACTTTAGTTTTTGATGTCCCTAAATATTATTAAGCCCCAAAAAATGAAGTGGAAGATTTCTTCCCTTCATTTTTTTTGCAATAAAGTCACTGAACTGAAATCTTACCTCGCTTGAAAATGTATTTGAAAGAGTGTATAGTTTTAATTGAGTTTTTGTCAAGAAATTTGTCGTTTTCTGTTAATTAGGATGATGAGTGGTACGGTTAATTATGTATCATTTTAATAATAAAGTTACTTTAAATTAAGCATGTTAAGTATGATAAGGAGTGTTGACAATGATTTTTGCAGAAATTCTTGCCGGAGGAAAAGGAACAAGAATGGGTAATATTAATATGCCCAAGCAGTTTTTAACTTTAAATAGTAAACCTATCATTATACATACAATTGAAAAGTTTATCCTGAATGATCGTTTTGAGAAGATTCTAGTCGTTACACCGAAAGAATGGGTCAATCACGCCAAAGATATTATTAATAAATATATTGGAAAAGACGCAAGGATTATTGTGCTTGAAGGCGGAAAAGATCGCAATGAATCGATCATGAGCGGTATCCGCTATATCGAAAAAACTTTTGGAATTAACGATGATGATGTGATTATTACCCATGATTCTGTTAGACCATTTCTAACGCATCGAATTATTGAAGAGAATATTGAAGCGGCTATTAAGTTTGGGGCTGTTGATACAGTGATCGAGGCGATTGATACGATTATCCAATCTGAGGATGGAGAATTTATCTCAAACATTCCGGTAAGGGATACTATGTACCAGGGACAAACGCCACAAAGCTTTAATATCAAGAAATTAGTTACTTATTATAACGCGCTAACAGAGGAACAAAAAATGATTCTTACGGATGCATGTAAAATTTGCGCGCTTGCAGGTGAAAAGGTTAAGATTGTCAAGGGTGAATTATTTAATATAAAGGTAACAACCCCATATGATTTGAAGGTTGCTAATGCAATCTTACAAGAAAGGGTTTCACGATGATTAATCAAGTGTATCGTTTAGTGTCTCCGCGACAGTTTGAAGTGACCTATAAAGATCGTTCCATTCAGTCCGATAAAATTGTGGTGCGTCCCACCCATCTCTCTATATGTGCAGCGGACCAAAGGTATTACACCGGCACACGTGGAAAGGAAGCAATGGCAAAGAAACTGCCAATGGCGCTTATCCATGAAGGGATTGGTAAGGTCGTTTATGATCCAAATAATGAGTTTGCACCTGGTACCCGGGTCGTAATGGTACCGAATACCCCAACTGAAAAAGATGAAGTTATTGCAGAAAATTACTTGCGATCAAGTAAATTTCGTTCAAGTGGTTACGATGGATTTATGCAGGACTATGTTTTTCTTAATAGGGATCGGATTGTCCCTTTACCAGAAGAAATTGATCCATCGGTTGCAGCTTTTATGGAATTAATCACCATCAGTATGCATGCATTAGTGCGCTTTGAGGCAAAGGCACATGCTCGAAAAAATACGTTCGGGGTATGGGGAGATGGGAATTTAGGTTATATAACCACGCTGATTTTAAAGAAACGCTATCCGGATAGCAAAGTTTATATTTTTGGGAAAACAAAATATAAAATGGATCATTTTTCGTTTGTTGATGAAGCGTATCAAATTGATGAAATTCCGGATGATTTACGGATTGATCATGGATTTGAATGTGTTGGCGGGCATGGCAGCCAATCTGCGATTAATCAAATGATTGATTATATTAATCCAGAGGGATCTATTTGTATTCTCGGTGTCTCTGAATATCCTGTTGAAATAAACACTAGAATGATTCTAGAAAAAGGTCTTACAATGATTGGCAGCAGTCGAAGTGGACGAAATGATTTTGTCAACACTGTAAATTTCATGGTTGAGCACCCGGAAGTGGTCGATTATTTTGGCATGCTGATTGGAGAAGTTCACCAAGTAAAGAACATCCAAGATATTATTGATGCATTTGAAAAAGACCTGACAAACTCGTGGGGAAAAACCATTCTCGAATGGAAAATATAAAATAAAAAAGGCAGGCATGGCGATGTATTTAGTGAGAATTTTTCCAACAATTATGGTGAAGGGATTCATTCAGATGATCTTTTACCTGTCATGCCTTCTTTTTAAAGTAAATAATGAAAAGGTCACCTTTGCTTCCTATCGGGCCACTGAGATTCAGGGAAATCTCTATTATATTTATAAGGAATTACACGGAAGATATCCCAATTGGACGTGTAATTTTCTTTTTAAAAAGTATAGCAGCTCATTTCTAGGCAAATTCCACTATGTCTTACATATGGTTAAAGCGAGTTATCATTTAGCAACATCCCGTTATTTTATCATCGATGATTATTATTTCCCCGTTTACGTGATAAAACCTCGACAGGGAACGGATATTGTTCAGCTTTGGCATGCAGCAGGTGCATTCAAGAAATTTGGCTTAAGCACCGTAGATAAAGAATTTGGTCCCAGTTCAGATTATTTAAAACATGTTAAGGTTCATTCAAACTATGCTAAAGTATTTGTGAGTTCCTCGGAAGTCATTCCTTTTTATGCTGAAGCCTTCGATATGCCATCCTCAAGGATATTCCCATTAGGTGTACCGAGAACAGATTATTTTTTTAATAAACGAGAGCAGTTCAGATTGATGGGAGAATTACAGAGTGAATTTCCTGAGATTCAGGGAAGAAAGATTATCTTATATGCTCCTACGTTTAGAGGGAAAAGTCATTATCAAGAATCATTTCACTGTCCTATCGATTTTTCAGCTATGAGGGAAACTCTCGGAGATGAATATGTACTACTGATTCATTTACATCCATATATGCGTTCGGAGATCACCATTAAGGAAGAAGATAAAGATTTTGTCTTTCATGTAAAGGAAAAATTCAACATCGAACAATTACTAGTTTTAGCTGATATTCTTTTAACAGATTATTCATCGGTTATTTTTGATTATAGTTTATTAGTCAGGCCAATTGCCTTTATAGCTGATGACCTTGAAGAGTATATAAAGGAACGAGATTTTTATTTTCCTTTCCTGTCATTCATTCCAGGGCCGTTCTTTCATCAAACGCAAGATCTGATTGAGTGGATCCAACAAGATGAATTTGATCTGAAAAAAATTGAGCAATTTAGAAATCGTTTTTTTACATACTTTGATGGAAAAACAAGTAAAAGAATCGTAGATAATTTAATTGAAAAAAGCTAGATCGCATAAATTTTCCAGTAGGAGATTAATAATGTTAAAAAATAAAATGGAAAACCAAGCGGAAAGTAAAGGAAACAGCTCTCAATTTAGTCTTGTTTACCGTTTTTTCCGTAAAGTTATGTTTCGATTGCTTTACCTACTTTTTTGCCTATTTCCGTTAAATAAAAAAAAAATATTATTTGCATCAGATAGCCGAACCGATTTAAGCGGTAACTTTGAATTTGTATATCAGACATTAAAAAGAAAAAATGAAAATTACCAATACCATTTTTTTTTAAAAGAGAGTACGCGTGCTTATAAAACCTATTGGGAAATGGTTCGTTTAGCTTTTCATCTGGCAACGGCAAAATTTATTTTGTTGGATGATTTTTATCCGATGGTCTATCCATTAAAGATACGGAAAGATGCCGATCTTATCCAGTTATGGCATGCAGTCGGTGCGTTTAAAACCTTTGGATACAGCCGTGTAGGTCTTCCAGGCGGTCCAGACCCTCATTCTTTGAATCACCGCAATTACACGAAGGTAATCGTAAGTTCGAAGAGTGTGGCAAAGCATTATGCTGAAGGCTTTGGGATTAGTGAAAATCGGGTCTTTGCAACTGGGATACCAAGAACGGATGTCTTTTTTGATCAAGCTTACCAAGTGAAGGTTAAAGAAGAATTATACAGAAAGTATCCTATTTTATCTGAAAAAAAAGTCATTATGTTTGCACCGACCTTTCGAGGGGACGGCCAGCAGTCTGCCTATTATCCGAAGGATTATCTTCATTTAGATAAACTTTATCATGCCTTACATGATGAGTATGTTTTTCTATTTAAAATGCATCCATTTGTAAAAGACTATTGGAAAATCCCTGAAGAATACAAAGATTTTTTCTACGACATTTCACATTATCGGGAAATTAATGATTTATTATTTATCTCAGATCTATTAATAACCGATTACTCCTCTGTTTGCTTTGAGTTTGCATTATTAAATAAACCGATGATTTTCTATTCTCCAGATGTAGAGGAATATATAGCAACACGAGATTTTTATTATAAATATGATTCATTTATCCCTGGCCCATTAGCAAGGACATTAGATGAACTAATTGAAACCATTCAAAATAAAGACTTCAAAATGGAAAAAATCGAGACATTTGTTGATTACTTTTTTGATCATACGGATGGGAAATCAAGCGATCGTGTAGTAGACCAACTCATCGTAGATGCAGATTCCAAATAGAATCGAATTTTATACGTATTCTTATATTTAATAATAAAAGAGGAAAATGATGTAAATAATAGTTAAAAAAGATGAGCGTTTCAAAAAATGGTGCTTTGTTTTTTTTACAACAGAGGAGATATTATATGAGTAAACTTCAATATATCATTCATCCTGAATTAGAAGATGTAAAGGTAAGTATTATTACCCCAGTTTTTAATGTGGAAGAATATATTACTGAGACATTGGAGTCTCTTGTCAACCAGACGTTAGATCACATTGAAATTATTATGGTTGATGACGGATCAAGTGATCGAAGTCCAGAAATCGTTGAAGAATATGCAAATAAATACAGAAATATTGTTTTTATAAAACAAGAAAATTCAGGACCAGGGGTAGCACGGAATAATGGTTTAGAAGTAGCAAGAGGTGAATTCATTAGTTTTGTTGATTCAGATGACCTCTTACCCCTGGATGCCTTAGAAACCATGTATTATAGTGCGTTAAAAGAAAAGGCAGATATCGTTTTAGGAACTTCTTTAAGCTTTAATAGTACAGAAACATGGTTTATCGCTAGTCACGTGAATAATGGTGTTTACGTTCCAGGTGAAAAGAGCCTCGTAGCCAATCCAGGGTTACTATTCTCATTGGGACCGTGCAATAAGCTTTACCATTCTAAAATCGTTACAGGAATACGGTTTCCTGCAGATATTCATGTAACCGAGGATCAGCCATTTGTGATTGAAGCCTATATGAAGGCAAATAAAATTTATACAGTTGATAAAATCATTTATAAATATCGGTCGAGGGAAGCGGAGGAGAATTTATCCTTATCACAAACTGTGCGCGTGAATTCAGTGAAGGTTTTAACCGATATTTTTAAAAGCATGCGTATTTCCGATCAATTATGGGATAAATATATTCCGAATAAGCGTACCCGGTTTGCTTTAAAGAAAAGTTATTATACCCGAATTGTTTCGGCAGATATCTGGCCTGCTATTCGAAGTGCGCTTGTAAGCAAGGATCAAAAAACTCAAGTAGAATCCTTTACCCTGGTATTGGAGTGGGTGAAAACTTTAGATTATCATTTATTTAATGAGATTCCACCGTTACATAGAATTATGACCTATGAAATTGCAGATCGCTATAAGCTGGTTAGTCCAGCTGCCAAAAAACTGTATCTACAATGGCTAAAGGTTTGTTTCTCAAAGCTTGATCCAGGTTCTTTACATGTATTAGAGACTTCGAAAAAACAAAAAGTGTTCATGGCAGTAAAAAAAGCTTGGAAAAGAAATAGCCTATCTCCAATCTTTTTCTATCTAGTTAAAGTAAAATCGAAAAAAATAAAATCCAAGGTGAAAACAGCTCTTGTTCGGCGGGTGGCTTTTCCATTTTTTAGCACCCTGCCTGTACAAAAGAAAATTACGATGGCTACCAACAAATTTCCGAGATTAACGGATTCATTTGAGCATATTTATGATGAATTAATTAATGAGCGCCCAGATTACAAAATTAGAGGTCATTTCAAGAAAAAGCGAAATTTCAGGGATTTCTGTAGACTGTATTATGATATCGCGACTTCCCGTTATTTAATCTTAGATGATTATTATCGTCCATTATATAAGCTTCGTGTACGCAAGCAAACGGAAGTGATTCAAACCTGGCATGCAGCTGGTGCCTTTAAGAAATTTGGCCATAGTGCCGTAGGGTATCGTGAAAGTAATTCCGCCCAATTTGAACGAAGTGCTCATCAAATTTACACAAAAGCCGTAGTTACAAGTAAAGAAATTATTCCTCACTATGCTGAGGCATTTGAAGTGCCGGAAGAAAATATTTACTCATTAGGGTTGCCGCGAACGGATGTCTTTTTTGATAAGGATTTAATGGAATTCGTTCACCAGCGATATCTGGGAACCTATCCAAAGCTTAAAAATAAAAAAGTGATTACCTATGCACCTACGTTTAGAGGTGGTCCAGGTAAGCGGGCTAATTTTAATATTAAATTGGATTTAGTAAAAATGGCTGAAGAACTTTCAGATGAATATGTACTGATATTAAAGCTTCATCCATCTGTTACCAAAAAAGTTAAAATACCGGAGGAAGCAGCAGACTTTGTTATAAATATGAGTTCGAATGAAATAAATAATGTATTAATGAATACGGATATTTTAATTAGTGATTATTCATCTTTAGTTTTTGAATTTTCTTTATTGGAACGACCAATGATTTTCTTTGCATATGACCTTGATGAGTATCTCGAAGATCGTGGTTTTTACTATGAATACTCTGACTTTGTTCCAGGGCCAATTGTAAAAACTACTGACGAGGTTATCAAAACGGTGAAAGAAAACCAGTTTGATTATAAAAAGATTGAAAGCTTTAAACATCGATTCTTCGATGAGCTTGACGGAGAATCTGCAAAAAGATTTGTGGATATACTAATAAAACCATGATAGTAACTATCATGGTTTTATTTTTACATAGACCGAACGTGAATCCTTTCACTAGTGTTTGAAATTAAAACTAGTGGGATATATAATGGGAACTGGATTGTTTTTCTGCAAGAGTTTTCAAGTGGTGAATAAACGCTGCAATGAAAACTTGGTGAGGAGTTGAAAAGAATGAAAAAGGTATTAACGTACGGGACTTTTGATTTGCTCCATGTTGGTCATATCAATATATTAAGAAAAGCTAAGGAATTAGGAGATTTTCTAATCGTTGGTCTATCAACAGATGAATTTAATATCGAAAAGAATAAAAAAGCCTACTATAGTTATCAGGACCGAAAATTAATTTTGGAGTCAATTCGCTATGTTGACCACGTCATTCCGGAATCCTGCTGGGAACAAAAGATCCAGGACGTAATTGACCATAATATTGATGTCTTTGTAATGGGTGATGATTGGAAAGATCATTTTGATTTTCTAAAAAGGTATTGTGAAGTGGTTTATTTACCAAGAACTACCGGTATCTCAACCTCCAAAATTAAATCCGATTTAAATTATGTGAAAAATGATTAGAGAAATTGTCATATCCATTTATTTGTTTATATTTAAGTGCTTTTTTATGATTTGTAAGGCATTCCCATTAAAAAATAAGGTCACCTTTCTGGTTTCCTTTGGGGATAATGCCAAATATGTGTACGAGGAAATTCTTCACCAGAATATCCAACAAGAAATTGTCTTTTTATGTAAGGGTTCTTCCCTTTCACTTTTTAAGAAATATCCTACTCTTCCTGTCATTCCATTTGAAACATCGTTTATCGATCTATTGCGTTCCATCTATCACCTCGCTACTTCCAAAAAAATTATTATTGATAACTATTTTGGGGTTTTGGCTTCAACTAATTTTAAAACGGGTGTGGAATGTATCCAGCTTTGGCACGCAGCAGGTGCGATTAAAAAGTTTGGACTGGAGGATGAGTCCAATGTCAATCGTAGTAAAAGGGCTCATAAGCGATTTCTACGAGTTTACAAAAAATTTCATAAGGTTGTTGTTGGGTCAGACAAAATGGCTGATATTTTTAAACGGGTATTTGCCCTAAAGGATCAAAACATTCTTCGAACAGGAATACCGAGAACTGACTTTTTTTTTGATGAGAACAAACATAAAGCAATAATTTCTAAATTATTAGATGAGAATCCTGAATTAACATCCAAAAAGGTGATCTTGTATGCCCCAACATACAGGGATCATCAATTAGATCAATTTGAATTAAAATTGGATTTAGAAAAAATGTATCAGGAGCTCAGTGATGAATATGTTTTGTTGCTCCGTTTCCATCCTGCGATAAAAAGTTCATTGGAAAACAATGAATTATATTCTAATTTTGTTTATGATTATTCATCCTCACGTTATGATGCTAATGAACTGTTGCTTATCACTGACTTGCTGATTACAGATTATTCTTCCATACCATATGAGTTTTCATTATTAAATAAACCCATGATCTTTTTTACTTATGATATTGAACAATACAAAGTGGAAAGAGGATTGTGGGAGGATTTTGAAGAGACCGTTCCAGGTCCGATCACGAAACATACGGATGAAATCATTACGATTATTAAAGATAACTTATTTGATTATCAGAAAGTTACCAGTTTTTCTGACATTTGGAATAAATATTCAAACGGGATATCCAGCCAGAAGCTCGTAGATTACATTTTTAAAGAATCACAAAGCGACTCGTATCAAAGGGATAAGAACTCAAACTAACTACATATGTCTAATTGAGTTAGAATTTATCCTTTTTTTATGGTAAAATGTTATGGTCTTTGAGGGGGAATGATTCATTTTATGAAAAGGTCTTATCTTATATCCCCAATTAAATCGTTTAGGAAGGATCAACACGATGTCAATGTTTAAGGTCATAAGGGAACAGATTAGCAGTTTTTATCTCATCAGAAGATTATCCCTTTTTGAATTAAAAAGTGCAAATAACAGTCATTATTTAGGGATATTATGGGAATTAATCAATCCCATGATTCAAATAGGTATCTATTATTTTGTATTCGGATATGGTATCCGTGGTGGACGTGCAGTAGAGGGGATTCCGTATTTCTATTGGATGCTGGCGGGTATTTTAGTTTGGTTCTTTGTTAATCCAGCAATCTTGGACGCATCAAAGTCGATCTATACGAGGATCGCCTTAATCGCAAAAATGAGCTTTCCGATGAGTGTTATTCCAACCTATGTCATTATATCGAAATTTTATCAGCATCTCATGTTAGTTGGAGTCATTGTGGTTATCTTTCAATTTACAGGCTATCCTATATCGATCTATTATTTGTCGTTACCCTATTATATGTTTGCCACCATTCTTCTACTGGTAGCTATTTCATTAATTACTTCTACCTTAGCGACGATTGTACGGGATGTACAAATGATTGTCCAAGCGATTGTCAGAATGCTGCTTTATCTGACACCATTATTATGGACGCCTGAAAGACTTCCACATATCGTTCAAAGCGTAATGAAGTTTAATCCATTATACTATATTGCTGAAGGTTATCGCGCTGCTCTGTTAGGGCATAGCTGGTATCTAATTGAACACATTAAATATACCGCCTACTTTTGGGGACTTGTTTTCGTGTTGTTATTTATAGGCTCCGCACTGCACTTGAAATTTCGAAACCGATTTGTAGACTACTTGTAAAGTGGAAGTGGATAAAATGACTAAAACAGTTATTATTGATAATGTATCAAAGAAATACAAATTGTATAATAGAACATCTGATAAGCTTCTTGATATCATTTTGCCCAATGGCTATGGTGATGATTTCTACGCGTTGCAAAATATAAGTTTCACCGCTGAACAAGGCGATGTTATTGGTTTAATTGGTGTAAATGGCTCCGGAAAATCGACTCTATCCAACATTATTGCAGGCGTAGTTCCACCTACAAATGGAAAGGTCGAAACGATTGGACAAACATCTTTAATTGCGATTGCCTCTGGGTTAAACAATAATTTAACGGGTCGAGAAAATATTGAACTGAAATGTTTAATGCTCGGTTTTAGTAAAAAAGAAATCCGGGAGCTCGAACCCGAAATTATTGATTTCTCCGAACTAGGAAGGTTTATTGATCAGCCTGTAAAAACCTATTCAAGTGGTATGAAATCAAAGCTTGGTTTTGCCATCTCCGTGACAGTGGATCCCGATATATTAATTATCGACGAGGCGCTCTCCGTTGGGGACCAAGCATTTGCAGAAAAATCAAAGAAAAAAATGTACAGCTTTAAAGAGAAAGGCAAAACCATCTTTTTTGTAAGCCATGCGATTGGCCAGATTAAAGATTTTTGCCAAAAAGCTTTATGGTTAGAATTTGGGCAAATCAAAGCATATGGGACGACTGCGGAAGTGGTTCCGCAATATGAAGCGTTTCTCAAAGAATTTAAGGCCATGTCTAAAGAGGAACAGCGAAAGTTTAGAGAAACAGCTTTAGAAAAGCAGAGCAGATTAGTATTAAATACAGCTAGATAATAAAAAGAGGCTCAAATAATTGGCTAGATCCATTTTTTTGAGCCTTTTTTTATAAATATGAAAAAATACAAAAGGATAAAAACCATGCAGAACAACACCGTCGATATATTAGGTATTGATTTTATCAATAAACAATTTAATGAAGTAGTTAACATTCTTAATGAAATGATAAAAAGTAATCGCAAAGCTTTCATTGTCACAGCCAACCCGGAAATTGTCATGTACGCTCATGAACATCCCGACTATAAAAAAATCATTCAATCAGCCGACATGGTGGTTCCTGATGGTTATGGGATTATTCTAGCGTCAAAAATATTAAATACCCCGATTAAGGAGAGGGTCGCAGGTTATGATTTAATGATCCGTCTACTGGAACTTGGGAACGAGAATAAGTTGAAAATTTATCTATTGGGCGGGCGCGAAGAGACCAATCAAAAAGCTGTGGCTAATATCAATAGTCAATTTCCGCATGTTCAAATAGTGGGCAGTCATAATGGCTTTTTTGATTGGGAGAACAATCCGATCACTGCTGAGATTAAAGCCTCAAGCCCCGATTTGATTTTCGTGGCATTAGGGTTCCCTAAACAAGAACAATGGATTGCAAGAAATCTGGCTCAATTTCCCAAAGGAGTATGTATGGGGGTTGGCGGCAGCATCGATGTCCTCGCTGGAGAGGTCCAGCGTGCCCCTCGTTTCTGGCAAAAAATGAACCTCGAATGGTTCTATCGCTTGATTTCGCAGCCGTCGAGGTGGAGGAGAATGTTAGCCATCCCCCGTTTTTTACAGGAAATCTTCCAATTAAAGTTCACCAAATAAGCGATTATTCTAAAATAAATGTAACTTTTTGGAGTAACCAATCGTCTTACATGGTGTGGGATCGTGACTAATAAATCCTAGTAACGCTAGCTTATTAAGAAGGAATTTTCCGACAATTCAACAAAATATACCAAAGTAAAAAATATGTGCTATAATATGTTCGTTGTGTACTTAGAAATATGTGCCTGTTTCTAAAATTTATTAATGGGGCATTATATTCATAGGGAGGGTCTTCATGTTATATCTGACCTTAATATTATGTTTTTTATGCTCCGTATTAATCACTCCAATCGTAAAAAAATTGGCTTTTAGATTAGGAGCAACGGACAGTCCTAATCAGCGTAAGGTACATGTTAAGATTATGCCGCGTTTAGGCGGACTGGCGATTTATATCAGTTTTCTCTTCGGTCTTTTAATCCTGCACCCAAGCAGTCCCTACCATGCAGCTATTGTTGCTGGTGGTTTAATCATACTAGTTACCGGTATTTTAGATGATATCTTTGAATTATCGGCCAAAATAAAATTTACCTTACAAATTGTTTCTGCCCTGATCGTTGTGATCTGGGGCGGGGTGGAAGTTGAATTTATTAACTTACCGTTTAATGGGACCTTAGAATTTGGTATCTTTAGTATTCCAATTACAGTCATCTGGATTGTTGGCGTTACCAATGCAATCAATTTAATCGATGGACTTGATGGTTTGGCAGCTGGTGTTTCCTCGATCGCCTTTATCACTATTTCCGGGATGGCGATTGTGATGGGAAATGGTTATGTAGTTGCCATGGGGACAATCCTGCTTGCGAGTACGTTAGGTTTTCTACTATTTAATTTTCATCCGGCAAAAATTTTTATGGGAGATTCTGGGGCACTCTTCCTTGGCTACATGATCTCAGTTCTAGCTTTGCTCGGTTTTAAAAATGTTGCCTTAATCTCGTTTGTTGTTCCAATCATTATTTTAGGTGTTCCGATTTCAGATACTTTTTTTGCAATCATCCGTCGTATTTACAATAAGAAATCATTATCCGCACCAGATAAGTCCCATTTACATCATTGTTTACTAGAATTAGGTTTTACGCATCGAGAAACGGTTCTGTTAATTTATGCTATGAGCGCCATGTTTGGCCTCGCAGCCTTTATTTTTACGATTACAACCGTATGGGGCTCGATCTTAATCATTACCATTATCGTGCTGGCCATTGAATTATTTGTTGAAACGATTGGTTTAATTAATAAGAATTACCGGCCGCTCCTCCGAATCATGGGGATTTTGAACAAAAATAGATAATAAAAGGGTAAATCACAACAGTGGAAGGCGTTGTGATTTACCCTTTTATTGTTTTCTTTTATTTGAGATTTATGTAAAAAAAGAACCCGGATACTATCTGATCCGGGTTGCTTCTTATTCAACTTTCGTTGCACTTGCTGTATTTGTTCTGTTAAGGTGTGTCTTAAGTGTTGATTTTGTTTCCTCTAGGGCCGTTTCATCAAGCTGATAATAGTAAACACGATCAATATATGAATCGGACCCTTTTAGTGATAGTGATTCAACATCGATTCCACTACCAGCCTGGATATAGCTAATAAACGATTTCATTTGGTCAAACGTTAAGTCTGTTGACATATTCTTTCCAACAGCTTCCATCACGTCTGTGTAATTAGAAATAGACTTTATGGATGATCCTTTTGAGAGGATGGCTTTAAAGATCTGCTGCTGGCGCTGTCCTCTTTGAATATCACTATCCATTTTCCTTGTCCGTGCAAACGCAAGAGCTTGTTCACCATCTAATTCTTGTACGCCTTTTTTCAAGGTGATTGCTTTCGCATGGTCCTGGGAATCTTGTTCAGAGAATGTGAAGGGAACGTCTACTTTCACACCATCTAGCGCATTAATAACGTCAATAAACGCGTTAAAATTCATTTTAACATAATAATCGACTGGTACATCAAGCAATTCTTCGACTGTTTCAAGCGTAAGTTTCACACCGCCATAAGCATGGGCATGAGTAATTTTTGTATAAATATTCTTCTCAGGGATGTGAACATATGAATCACGCGGGATACTCAATAGCTTAATAGATTTTTCTTTCTTATTAAAAGTAGCCAGCATCAAGGCATCTGAACGAGATCTGCCATTTGATTTTCTCTTTTCACTATCATCGACACCAATAAATAGTATCGATGTATTTTCAAGTTTTACATTGGCCTTCCCTTTGGTATCACGATCAATTGGCTTGTAGGATTTATTCATCACTGATTCAGCCTTATTATACAAAAATCCGCCGTAAGCTGTTGCGCCTATTATTAATAGTAGAAGGGGCATTACGATCCATAGTAAGATTCGTTTTCGTCTTAGTCTTCTCTTTACCTTACCCTTGTTATTATTTTTATACACTTGTCTATTGATAGACATAGATTGCCTCCTAGTAGTTTAAATAGAAAATTGTCAATTTTTGTTGAAAATCTACTCTATTTTATAATATTTATTGAGATTGGTAAAATGAAATTTTCTTTACAATATTATTACTATTCTCAATAGGTAGGGGGGAAAGAAATTTCCTAGTTATCTGACTCAAGATAGGTAACTTCTCCAGCAGTAATAGCGGCTTGTCCATTTGTCATTTCAATCATCCATTCTGTGAAAGCTGGTTGGTTCTCTTCTTCGACAAATACTTCAATTTCGACATTCTCCTGGTACTGGATATTTTTAAGGATATAGATGGACGACCGCAATTCATTTTCAATCTTGCCAAGCCAAGAATAATCAATTTTTACATGGCAGACCCGCATTAGCCTTCTTTCGACAATCCCAACTGCATCCAGGCCTTCCGACGTGGCTTTCCCATAGGCACGAATTAAACCGCCTGCGCCTAATTTAATCCCGCCAAAATAGCGTGTAACGACCACCACTGTATCCTTCAGCTTTCTTTTTTTCAAAACTTCAAGGATTGGAACGCCGGCTGTACCACTTGGTTCGCCGTCATCATTGGCTTTCTGAATTTGGTCGTGCTCGCCAATCAGATAGGCAGAACAGTTATGCGTGGCATCCCAATATTTTTTTTTCAATGTTTGAATGAATTCCTGGGCTTCCGCTTCCGATTCGGTTCTTTTGATGTGGGCAATAAATCTTGATTTTTGAATAATAATTTCATGTTCACCAGTTTGTTTTACTGTATGGTAACGAGGCAACATATTGCGCACTCCTTCCTTAATATCATATTGGTGTAATATAACTTTAATATGGTAGTAAAGTTTCCGTGTTATAATAAAAAAGATAAAGGTAGTGAAAACCTATTTTTATAGACAAAAAGAGATACTACCATTATACTACTTTTTTACTGAAATTAAGGATACAATATAAGTTCATATTCGCATATTGATAAAATTCAAGGTAAAATATGTTAAAAGGTAGTATGATGAATTTTGAAATCCAAAGATAATAAAAATCATTCACTGAAATTAGATTATTGTTTAGCTTAGCGTCCAGGCGTTTATTGCTTATCTTATCGGAGGAATGTGTATGAAGCTTAAGCAGATTAATATGAAATCAATTGATGAAATTCGTGAAGAAATGATTGAAACTGTTACTTGCAGCAAAACCGACATCTTCCAGATAGGCGAGCAATGCCGTCAAGATTACGAAAATATGATCAATGAATTAGACAATATCAAGAAAATGATGAGCAAACTCATAAAAGAAGGCGAGAATCTCGAGAAACAAGTCCAAGAGGCGCGGAGTATGCTGTCAGAAGTCAGTATGAATTTTAAAAATTACTCTGAAGAAGAGGTCCGTGATGCCTACGAAAAGGCCCATCAACTGCAAATGGATCTTTCGATTAATTGGCAGTACAAAAAGCAGCTTTTGGATAAACGGGCAGACCTGGAAAATCGTCTGGTCGGTTTAGATGAAACGATTGATCGTGCTGACCAGCTTATTTCGCAAATTTCCGTCGTGATGAATTACTTAACGAGTGATTTAAAACAAGTTGGTAAAGTCCTAGAACATGCGAAAGCCAAACAAGATTTTGGCTTAAAGATAATTGAAGCACAGGAAGAGGAACGCAAGCGGCTTTCAAGGGAGATTCACGATGGTCCCGCTCAAATGCTTGCCAATGTTATCATGCGCTCCGACTTAATCGAACGTGTTTATAGGGAAAAGGGCGCGGATGAGGCTTTTTCTGAGGTCAATAGCTTTAAAAAAATGGTCCGATCGGCACTTTATGAGGTCCGGCGCATTATTTATGACCTTCGTCCGATGGCATTGGATGATTTAGGTCTTGTCCCTACCCTCAGAAAATACTTGCAAACCATCGAAGAATATCATAACCACTCAAAAATCGAGTTTGTGAATATAGGCCTAGAACGCCGGCTTCCTACTAAGTATGAAGTCGCACTCTTCCGGATGATCCAAGAATCGGTGCAAAATGCACTGAAGCATGCAAATGCCTGTGAAATCAAAGTCCGATTAGAAATAACCAATGCCTCAGTTACCGTCTTGATCAAGGACAATGGGGGCGGTTTTGATATCACGCAAAAGAAACCTGAGTCATTTGGCATGATAGGGATGCGCGAGCGTGTCGATCTGCTTGAAGGCGAAATTACCTTTGATTCAAAAATAGGCAAGGGAACCGCAGTACTTATTCGAGTTCCACTAATTAACTAAAAAACAAATGAACCTACCGCCAATGGAGAAAAATTTCGAAATTAGAAGGATTAGGGGGCGTAAAATTGATTACAAAAATTGTCATTATAGACGATCACCAATTATTTAGAGAAGGCGTTAAGAGAATACTAGAGTTTGAAAAATCGTTTCAAGTTGTTGCTGAGGGCGATGATGGCTGTGAAGCACTAAGATTAGTAGAAGAATTCCAACCCGACGTTGTCATCATGGATATTAACATGCCGCAAAAGAACGGAATCGAAGCAACTCGTGAGTTGGTTGAAAAATATCCGAAAACGAAGGTTATTATCTTATCCATACATGATGATGAAAACTATGTGACCCATGCTTTACAGACGGGTGCACAGGGTTATCTATTAAAAGAAATGGATGCCGATGCCCTGATTGAAGCAGTGCGTGTTGTGGCGGATGGCGGTTCCTATCTACATCCAAAGGTCACCCATAATTTGGTGAACGAATATCGCAAGCTTGCTGCGGGTGTGGCTCGTGGCGGCGGCGGATATATGCCAACAATGGAAATTCGCCGTCCATTGCATTTATTGACACGACGCGAGTGCGAAGTGCTCCAAATGCTTGCCGATGGAAAAAGCAACCGTGGTATCGGTGAAGGTTTATTCATCAGTGAAAAAACAGTCAAAAACCATGTTTCAAACATTTTACAAAAAATGAATGTCAACGACCGTACCCAAGCAGTGGTTGTTGCGATTAAAAATGGCTGGGTAGAAGTAAAGTAAGATTTTAATAGAATAGTAAAGGGCATACTTCACGGTATGCTCTTTTTGTTTTTGCGAAGTAATGCAATTTAGCTCTATTTCATATAAAATAGTAAAATCAATAGAGTGGTTATATAGAAAAGGATGGTATTTTGTTATGAAGACAGCCGTTGTCACGGATAGTACTGCGTATATCCCAAAGGATGTACGTGATAAATGGAATATACATATGATCCCGTTACATGTCATCTTCGGTAACGAGGTTTACCAGGAAGAAATTGATATATCTTGGAGTCAGTTTTATGATGAGGTGAAGACAAAAGCGCTGCCGACTACCTCTCAGCCGCCAATTGGCCAATTTGTCGAGCTATTTGAAAACCTTTCAAAGGAATATGATGCCGTCATCTGTGTTCACCTATCAAGTGGGATCAGCGGGACTTTCCAAGGGGCTAACGCAGCGAGTACGATGGTTGAAGGCATCGCCGTTTACCCATTTGATTCAGAAATCAGCTGCATGGTTCAAGGCTTTTACGCGATCGAGGCAGCCAAGCTGGCATCCCGAGGCAAGGACGCTGCTTCCATTATGGACCGCTTAGAAGAATTGAAAAAAACGGCTCGTGCCTATTTCATGGTAGATGATTTACAGCACCTGCAGCGAGGCGGCCGCCTTTCAAGTGCTCAGGCTTTTATCGGGAGCCTCCTCCAGGTCAAACCATTGCTTCATTTTGACAACAAGGTGATTGTTCCGTTTGAAAAGATCCGCACCCGGAAAAAGGCAATGAATCGAATGGTCGATTTGCTAAGTGAGGATGTGTCAGGTGGCAGCGAATATCAAGCCGTCATTATTCATGCCAATCGAGAAGAAGTCGCCAAGGAGTGGCGCGATGAACTGGCTGCCAGGTATCCAAACGTTGAATTCTCGATAGGCTACTTCGGTGCAGTGATCGGTACCCACCTCGGCGAAGGATCCATGGGCCTAGGCTGGATGAAAAAATTAGAAAAGTAAGTGAGTTACCATTCCGTCCTTTCGGCCGGAATGGTTTTTAATTTTAATGGGTTGGTGGGAAAATAGGGGTTTTGCGGAATCATCAGAGGAATCGGCGGAAAAGGTTGTGAAGTCGGCGGAATCTGGACGAAGTTTGACGGAATAACTCCAATAGTTGGCGGAATCGAACGGCTGAGAGCCAAGCAGTAAATGACCAGAGGCTAGGCTCGAGATATTAAAAAAAGGTAATTAAAAGGGGTTTGGCGGAATCATCAGGAGAATCGGCGGAAAAGGTTCCGAAGTTAGCGGTATCCGTACGAAGATTGACGGAATAACTCCAAAAATTCGCGGAATCCCGGCCATTTCGGCGGAATCCATTGGCAGGGACCAAGGAGTATAATGCCCAGGGAATAGGCTCGAAACATTAAAAAATGGTAATTAAAAAGTGTTTGGCGGAATCATCAGGGGAATCGGCGGAATAACTCCAAAAGTTCGCGGAATCCCGGACCATTTCGGCGGAATCCATTGGCAGGGACCAAGGAGTATAATGCCCAGGGGATAGGCTCGAAACATTAAAAAA
>NZ_JAGGQW010000026.1:0-23542 GCF_018613065.1 Bacillus sp. ISL-7 | reverse complement strand
GAAAAGGTTCCGAAGTTAGCGGAATCTGTAGAAAGATTGGCGGAATAACTCCAAAAGTTCGCGGAATCCCGGCCCAAGTTGGCGGAATCGAACGGCTGAGAGCCAAGCCGTAAATGACCAGAGGATAGGCTCGAGATATTAAAAAAGGTAAATAAAAGGGGTTTGGCGGAATAACTTCAAAAGTTGGCGGAATCCCCTAGCAACAATTGTAAAGACACCAGACCGTCACATATCCACAAAAAATATAAAAACCTTCGACAAATTAGCAGGAATTTCTCCATTTTTTGAAGAAATCTTCCAAAAAAGAATAAGGAGCTGACGAATGAATTGATCATGAAAAAATTAACCCCTCCGCAAAGACTATTCTTAACCCAAATCTTAAAAATAAGACTAATACTCGGTCACAGCAAATATCAAGAAATTGAAAAAGATCTCGCCAAACGATGGGCAGGTTACTGGGGCGAAATTGCCTTAGCAAACTACGTTAAAGAACTTCCACATGATAAATACCTTATCTTCCATGACCTCCAATTAAAATACAATGGCATACACTTTCAAATCGACACACTTCTCCTCTCACAAAACTACATCCTAATCATCGAAGCAAAAAACATCGCAGGCACATTAACTTTTGATAATGTCTTCAAGCAGCTAATTCGTACCCATGATGATGGAACTGAAGAATCATTCGAGGACCCGTGCGTTCAATGCCAACGACTGCAATCCCTTTTACGCAATTGGCTGGTCCAAAACGGCTGCAATCTTCTCCCAGTTGACACCCTTGTTTTTTTCAAAAGTACCAGTACAATCTTGAAAACTAACTCCGGAGACAAAACAGATTTTAGTAAAGTATGCAAGGGAAGAGACCTTTTTAATAAAATCGAATCAATGGAACAACGAAATCATCAAGAAAGGGTAGATACCGATACCTTGACTAAGATCGGAAAATTGCTCTTAAGTCAACACAGTCCAAAACCAATTGATATCTTAAAAGAATACAATCTTACCGAAAAAGATATCCGGAGCGGAGTTTGTTGTCCAGATGATAAATGTAACTATATCCCAATGAATTTCAAAAGAGGAAAATGGATTTGTCCCGCCTGTCAAACCTCTTCAAAAGATGCCATCCTAAAAAGCCTCAGTCACTATTTCTACCTATACAAGCCAACAATGACCAATCTAGAATTGAGAAACTATTTACATCTACCATCCCCTGATACCACTCAAAAAGTTGTTCATAAATTAAACCTGCAAACAATAGGTAAAACAAAAGATCGACTCTATTATCTGAATCCAGAGGAGGTGTCCTCGTGCGTTTTGTTATAAAAAATAAACTCCTGATTCCTAGCATCAAAGACGTTGATTCATTCCAAATTACGCACATCGCCAGTATCCCGCAGCCGCATCTAAATCCAAACTTCCAATACAATCCTGATCTTCAGCAGCTTCTCACAGGCAAACAACTCCTCCTAGAAGATATCCCAATTCCATTAGAAGAAGTGCAAGCACATTACGAAAATGGCTATGTCACCTACCGGAAAGGAATCGAGTACAACGGAAAAAAGCCCATATGCTCCCGGTGCGGAAATAAGGACCCACAGCATTTTGCATCTTACCCATGCTCACGATGTGGCGAAACCTGTCTCTATTGCCGCCATTGCATCATGATGGGAAGAATTAGCGAATGCACGCCACTCATCGGCTGGAATGGCCCGGTGCCTGACACCCATCTCCCTGCAAAAATCAAACATTGGCAGGGGACACTCTCACAAGGACAGCAAGAAGCATCAGAGCATGTAATTGAAGCCATTCAACAAAATCAGGAGCACTTAGTTTGGGCCGTTTGCGGGGCAGGGAAAACTGAGGTCCTATTCGCTGGAATTGAAGCCGCACTTGCTGCTAAAAAAAGAATCTGTATTGCCACACCGCGAACGGATGTCGTCTTAGAGCTCACTCCTAGACTAAAAGCCGCCTTCCCGGAAATAAAAGTTGCTTCTCTTTATGGCGGAAGCGAGGACCGTCACCTCTATGCTCCGCTCACGATTGCGACCACCCACCAGCTGCTCCGCTTCTACCATGCCTTTGATGCGATCATTTTAGACGAAGTTGATGCCTTTCCTTATACAGTTGAGGAATCCCTCCAGTATGCCGCCATCGAGGCGAGAAAGCCATCATCGGCCATGATTTACCTAACCGCCACGCCAAATGAAAAGTGGCAAAGGGAATGCCGTACAGGGAAACGAGCATTCACCACGATCCCCGCTCGTTTCCATCGCCATCCGCTCCCGGTCCCCAACTTTGTATGGTGTGGGAATTGGCAAAAGCAATTGCAGAAAAATAAATTGCCACCGAATGTCCTCCGCTGGATTTCGGCGCGGATTCAAGCAAACAAACAAGCCTTAGTCTTCTTTCCGCATATCCCTTTGATGGAAAAAGCCCTCCCCATCCTGCGCCAATTTGATACAACTATAGAAGCTGTCCATGCCGAAGACCCTGACCGCAAAGAAAAGGTGCAAAAAATGCGATCCAAAGGAATTCCTTTACTGTTAACGACAACTATTCTTGAGCGAGGAGTAACTTTTCCCAACATTGATGTAGCCGTAGTTGGGTCCGAAGATGCCATTTTTACAGAAAGTGCCCTCGTCCAAATTGCCGGAAGAGCAGGGAGGAGTAAGGAACATCCTGATGGGGTGGTGACCTATTTTCATTATGGAAAAACTGAAGAGATGTTAAAGGCAAGAAAGCAAATCATCTCGATGAACCGAGAAGGTATTAAAAGGGGCTTGCTCAATCAATAAAAAGAGAGAGGAGCATTAAAAATGAAATTCCCCATCCAAAACCGCTGTCTAAACTGCCACGAAGTAATCCTGCCAAGCATTGGCTGGAGGGCCATTTTCTCCGTAGATAAAGAACAGCTTATTTGCCAAGCCTGTGAAGGGAAGTTAGAAAAAGTTGAAGGCGATCAATGCCAAATCTGCAGCAGGCCATTTGGCAACATAGATATGAAGTTTCGTAGAGGTGATTTGTGCCATGATTGTTTCCGATGGGAGGAAGATCCCGAATGGCAGGGATACCTTGAGAAGAACCATTCCCTGTTCCTCTACAATGATTTTTTAAAAGAAGTGATCGCAAAGTTTAAATTTCGCGGCGATTATGTACTAGCGAGAATCTTTTCGGCATTTCTCAGGCAGAAGTTGACCGAGATCGCACCTGACCTATGTATACCTATTCCCTTAAGTGAAGAGCGACTATATGAGCGGGGCTTTAACCAGGCAGCCGCCATTCTAGCAGAAGCAGGCTATCATCCCGAAAATGTGCTCAGCCGAATCCATTCAGAAAAGCAATCTAAAAAATCTAGGTCCGAGCGGATTCATCTCTCACAAGTCTTTCAGGTCAACCCTAATGTTGACTTAGCAGGAAAAAAGGTCATCCTGATTGATGATATCTATACAACTGGCTCAACACTACGGCATGCAGCAAAACTTTTAAAAGCAGCCGGTGCTGCGAGCATTAAATCACTGACACTTGCTCGTTAGCTTACATGCGCATCTTCCAATCGGTGCGCAACCAGGGATGGAGTTAAGGGGGGACCTCAGACAGGGACCCGCCCGCCCCTATAACATTAAAATCCCATCTTTAACGCCTTTTGTGCATTTTCAATGTCATGGCCAAGCAACCGACCTAAATCATAGGAAGGATAATAACCATGCTTGTGCATATAATTAAAAATGCGCTCATGTCCATGAATCGCCCCAAGTAGTTGATTGGTAAATGTTTTTCGTAACGCAGGTGTCGCCGTTTCTGTAATCGCGACAGAAAGATTTCTCACCAAAGTTTTAGAAAGGCCCAGCAAATCACCGGCAAAAAAGCCTGCATCCTCGCGCACATCTTCTTCGTCCCTGGCTTGATGGCCGGCGGCAGAGGGATAAAACTTAAGTAAAGCTCTCAAGTTGCTTTCCAGATCATGAATACATTTTTTGTAAAGTTCCTTTAGCTCAGGATCAGTAATTTTCTTCATCGACATTTTTAGTTTCATTAACCCAACCGACTGAAAAGCAACCATTTCGTGCAATTCCAACGTCTCATGCCAGGCCAGTAATTTTCTTTCTTCTTGCTCCATTCTCGAAATCCTCCATTTCGTTTAACATCCATTTAACCTATTCTTTAAGCAATTCACTGGAAAGTTGTCCCACTAAAGATTACAATAAAATTGAACAATCATTCATTTTAGTAAATATTATCTATCTGTGTCAAAGGGCGTACAAAACATTGTCACTATATTCCCTTTGATTTTGTCAATAAATCGACAAAATTTTTGTTCTGATTTAGCAGGATAATCATAGGGTAAAATAGAAATGTTATTACATAGCCTTAACTAAAGGAGGAATCCACAAATGAAATATAACGTTCGTGGTGAAAACATTGAGGTAACTCCAGCAATTAGAGAGTATGTTGAAAAGAAAATCGCTAAATTGGAACGCTATTTTACTGAAGCACCTGATGCAAAGGTAAATGTGAATCTACGATTCAATCAAGATAAAACTTCTAAAGTAGAGGTAACCATCCCACTACCGCAACTAGTCCTTCGTGCTGAAGAAACAAATGTTGACATGTATGCTGGGATTGACTTGATTACTGACAAATTAGAGCGCCAAATTCGCAAACACAAAACAAAGGTTAACCGTAAATTCCGTGAAAAAGGCGACTTTCCTGTTACATTTGCAACTACTGAAAACACCGAAATTCATGAATTAGACGAAGACGAATTAGAACTAGTTCGTACAAAACGCTTCGACCTAAAACCAATGGACAGTGAAGAAGCCATCCTGCAAATGAACATGCTAGGCCATAGCTTCTATGTATTCACAAATGCAGACACACATCGTACCAATGTTGTTTATAAGCGCAGAGACGGCCGCTACGGCTTAATCGAAGCACAATAAGTAAATATACGAAAAGCAAACGCTGCTCCTTAACGGGGCAGCGTTTTTGAGCTCGGGTAGGGTCTACGTGACCGAAAGGAGTAAAGAACAGAGGATTGGGTAACGTAGAAAGGGTCTACATGACCGAAAAGAGTAAAGAACAGAGGATTGGGTCACGTAGCAAGGGTCTACGTGACCGAAAAGAGTAAGTACAGATAAATGGGTCACATAGAGGAGAAATCACACAAAATCAAGCTGCCTTTTCTAAATAAACATATAAAAAAGATATCCCCTTGTGGATATCTACAAAATTAGAAGAGATATCAACAAAACTATGCATTATATCTACAAAATTTTCAGAAGATATCAACAAATCCCCACCACTTATCAACATATCCACATAATCCCCCCTCAAACAACAAAAGGAGCCAGCGATCAAATCGCCGGCTCTGACAAAACTATTTATTTCCCTGCCCCGCAGCAGTTCTTATATTTCTTGCCGCTTCCACAAATACATGGATCATTACGTCCCACATCAATTTGCTTCACTTTCGGCTTTTGCTTAACCGGTTCGCCGTCTTCTTTTGGATGAACGGCTTGGCCTTTGGCTACTTCTTGGCGCTCAAGGTTGTTGCGGATCTCCGCTTTCATGATATACGTCGCTGCTTCGTCTTCAATCGAATGGATCATCGTCTCAAACATCGCAAAGCCTTCATGCTGATATTCACGAAGCGGGTCGATTTGTCCATATGCACGTAAATGGATTCCTTGACGGAGCTGGTCCATCGCATCAATGTGATCTATCCACTTGGAGTCAACCGCACGCAGCGTAACCACCTTTTCGAATTCGCGCATTTGCTCAGGGAAGAGAAGTTCTTCTTTCTCCTCGTAACGTTCCTTCACTTTTGCAAAAATCGTATCCCGGATTGCCTCGGGGTCTTTCCCCTTAAGGTCATCGACCGCGATGTCACCTTCATTTAGTAGAGTAGCATTCACATAATCGACAATGGCTTGAAGATTCCATTCTTCCTCATCCTCATGACGAGATGCATGGGCATCCACATTCCGCTCGATGGAGTTCACAATCATCTTCTGAACAATGTCACGAAGGTTTTCAGATTCTAATACTTCATCACGCTGGGTGTAAATGATCTCACGTTGTTGGCGAAGAACATCATCATATTGCAAGAGCTGTTTACGGGCATCAAAGTTGTTACCCTCGACGCGTTTTTGCGCAGATTCCACAGCTCTAGATACCATTTTACTTTGGATAGGCTGAGAATCATCCATGCCAAGACGTTCCATCATGGATTTCATATTATCAGAACCGAAGCGGCGCATCAGTTCATCTTCCATCGATAAGTAGAACTGTGTAATACCAGGGTCCCCTTGTCGTCCAGAACGTCCGCGAAGCTGGTTATCGATCCGTCGGCTTTCATGACGCTCGGTACCAATTACGGCAAGTCCGCCCAGTTCAATGACACCTTCACCCAGCTTAATATCGGTACCACGGCCGGCCATGTTCGTCGCAATCGTAACCGATCCTTGGTGACCTGCTTCTGCAATGATTTCTGCTTCACGTTCATGGTTTTTGGCATTCAAGACATTATGACGAATTCCCTTTTTCAATAAATACTTGGAAATGAGTTCAGACGTCTCAATCGCAACCGTACCAACTAGTACGGGCTGTCCTTTTTGATATCTCTCAGCGATATCCTCGACAACGGCACGAAACTTGCCTTCCATTGATGAGTAGATTAAATCAGCACGGTCATCACGGACAATCGGGCGATTAGTAGGAATCACGATAACATTCATATTATAAATGTTACGGAATTCTTCCTCTTCCGTTTTCGCGGTTCCTGTCATACCGGCCAATTTTTCATACATCCGGAAGTAGTTTTGGAACGTAATCGTTGCCATCGTCATGCTTTCGTTTTGGACTTCGAGACCTTCTTTTGCCTCAATAGCCTGGTGCAAGCCTTCGCTATAACGGCGTCCCTTCATCAAACGACCGGTGAACTGGTCAACGATGACAATTTCGCCATCTTGCACGACATAGTCCACATCAAGGTGCATGCTTGCATTCGCTTTTAAAGCCTGGTTAATATGATGGTTTAAGGTAACGTGCGACATGTCAAAAAGGTTTTCAATCCCAAAGGCTTTCTCAGCCTTACTAATTCCTTCTTCCGTCAGCATAACGCCCTTTGTCTTTTCATCATACGTATAATCTGTATCCCTTTTAAGCATACGGACAAAGGCATTGGCTTGAATATAAAGGGCAGCGGACTTTGCAGCTGAACCTGAAATAATTAATGGGGTACGGGCTTCGTCAATTAAGATCGAGTCAACTTCGTCAATCACTCCATAAAAAAGTGGGCGTTGTACTTTTTGTTCCTTATATAGGACCATGTTATCACGCAAATAATCGAAACCAAATTCATTATTTGTTCCATACGTAATATCTGCGGCATAGGCTGCCTGCTTTTCATCCTTATCCATACTATTTAAATTTAAGCCTACCGTTAAGCCTAAAAATTGATACAATTCACCCATTTCATCGGCGTCACGGCTTGCTAAGTATTCGTTGACCGTAACAACATGAACACCTTTACCAGAAAGAGCATTCAAATAAACGGGCATGGTCGCGGTTAACGTTTTACCTTCACCAGTCTTCATCTCGGAAATGTTCCCTTCGTGGAGAGAAATACCCCCCATTAGCTGAACATGATACGGATATAAACCAAGTACACGGCGGGCGCCTTCACGGACAACGGCAAACGCTTCAACGAGCAAATCATCGAGTGTTTCCCCGTTTTGATAGCGGGCCTTGAACTCCTCTGTTTTTTCCCGCAGCTGGTCATCGGTCAGTCTTTCTGTTTCCGTCGCCAATGCATCAATTTTCGTTGCAAGCTTGTCTAACCGCTTCAGCTCACGCTTGTTCAGATCAAATACTTTATTTAAAATCCCCATCATCTGATGAACGCTCCTTTATTTCGAGACTAATACACTCTTTTTTAAAAAATCCTAGTCAAAAATATCGATAATTTCCCTTTTAATCTTACCACTTCCTCAATACAGTGACAACAATGTAGAGGGAAGCAAGATTCGTACAATCTACTATAATTAATCAACTAAAGTCAAACTTCTAACCTAGCCTTTTGTTATGTTCGATTTATCGTCAAATATGACAGACTTATGGCAACTGTTGAGAATGTATTGCAACCAGAAAATCAACTCTTCAATTCCTAAGTATTTTTGTATAAATAACACTATTAATGCATAAAAACACATAGATATACAGATTAAACAACATGCGTATAGTGTTAATCTAACCTTTTAATAACAATGTTTTTAAGTTGTTTTCAGTGGAAATATCACCTCTTATTTCTTTGGGAAATTATTCACAAATTGTACATTGGAATATACTCTTACAATGTTAGATACTACCTTTAGAGAGGTTAATATGGAAAAAATATAGAGAAAGAATCCAAAATGGGAAGGGTGAGTTAATTGGCCATTTGGGGGAAAAAAAATAAAGATAAAGATCCCGAAAGTAGAGAAGATAGAAAAAAAGCTGGCCTGATTCGCGGACTTTGGCAAAAGTTTCGAGGGATTGACTGGAAGAATCCAGTGAACAGGTGGAAATTACTGTTTGTTTCACTTGTCGGTTGTATCATTGTTTTTGGTGGCGGATACGGGGTCCTTACCATGACAAACTCGCCGACATTCTGTGCGAGCTGTCACGAAATGGCACCAGAATATTCAACGTTTACTGCCAGTGCCCATAATCAGATATCTTGTGTTCAGTGTCATATCAAGCCAGGTTTCACCAACATGATTACCCACAAAATTAAGTCAATGAAAGAAGTGTACTACCATGTAACAGGTGTACCTGAACAAATTGTTCAAACGGAAGCTGTTTCAAATGAAAACTGCTTACATTGTCACTCCAAAAATCGTCTCGTTACAGCATCCGGTGACTTAAAGGTAAATCACAAAGGACATATCGAAAAAGATATTCCTTGTATCACCTGTCACGCCGGGGTTGTCCATGCAAAAATGGCATCTCGTGGTATCAACGTCGAAGAAGTACGCGGTAAGTGGACAGCAGAGAGTGCTGAAAAATTGATGGAAAAGAAATATTTAAGACCTAACATGGGAACTTGTATTGATTGCCACGATAAAGTAAACGACGGGGAAAAGCCATGGATAGAAGAAGCTTATAGCTTACCGGAAAATCCAGAAGAGCTCGAGAAAATGCTGGAAGAAAATAAAAAAGAAGGCTCAACTGAAGCTACAAAAATCTCAACTGAAGCTACAAAAGTCTCAACAGAAGCAACAACCGAGGCAACACACGAAGGCGAAGCTACCGAAGCTGAAGCGTTAGCCGAGCATGATCAAAAAACACAAGATATCATCTTACAAGCCATTGGAAAACAACAAAAAGACGTTAAAATTTCGATGGAATGTGAAACTTGCCATAAAAAAGTAAAAGTTCCTAAGAGTCATAAGGTTGAAGGCTGGAATGGTCAACACGGCGGCACGGCTGTCCAAGAGTTAGATAAATGTGTGAACTGTCACCAGGATTCTAAATGGATCAGAGAAATCCCAAAAGAAGACATTCTCTCTCTACTTAAAATGAAAGAAACAAAAACAAAATATATACCAAACATCACAATCGTTAAAGATCAATCTCGAATCAATAAATTCTGCAGCGCCTGTCACAGTAACCGTCCTTCTGGACACGTAGACAGCGATCAATGGCTAACGGCCCACGCGTCTAAAGCGAAAACAGCTGATCAAAAATCAGAATGCTTCGTTTGTCACGACCGTGAAAAGCCAAAACCAGGATCAACAGAAGTCAAAGCGCCAACAGATGTGTATTGCCAATACTGTCACAGAACTGGCTTTAAAACAGACAAGAAGAAATAATCGATTTTTGTTCAGGAGGGTCGCTTTATGGAAGAAGAACGAGAAACGCGGTCAGTCCCTCCCCGTTTTCGCTATAAATTAATCAAAATTGCGACTTTAACATTGTTGTTTCTAGCCATCTTCCTCGGTCTCAGCTTCGTGGGGCTAGAAACAACATCTAGCTCCGAGTTTTGCGCATCCTGTCATGAGATGAAACCGGAGGTCTATACGTGGAAAGCCTCCACACACAGTGAAGTCGATTGTACCGACTGTCACACGGACCCTGTGTTTAAAACATTAGCAAAAGATAAAGCTCAAGGGGTAGTTGAAGCTTTAAAAAAACAATCAACGAGCACATCTGCTGCACCAATTCGAATGCCTGGTGAAATACAAGATAGTGCATGTGAATCATGTCATGACGTTTTAAAACGAGAGGTAACTCCATCAGGGGACTTAATCATCCCCCATGATAAGCATAAAAGTGTAGGGGTTGAATGTATCCAGTGTCATAGCGGGGTAGCACATGGTAAAGTCGCTGATCGAAAAATGACCTACACAACTGACTACGAAAAGTGGGACAGTAAAGTCGGAACAGCAACCATGGCGGATCTCAAATTCACTCGGCCAGATATGGATACTTGTATCGAGTGCCATAAGGCTCGTAAGGCTACAACTAAATGTAGTGCCTGTCATACAACTGGAATGATTCCGATAAGCCACAAAAAAGAAGATTTTGCATCAAAGACCCATGGAAAACAAGCAGCTACAAATCTACAAAAATGTAATCAGTGTCATAAGGATATGTCAATGGAACCGGTTGAGGGTTATGATCAGGTTTCAGCCTTAACTACTTATCTTAAAAAAGATTCTCAGCAAAAACAGGTGAAAAAGAATCATTATGATTATGCGAAAGACAATACTTTCTGTAAAGATTGCCATAGCAAACGGCCAGCTAGCCATAGCAGCCGGTGGATGACGAACCATGGTAATCAGGCATCAAAGGATAAACAGCAATGTTTAGCCTGTCATAACTATCAAGCAACTGGTGGGGTTAAAACCACAATGGTCGCCTGCTCATCCTGTCATCCTGCGATGCATAAAGGATTCGACAAAGAAAGACATCCAGTAACACTGTCTGAAAATCAAAAAGTAACTGATTATTGTTATACCTGTCACGTAAAAAGAACTTGTTCAGCCTGCCATATAAAATAGGCAGACGACATTTGCTAGATTAGGAGGGTTCGAATGGAAGTTCAAGAACAAACACTCAACCAAGAACAAGAGACACGATCAAAACAAGAACCTGAAAAAAAGAAGAACAAGACTAAAGGTACGAAAAATGAAAAATTCAATTGGTGGCAAACGCTTCTGATTTTGCTTCTGACTTTAGTTATATCAGTTGGTGCCTGTTATTATGTCAGCCAAAAGTATTTTTGGTCAAAGTATGATAATGATCGGTTAGCTGAGCAATTAAATAACGCAAAAGCAGTTGCTGATGCGAAGCCGAATGATCCAAAGTCCCATGTCAATCTTGGTTATGCTTATTTCCTAACCGGTGATAACGATGAAGCTATTAAGCAATATAAATTGGCTATTGATTTAGATAAGAATTATTTCGATGCTTACTTTAATCTTGGACTTGTTTATAACAAGCAAAATAGACTTAATGATTCAGTCAAAATGGCACAGAAGGCGACAGAAATATCACCTAAAGATTACAAAGGTTTTCTTTTGAAAGGAATGTCCTATAGAAAACTTAAAATGTATAAAGAAGCTATTGAAGCACTTAATGAAGCAAATAAATTAATGCCTGCAAATACGGATATTATCTTCGAAGTTGGTAGAGTCGCAGAAGATCAAGGTGACAAAAAGAATGCTGAACAAATCTACAAGGACGCACTTAGTTACGACCCTCTGTATAAACCAGCATTAGAAGGACTTGAAAGAGTCGCTAAAAAATAGCAATAGGGGTTGAAAACATTGAAGAAAAAGACAGTCTATAAGTGGATGAGTGCTATTGTATTTTTTTCGATTGCTGCATTTGTCGCTATCTACTTCTTGAACATGCAATCTGTTGTTAAAAAAGCACCTAATTTGGTTGACCCTGATGCTCCTCCTACCTTTAGCCAACTGATCTACGGTGACTTTGATAATTCATTGGATAAACCAATGGATATCGCTAAAATTGGTGAGTTCCTGTATGTCTCAGATACCAATAACAAGCGTGTTCAAGTATTTGATTCATCTGGAACACCAATATTTAAGTTTGGTAAAGAGGGCGAAGGAAAGGGTCAATTTAAATTTCCTTATGGGATTGCAGGCGATAAAGAAGGAAATGTCTATGTGGCCGATTTATATAATGGAAAAATATCTATACATGATCAAAAAGGAAAATTTATCAAATACTTTGATGACAAAAAGAAAGTAATAAAAACACCTGCAGGAATTCGTATCTTTGATGAAAAATTCTATGTGACGGATGTTCAACAAAACAAAGTTTTTGTCTTTAAACTTACTGGCGAAAAGTTGCTAGAAATTAGCACGGCTGCTAATAAGGATGACAAATTTAAAGCTCCGAATGCTATTGCATTAGATAAAAAAACAGGTGAACTCTTTGTCTCAGATTCTGGTAATCAGCGAATTGTAGCTTTCGACCAAAATGGAAAATATCTTAGGACTATTAATGGCTCAAAAGACGGTAAAGGATCATCTGTTTTCGTAAATCCACGAGGAATCGGCGTTGATTCTCGCGGTATCCTATATGTCGTAAACAACTTATCTCATACGATCTATGGATTTAATGAAAAAGGTGAGCAAGTATTTACCTTCGGTTCTATGGGAGACCAAAATGAACAATTCTATCTTCCAAATGGCTTATATGTAGATGACAACGACCGGGTTTATATTACCGACACCTTGAATCAACGGGTTGCTCTTTACTATTAAATAAACCTATCGATTTATTTAAGGAGGTGATGCCTTAAATTAGGGTGTAATTTCAAAGATTTAGATTTAAAAACAGAGAGAAAAAAAGAGAGAATTATGGGAGGTTTTTGGAATGAGTAAGATGAAAATTAGCTCTTCATTCCTGCTAACATTAATGTTAGTAGCAATGTTTAGCATCGTGGCTTCTGCTGCAGGCAGTAACCCTGTTGTAACACCACCTGGGGATCCTGCAGATGTTCAAGCAGGTGTAGTTACAAATGATACTGATAACGACAATAGCTACAACACTGTTGAAAAAAGCAACGCTAACAAAACTGGTTCTGATATTGGTACCAATGATGGTTCTAAATTTAACAGTGTTATCAAATCTGATGACATGGTTAAAGATGCTTCAGGTACACACAAAACACAACGTACACACGGTTCTTACATGAACAACACAAACTCTTGTGCTAGCTGTCACCAAACACACACAGGCGCATCTAAGAACTTATTGTTCAAAGATGGCGAATATGCAACTTGTACAGCTTGTCATGATGGTACATTAGGTTTCTACAACGTATACACAGGTTCAAACTCTGCTGGTAAATTTGGCGGAACTCATGATGGTAATATGTCTGTTCACTTAGCTAACGGAACTGTTGAAGTAAAAGCTGCTCCTGGTGGAAAGAGCGATGGCACTGGTAACTGGGAAGCTGAATTCACTTGTGCAAGCTGTCACGCGCCACACGGATCTTACTCTGATCGTTTATTACACACAGATCCAAACGGGATGGGTAACTTAACTGCTGATAAAGGCGGTAAGAGAGTAGAAAACGTACCTGTTGTTGACGCTAATTATGTTGTAAATACAACAACTAGTGATAAATTCACAACATCAACAAAAGTTGATGCAGGTGACTTTACTTTTAAAGATGCCAAAAATGTAGATGTAACAAGTAACTATGTTTTATATCGTTTTAAAATTGGTGACACAGGAGCACCTACTAATGCTGATTATGCTGCAAAAGGATTAACAACTGGTGATACTGTTCTTCAATTAATGAAATGGAATCCAGATAAAAAAGCTGCGGATAAAGTAACACCAGCTCCTGCGTATGAAATCACTACAGATCCTTGGTTACATGGATATGACTTTGACGCGGATCACAACAAACATTACTGGACAGCATTCAAAAACAGCGCTGGTACAGAAGTATTTGATACTGACCAACTTAAAAAAGGCGAAATCTTAGGAAATGGCTTTGCTGGAGTACCAGCTTCAAAAACAACATTAGTAGGAACTGTTAATACACTAGTTTCTGGTAGCGTTGCACGTGGATACGTAGTTAAATTAGATGTAAGTGCTTTAGATGCAAACAATGTTGCAACAACTACTGTATCTTCTCTATGGGCTAGCAAAAAAGCTGACGGTACTACAAACCCAGGTTATGTTTCAGGTCGTGGTGTTGCAATGTCTGGATTCTGTGCTGCTTGTCACACTGACTACCTAGCAGGATCTGGTAAAGAAACTGGTCAATTTGATCATGCATACCGTCACACTACAACTTCTGATAGCTACACTTGCGTACGCTGTCACTATGCACATGGTACTGATGTAACAATCATGAGAGACGCTCGTGGTAAACAAGTTGCTGATATAGAAAAATCTGACTCTGGATACTTCTCAAGTGTTACTGATGTAACTGAGCGTCATAATTTAGCTACAGATTACATGATGGATAAAAACCCATCTTCTGCTTTAAAACGTTACACTAACATGGCTGTATGTTGGGGATGTCATACATCTTCTCACTCAGAAGGAACAAGAAACACTGACACATTCCAATACAATCCAACTGCTGATGAAGATAACGACCGTAACGGAATTGAGTTCGATTATTAAAAAAGAGCTACCAAATAGCCCTACTATTTGATAGCCCTGAATGGAATTATTAAGTTTAAAGATGGCAGCTCACTTCGGTGGGCTATTTTCTTATTTTTATTTAAGCATGAGTTCACAAAATCGTCAATCTTCAATTCACGAATTTGTCAATCATTATTCACAGATCTGTTAACCAAATACATTAACAATAAAAGTATAATAAATCTGAAGATTATAAGATAAATACATTAAATATTTATAAACTTAATAACATGTTAATTTATCGCCATAGAAATTTTATCATCAAATCACATGTCGAATTAAAAGAGGAATGACCAAAAATGACTTCACAAATTAAAATCCAACAATTAAATATCATTTTTGTTTTATTATTAATGTTTATCTCCATCATTCTTCCCTCTAGAGTTACTGCTGAAGTTCAGGTCCCAGCGGAAAACTCTAATCCAGTTGAGAATCCTAATTCAACTGAAAACCCGGCTATTGTTGAAGAACCAATTACAACTGAAGCCCCTGTTACTGTTGAAGAACCAATTACAACTGAAGCCCCTGTTACTATTGAAGAACCCATTATAACTGAAGACACAGTTACTAATGAAGAACCACCAGTTACAACTGAAGAATCAGTTTCAGAAACAGATACAATCCCGCCTTCCATTATTGTAAAGAGTATTACTTTAACTAGCACTGGAGTTCAAGTGAATGGGGTGGTTTCTGATAATCAGGCTTTAGATAAGCCAATAACAATGAAATTAATCTATCCTGATCGAGAAATAGCATTGACTCCTATATCTGGAAATTGGACATTTACAACCGATATATTATCTATTAAACAGAACAATGTGAAAATACAAGCCACTGATGAGTTGAATAATACAACAACTATTCCTGTTCAACGTCCATATATAAAATCTATTACAATGAATGTCTTCAAATACAGAGAGAAAGTGTACGATGCTGACGGGGGTTTCAGAGATGAAGATGTAACTGCAGATATTGATATTTTGAACATAGACGACATAACTAGAGTTTCCCTAAATCAAACCATTGTCATTGAACTTAGTGAAGACCTTTTACATACGATTGTTAATCCAATCATTGTTTATGATAAAAACAATGAATCAGTCGAGAGTACGGTTAAACCTAGAACTACTAATAATAAAATTGAAATATCCTTGAATAATCTCAATCCAGGGGAAACATATTATTTGAAATTTAATTCTAGTTTGTTTTCTAATGGCCTACCTAATGACTCGACACTTTTAGCAGATGATGGACGTATTTTTTTTCCTTTAATTAAGAAATTCTCAACTGTAACCAATCAGGTGAAAAATCATCCTATTAACGGCTACACACTCGAAGAAATGAAAGATTTACGAGAGCAGCCCCATGGATTTTATAACAATAATACCAACAGCTGTAGTGTCTGCCATAATACCCATGTAGCAACGAACGAAAGCTTGGAAGGCAAAGATGTAAAGGAAGGTTATTGTTTGGCTTGTCATGATGGAACTATAACAAGCCCAGTTAAGGCCGGAAACGCTATAACGAATAAACATGATACTCAACTAGGATTAGATCAAAAAACTAAAGCAGGTTCCTGTACATCCTGCCATAATCCACATTTATCTTGGAGCCAAGAAAATCCTAACTTATTAAAAGCCCATTTTGTCTATGAACATCAACCTGAAGATAAATGGGAAGATATCGCTGTAGGCAAGATTGATAGTAATATCCAACTATGTGAATCATGTCATGGAAGGTATACCTCTTCATATAAAAAGAAGGCAGAAGAGACAGGTGGTTATAAAGTTCTGAACTTTAAGAAACAAACTAATGCAATAGGAGAAATAACAAAAACAGAACAAGTAAGGGGCGATCCAACAAGTGTCATATCAGAAGTTGAGGATTACAACTTATGTTTTAGCTGTCATAACAACGAGAACAAAGTAAAAAATGCAAAAGACATATTAAGCTCTTATACAAATGAGGATTCAAAACATATCATCACCGCCATTGACGGTAGTATACTAAATGGCCAAATCCCTTGTGCGGAGTGTCATGAAACACATGGGGCAAAAAATATTCTATTATTAAAAGATAAACTAGGCCATGAAAATCAAAGTGATTTTTCTCTTAACAAGGAAGAAGATTGGACTGATTTAAAGAAACGAGATTTCTGCATAGCTTGCCACAATGGTAAAGCATCAATTTACGGTATTACTGGTAAAGCGATTTATGATGAAAATGGTGATTCAATCATTACCACGAATGAGCGGGCAAAATTAGGTCACGCGAATACCAGTGCAGAAGTCTGTTCAACATGTCATAGCAATAACAATTCATTTATTGAGGCCGTGCATGGTCCTATAACAATCTATAGTCCATAAAATAATCGAGTGGAAATTACCTCTCGGTTTTTTGTATTTTGTACCAAGGTTTTCATTAAATATTGTATTTAATGAAGATATTTGTTGTAAAAAAGTATGCATTTATCAACAAAAACAGTCATTCTTTAAAAGATGGAGGGCCTTTTTTAAAAATTAACCTTTACTTCTCTATATTGGCACTTTTGTAGATATATTGCGAAATTTTTGCAATATAACAATAATGAGGGTTTTGGCATACGTCCTTAACGAAGTTATTTACTGTAATAAATTTGCTAATCAACTAATTACTATATTAGATGTTTGTCAAGTGAACGAAAAATTGTTTTACGGATATAATGTTTGTCGAATTTCCGAACTATTAGACAAATTCCCAATAAGTATAACGGGCTATGATAAGATGTCATTGGCTTTATTAATATTTGGGGGCGAAAGATGGAAGAGACCATAAGTCTGAAAGAACTATTAGGTACCTTTACAAAACGAAAAGAGTTAATCCTGTCTGTAACATTTATAGCAATGATTATTAGTGGGATCATCAGTTACTTTGTCATAACTCCTACTTACCAAGCTTCCACACAAATTCTTGTAAATCAATCTAGAAATGAGCAAACACTTTACAATTACAACGAAGTGCAAACAAACCTCCAGTTAATTAATACATACAACGTAATTATTAAGAGTCCAGCTATTTTAAATAAGGTAGTGAATGAATTAAATTTGAATACGACAACTGCAGAACTCATTGGAAAAATTACTGTAATGAACGAAAAGAATTCCCAGGTGGTAACAATATCTGTCCAGGATAAGGATCCAAAAGAAGCTGCACTAATAGCCAACGAAACCGTAAATGTGTTCAAAGGTGAAATTAGTAAAATAATGAATGTCGATAATATAAGCATTTTAGCGGAAGCAAACTTGGAAAAAGAACCATCCCCAATTAAGCCAAAACCAATATTAAATATTGCCATCGCATGTGTAGTGGGCCTCATGGCAGGTGTGGGCAGTGCATTCTTACTTGAGTACTTCAATACTACACTTAAAAATGAGCAGGATATTGAGAGAATACTAGGGCTTCCTCTAATCGGTGTTATTGCACTGATGGATAACCATAGCATTGTAGAGAAAAATACGCGCGCTGAATTAAGGAAATCTAAGCAAAGAGGAGCGACCTTTGGTGTTTAATTTTAATAGAAGAAAGAAACAAAAACTTAATAAAAGTAGAAATCTCATTACAACAATTGACTCGAAATCGCCTATTTCCGAGCAGTACAGGACTATACGTACCAATATACAATATTCTTCGGTTGACCAAGAATTAAAGACAATTTTGGTAACATCCTCTGGGCCTGGTGAAGGGAAGTCAACGACAACTGCAAACCTTGCTGCTACTTTTGCTCAACTTGGATTAAAAGTTTTACTCGTAGATGCTGACCTTAGAAAGCCGACAGTCCACCATACCTTTGGAGTTAGTAATCTAAATGGATTTACTTCTGTATTAACAAGGCAATTATCTATTGAAGAAGCGGTTAAGGAAACAAAGGAGAAAAATCTATTTATCATTACCAGTGGGCCAATACCACCGAATCCGTCAGAATTATTAAGTTCTAAAAATATGACACAGTTTATTCAGGATGCTAGGGAAGAATTCGATTATATCTTTTTCGATACCCCTCCTCTATTGGCGGTTACAGATGCCAAAGTCATTGCAAATCAGTGTGATGGGTCAATCCTTGTTGTATCCAGTGGCAAAACCGAGATGGAGCCAGCAAAAAGGGCAAAAGAATTACTTGTGAATTCACAAAGCAAACTACTAGGAGTGGTTTTAAACAATAAAGCCATCCAAAAAAATGACTACTATTACTATTATGGTGCAAAATAGAAAATTGCTAAAGGTTTCACAGGTTTTGCCAAGTTTGAAACCGAAAGAGGAATTTGAATTAAACAAAACGAAAGGGGGATGTGCCCCTCTCGGTCTTGTTTACAAACTTTTTTGTTCTAAAACTCAATTTTCATCGATTGCCTTTCTTATGGCATTAATCTGTTCTAACTAAATACATTGGGGAAATTCCAAGAGGTTTTCCAACCTATACAAAAGCCCCCGGTAACTCCAACTAGAGCTGCCAGGGGCTTTAAATATAATGTGAGGGGGCTATTCGTCCAGACTTATTTCCCTTTCAACCACTCAACCAGCCCATCAATCTTCTTCCACAAATGCAAATGCATATCTGCATAAACAATCGCTTCATTTTCATCACCAAAACCATAATAGTCAGGGGGATAAGCAGGCAGGCGTTTTTTGCCTGTTAAATAGCTAATCACATACTTATTATCCTTTTTTGCTTCCTTCAGCAGTTTCGCGGCCTTCGCCGTAAAGCCTCTTTCTTGGATCTCAAGCAACAACTTATTGTATGAAGTTTGGGCTGACTCCTCTTCATATTGGTAGAGCAAGTCACTAGCTTTCTGAGTGTCTCCCGCATCTAGGTAGGCTACAAACAACGAGTAACGAACGCCTTGGTTATCCATTGGATTGAGTTCCAGCAATTCTTCATATTGGAGGATGGCCTCGTTTATTTTTCCGATCAGAGACAAGGCCTCTGCGTAATGTAGTTTCGCACGCATGAAGGGTCTTGTTTCAATTAACCCCCAGAAGTACCCTTTGTTCTCCTTGAAAAACGCTTTACCAAGTTCTCGTTCCCCCGCCTGGATGCCTTTTTCATAGAGCAAGATGGCTTCTTCAAGACTTTTTGTTTTTTCAGCAAGGATGACATAGGCATCCGAACAATTTGGATTTAGCTTTACTGCTTCTTCAGCCAGTTTATAACGCTGCTGGCCGTCCGATTGATAGGCGTCGTAAATTAAATTTCTAGCCCGCTCTTCATCCCGCTTTGAAACTTTACGAACTGGACTTTTAGTTTTTTTTGATGAAGTATCGACAAGTGTAAGTGTTTGAACAGATGAATCCCGCATCGCTTCTGTTTTCCTTGATTCTTCAGCTGCGGGCGCGCTTTTTCTTGGGAAATCAATAACAGGTGCCTTTTCAAATGGCGGCAGTAGGGGCGCTTCATCTAACCCATAAACCATTCCAATCAACTCGGCAATTTCTGGATGTAATACCGTTTCCAACTCCGTGAATATGGAGGAAACAGACCCAGTAGAAACACTATACAGCTTGGCGAGCTCCTTTTGAGTATACGTTTTTTCTAACGGTGCAATCGTTGACAGTAAATAATGGAGGGCGGCAACATACAGATTCGGATTTTGGATTCGCTTTTGCCTTTTCTGGCAAAAACTCATCCAAAGAATAACCCCCGTATCGACTATGGATGCTGGTACATCAAGAGATTCCAGCTTTTGCTTAAAGATATTGGCGACTTCTTTATAGATTGGTGCCGGCCAATCCATTTCATCGATTTCCAAAAAATTGCCGACCACCGGAAGTTCGCTCAAGACCTCCAGGAAAAAGTCAGTCAAGTATTCCTGGGGTGAGTCGTAATCTGCTTCGATACTGCTAACCTCAATGTATGAAAAAGCATCTTCAGGTTTTAGGTCTGGTAAATCAAAGGGAGATGGAAAGAAGACATAATTTTGGTCATAGGGAACTAAGATTCCTACGAAGAAGGAACCTTCTTCAACCGTGATAGGTACATTCGCAATGATTGCTTCAAACTCTTCAGCGGTAAAGCCGTCCTCCACCGTTACTCTATTATTTTCAACAGCCAGGATTTTTCCAGCAATCGTTCGAGCTTCCGTCCATGTTTGTAAAATCTTTCTTAATTTAGGCCGTTTAATTTTCCCAATCTCAGCCGCAATAAACTTCTCGATAATGGTTTCCCCATCATCTAATCCTTCAAAAAGAGTAAACCAAATGGCATGAATCAACTCATAAAATTCTCGTTCCTGTTCATTATCGATTTCAATCATTTCTTCAAGGACTTCGAAATCCTCTTGTATTTCTGGCCCGAAGTGATAGTAAGCATAATGGAGGATATGCTTTTGCAGGACGTCGATTTCACTATCAATCATATCGGTAATCGATACGGCTTCATTAGCCCCGCAACACTTTTTATACTTTTTCCCACTTCCGCATGGACAAGGACCATTTCGGTTTATTTTCTCCAACTCATTCCGCTCCTTTGATTACCCTATTTATTTATCCAGCGCACTAATTAATTGCATGATGTAGTATGTTCATTCATGTTAAAAGGTGAATTATGTATAAAACAGCTGAAATAAAGTGGATTTCATCCACTTTCCACTTAATTTAATAGTACCATTTTTGACAGGCAGAAATATAAAAATACTAATGAAATTTGATTGAAATGATATTTTAAGTCTTGGATGATCCAAATAAAGATTTGTCGATCATTCCTTAACAACAGGTTTGTGCTTTTTTAAGACCAAACTTTGAATTTTATACGGTTATCACGCTATAATGGTTAAGGAACTGACAATTGATTTTCGGTATAAGATACAATAGAGGTCATATTTTTAATTTTTATAGAGGTGAAGAAAATGGAATTAGCAGAAATTCGTAATGAACTTGAAAGAACAGCTAAGAAATTAGCGGACTTTAGGGGGTCTCTTTGACCTTGAAAATAAGGAAGCGAGAATTGCTGAGCTAGATGATGAGATGCTGCATCCTGACTTTTGGAATGATCAGCAAGCAGCTCAGACCGTCATTAGTGAAGCAAACGGATTGAAGGACCAGGTCCATGAATTTTATAAGCTTAATGAGAGCTTTGAAAATTTGGAATTAACTTATGAGCTTGTTAAAGAAGAAAATGATGAAGAATTGCGGACCGAGTTGGAAGATGAGCTCGGGCAGCTTACAGGGCGCTTGAGTCAATTTGAACTGCAGCTTCTCTTGAGTGAGGAGTATGATAAAAATAATGCGATTTTGGAGCTTCACCCAGGTGCAGGCGGAACAGAATCACAGGACTGGGGTTCGATGCTGCTCAGGATGTATACCCGTTGGGCTGAGAAAAAGGGCTTTAAGGTCGAGACACTCGATTACTTGCCTGGGGATGAAGCTGGGATTAAGAGTGTTACGCTTGCGATCAAAGGTCATAATGCCTATGGCTACCTGAAGGCGGAAAAAGGGGTTCACCGTCTGGTAAGGATTTCCCCATTTGATTCCTCAGGCCGTCGCCATACTTCGTTCGTATCCTGTGAAGTGATGCCTGAGTTAAATGATGACATTCAAATCGAAGTTCGGACAGAAGATTTAAAAATTGATACGTATCGTGCGACTGGAGCGGGTGGACAGCATATCAACACCACGGATTCCGCCGTCCGGATTACCCACCTGCCAACGAATGTTGTCGTCACTTGCCAATCAGAGCGCTCACAGATTAAAAACCGTGATGCGGCAATGAAAATGCTGAAATCTAAGTTATATCAATTGGAAATTGAGCGTCAAGAACAAGAGCTTCTGGAAATTCGTGGCGAACAGAAGGAGATCGGCTGGGGAAGTCAAATCCGTTCTTACGTCTTCCATCCGTATTCGATGGTGAAAGACCACCGGACCAGTGCCGAGAGCGGAAATGTTCAAGCTGTGATGGACGGGGATCTGGATCAGTTTATTGATGCGTATCTAAGGTCGAGGATTTCGTAAAACGGGAATTTTTTAAACAAGGATTTGAAATAAATGTATCAAGCCTTTGCTGACCCATTCGGCAAAGGCTTATTTTTTGGGATGTATTTGCCGATCATGGTGAAGGTTGTGTGATCGTTACTTTGTGGTTTAAGTGGATTTACCTAAAATTTTGAATTTACACTTCTGCAGAAAGCATTTCAAACATTTTATCATGATGTTCCAATTTGTTATCGATGTGTCTGAAATAACTCCTAAATTCCGTGGCATTATTTTTAACCGTATCCTCGAGTGAGTGAATACTTGCTTCTACTTTGTCTAACCGTTGTTTCACACCAATGAATTCATTATCCATCGAATCAAACCGCTGATCCATAGCATTAAACCGCTGATCCATAGCATCAAACCGATCATCCATAGCATCAAGTCTAAGTTCAATATTATCAAACCGGTCATCCATAGCATCAAGTCTACGTTCAATTTTATCAAAACGGTCATCCATAGCATCAAATCGCTTATCAATTGCGGTAAAGCGTTGATCAATTTTATCAAACTGTTGATTCATTTGTTCCATCATTTGTCGTAACAACTGCTCCATATGGTACACCTCCATTTCAACATATTATAACATTTATTGATAATGTTTTAGCAAAACAAATGACAGCGTATTGAATCATAAATTCCTTATCAAAACCCCATTATTGGCAAATGCTAATAAAAATTTTAACCCTTTAACACGTCAACTTAATGCCATTTACACCAAAATTTGCCCGTGCTATACTCACTCTCGGTTAGGCTATGTAAAACTTGTCTGTTGATTTGCACTCCAGGCGCTTCGCTTTCCGCGGGCGGTTTGGAGAGCCTCCTCGGCGCTAAGCGAGGGCACTGAAAAACT
>NZ_JAGGQW010000025.1 GCF_018613065.1 Bacillus sp. ISL-7 | reverse complement strand
CCAACTCCTATCTATATCATGGTTTTTGTTTATATCGTTATGTTTTATGTTTTAAAGTATACCATGTTTGGCCGCCATATTTATGCCATTGGTGGAAATGAAGAAGCAGCACGATTAACAGGGATTAAGGTTGAGAAGTCATTAATTAATGTGTATTCCATCAGTGGATTATTAGCAGGTTTAGGTGGGGTCGTTTTAGCTGGCAGGTTGTATTCTGGTCAACCAACTGCAGGACAAATGTATGAGTTAGATGCAATTGCCGCGGTTATTTTGGGTGGAACTAGTCTAACAGGTGGTAAAGGAAAGATACAAGCAACGATCATTGGGGTATTAATTATGGGCGTTATTAGTAATGGCTTAACTCTAATGGACGTTAACTATTATTGGCAGCTTGTTGTCAAAGGTGGAGTAATTGTTGCCGCAGTTTTATTAGATCGCTTACGTGGAAATAGTGCAGCTTAATTCTCATCAAAGAACATCACATAAGAATTTCAAATCTATTAATTGGGATGTGTTTAAACTGAAGAGAAGGTTTAGTATTCTATTAATTTGTTTCACGGTCTTATGTTTGCCATTAACAACTAACGCATTTGCAGAAGATCCAGGTTATTATAATGAGCCGTATCGTAACCAATTTCATTTTTCTCCCGAAGCGAACTGGATGAATGATCCAAATGGGATGGTTTATTATAAGGGTGAATATCATTTGTTTTATCAGTATCATCCATATGGAACAACATGGGGACCGATGCATTGGGGGCATGCTGTCAGTACGGATTTAGTACACTGGGAACATCTTCCTATTGCCTTATCTCCTGATGAAAATGGGGATATCTTCTCGGGAAGTGCGGTTATTGATTGGAACAATACGGCGGGATTTGGTAAAGAAGCAATGGTTGCAATCTTTACTCATTCTGGGGAAAAGGGACAAGTTCAAAGTATTGCGTACAGCAATGATAAAGGAAGGACATGGAAAAAGTATGAGGGTAATCCTGTTATGCCGGATGCCCCGATTCCTGACTGGCGCGATCCAAAGGTTTTTTGGCATGATGAGACAAATCAATGGGTAATGTCTTTAGCTGCGAAGGATAGAGTGATGTTCTATACTTCTCCAGATTTGAAACATTGGAAATATGCAAGCGAGTTTGGTCCTGATGGCGGTATTCAAGCAAATGGACAGCCTGGTGCTTACTCGTATACCTTGTCACCTCAAAAGGGCGGATCTTTTACGCTAGAAGGGGATATCACTCTTGTTGAAAAAAATGGTCGAGAAGGAGCAGGAGGGGTTGTTTTTCGCTCAAATAAAGACGCAACCAGCGCATATATGGCAAAAGTGGATGCTGAAAAAGATCTCGTAACGCTAAGTAAAATCGATCAGGGAAAGGTAACTGATATTGCTTCAAAGTCAATGACTCTCGAAACTTCCCAAACTTATCATGTAAAGGTGGAGGCAGAGGCAAGCCATTTAAAAGTCTCCCTCAATGGTAAACAAGCTGTTGAAGGTACAGACTCATCCTTTGAAAATGGGCAGTTTGGATTAACGGCATGGAATTCTACCGCTGCGTTTCGTAATGTGGAATTTATGAACAAAACCAACTTTGTGACGAACTTGTCTGGATGGAAAACAGTAAATGGTACATGGAATGATACAATTGATGGTAAAAGTGGAAGCGCTGACAGTGATGGATTTATTATGAGTGAAGATCAGGGAGATCAATTTAGTTACGAGACAGAAATCACCATTGTAGGTGATAAGGGTGGTTCAGGTGCTCTTGTATTCCGCGCTGATGCAGATGCTAAGAATGGATATGTTGCTAGCATGGATGCCTCAACTGATACAATCAAGCTAATGAAGCTTGAAAATGGAACTGCCACTGTGATTGCGGAAAAAAATACTAAGATCGATACGGATCAAAAATATCGACTGAAGGTAAAAGCAGCTGGTGATCAAATCAAAGTATATGTAGACGATAATCTTATTCATGATGTAAATGATGCAACCTTTTCAAGCGGTTTGTTCGGTTTACATGTTGGGAACTCTTCTGCATTGTTCCAAAATGTTAATACAGGCAAATATATTGTGACAGACGCAAAGGAAATTGAAAATCACGATTTTGAAACAGGAGATTTGACTGGCTGGAAAGTGGTAAGAGGAGATGCGTTTACAAACGATCATGTGAGCGACACGACAACATATTGGGGCGGTCCCTTTGGAAAAAATGGAAAATACCATTTATGGGGGTTTTCCGACAAACATAATGGAGACGATGCGACAGGAGAATTGAATTCTTCTTACTTTAAGCTGAGCGGTTCCGGTGAAATCAATTTATTAATCGGTGGCGGAAATGACATTGCAAACCGCTATGTTGCCTTAGTAAGAGCCTCTGATGACAAAGAATTGATTCGCCAGGCAAATACGAAATTTGCTGATGAAAAGTATCAACGTTATGTGTGGGACGCGTCAAAGTATTTAGGGGAAGTATTATATATCAAAGTGGTCGATAATGCTACAGGGGGCTGGGGCCATATTAATATTGATGATGTTAACGTATATAATACGGGTAACATGCCTGCACAAGTTGACAATGTAGCACAAGAACAAGAATCTCAGGTTGCAGAACAAAGAGATAACGGAAAGTTAACTGACTGGAATACAGTGACAGGTGACTGGATAGCGTCTACTTACGGAAGTAACAATGGTATATGGGAGTGCCCTGCATTATTTCAACTACCGGTGGACGGAAATCCGAACAACAAAAAATGGGTGTTGCAAGTAAGTATTAATGATGGTGCGCCAGCTGGCGGCTCAGGTATGCAATACTTTGTCGGTGATTTCGACGGAAAAACATTTAAAAGTGAAAACCCGCCTCAGCAGACATTGTGGTCTGACTACGGTGCAGATTTTTATGCAGGGGTAGAATGGAGCGGGATTGAAGGTAAAAACGGGGAGAAGTATTGGCTTGGCTGGATGAGCAACTGGCAGTATGCAAACAATACACCAACTACGACATGGAGAAGTTCTACATCGCTACCTAGGGAATTAGAGTTAACGAAAACGACAGAAGGGCTTCGTTTAAAACAAACACCAATTTCTTTGCAAGGAATTCGCAAGCATCAAGAGAAAACATCGTTTGAGAATAAGACAATTTCCGGAAATAGTAATCTTCTTTCAGGAATTACCGGAGATACTTTTGAAATCATTGCGGAATTTGATGTTTCCAGTACAAAAGCAACGGAGTTTGGACTCCAGGTTCGTAAAGGAAGTACGGAACAAGCTACAATCGGTTATGATGTAAGCAGCCAGAAACTATTTGTTGACCGAACGAATTCCGGAGGCTTTAACTTTGGACAGAATGTAAAAGGAAAGCACACTGCTCCAATGAGTTCAACAGACGGAACGGTAAAAATGCATATTTTCTTAGATCGCTCCTCTGCTGAAGTCTTTGGAAACGAAGGGGCAAGCGTTATTACCGATCAACTGTTTCCGCTTCCGTCAAGCAACGGTTTAGAGCTTTATAGTAAGGGCGGAGAAGTCAAATTAAAATCACTTGATGTTTACCCATTAAAGTCCATTTGGGGAAAGAGCCCTGTTCATACAAAAATGTCAGGATGGACAACAGTGAATGGTCTTTGGACCGATACGATTGCCGGAAAGCAAGGTCAAAGTCAAGGAGATGCGTTTATTCTTTCAAACGAAAAAGGCAGTGATTTTACGTATGAAACAAAAATTAAAGTACTTGATACTGATTCCCATCCAAATGATCCATCCAAAGATACAGTTGGGAATCCAATCGGGGCCGGTGCGTTAGTATTCCGCTCTGATGCAGATGCGAAAAATGCCTATGTTGCAAATGTTGATGTTCTCAACAATACGGTGAAACTAGTTAAGTTTGCCGATGGAAGAGGCACGGATCTCGCTGTTTACAATGACAATGGAAAACTACAATTAAAAGCAAACACAGATTATCACCTGAAAGTTGTTACAAAAGGTGAAAGTATTAAAGTTTATCTGGATGACAAGCTTGTTATTGATACAGTAGACAGTGCATTTAAAGAAGGCTATGCCGGATTAAATGTATGGCACTCTACAAGTGTATTCAATCAGATTAAATACACTCCTAAAAAACAATAATAGCAATGAGGCACCTGTACAGGCTATCGATTCATTTGATAGCCTGTAAGATGAAAAGGATATTGAGGTCCTATGTTTCTAACAAATCCTATTTGCACCAGAACCAAAATATGGAGCAACTAATGGCATAAAAATATGTTTTGAAAATTTATAAGCCCCAACGGGAAAATTATTGATTTTTAGCCAATTAATGGGAGGGCAATATGGAAACAAATAAATCTATTAAAAAGTCATATTCAAAAGAACGAAGGAACTTTGTAGTAGGATCATCTGTTTGGTTATTAGTATTTTTAAGCGGTTTTCCTTTTAAGGCAAAAGAAGTAAGCGCTCTCACTCCTCGAACTATGACACTTAACCCAGTAGATTATGGAGCAAAGTTAAATGACCCCACTTTTCGTCGCAACGCAGACATTATTAATGATCTTATTAATACTATGCCTCCATCTGGAGGAGTCATTGAATTACCAGCAGGAGAAATGTGGATTTATGCACCAATTAAAATTAATCGCTCTTATGTGACAATCAGAGGCGTTAATGCAGGTACACGTTCGAATGTCGATGCCGAAGAACCACCAGGTCCAGATCAACCAGCTCTAAATCATCCAGGTGGAGGAAGTAAACTTGTATTAGGTGATGCTACTGTTGATTTTAAAATAGGTATCCTTTCTGAAAAACGCGCTGGAGCACCACGAGTATCTTCGATTCAACTGGAAAACTTTTTGATTCAAGGTCGTGGAACAAACCAAGGTCAAACTGCTATTAGTATCGACCAAGATAATGATGCAGTTCATATTATTGGTGTTTCAACTATCAACGTAGATACAGGTTTAAAATTAAGTGGAGCTGACGCAGGCATGGTAAGAGGCTGTTGGATTTCAGAAGTTCGTAATGGACTTCTTGCGGTCGGTTCTTCTCAGCAATTATTAGTAGCTAATAACCACTTTGGAGCACAACCGTCAGGAAAAAGTGTATTTTTAGAAAATCCTAAATGGGCAAATATTGTAGGTAACAACATCTATCCTGATGGATATGTATGTTTAGAAGCTATAGGAGCCAATGACTGTACGTTTGCAGGAAATAATATCCAAAGCTACTACACTGGTGCTGTTATTATTAAAGGAAATGGAAATTTGTTTTCTGGGAAAGTGCAAGCGCTCAGAGATGGTGCAGGTAACTGGAATATTGATGGTGACCCTATTGGGCGTGATGGTCTTTATGGACTGATTCATGTTAATGGAAATGATAATCATATCACTGCGTCAACTATCAATTCTGCTCAACCAGAAAATGACACTCGTATCTTAATTATGGGTGGTAATGGAAACTGGGTGACTAATACCAAGATTTATGGTATTTCTTCGAATCGAAAAGTTGTAGTCAATGGTTCCTGCGTGGATACACGTATTGTTCATTCTGCGTCATCGCTTGATGTAGATAAATCTAGTTCAAATACAATAATCGTTTGGTAATTTATTACTCTGCTATTACTCTATTTCACAATAGCAGAGCATACCTAAAAAATACGTCTTTCGTGGAATCACAACCTGGCTCGTGTTTGGATGAGGTTTTTTTAATTCGAATGCATTCATCTTACCAATATCATAAACTATCCAAACAGTACAAAAGATCTATAAATCTTCTCTCCAATTTTGGGCGCTTTATTCTTAGGAATTGGAGCAGAATTAAACCATTCTGAAAATAACAATAAATGTCTAAAAAAGAATTACAAGATTTAACTACTAGGAGGAAAATATGATGCAAAATATCGGAATTCCAGGGTTAATACTTATCTTAACACTCGCGCTTATCATTTTCGGTCCTTCTAAATTACCGGAAATCGGAAGAGCATTTGGCTCAACTTTAAGGGAATTTAAAAAGTCTACTAGAGAGATTGTGACAGATGATCTTAATGAGGAGACATCTAGTAAAAAAGAAAAATGAGATAAATAAATTAAGAGGAGATGTAGATCCGTCTTACATCTCTTTTTTTATGGAGTGATTATGTTGGAAGATCGAGACATGCACATAGTTCAACACTTGGAAGAGCTGCGCAAACGTATTATCATTACTTTCCTCGTCTTTCTGCTGTTTTTTGTTTGAACTACCCGTTGTCATGCTGTTTTTAACAAGCTTAGGAATTATCAATCCGTACCGTCTGCAAAAAATCCGAAAATATGCCTACTTCATATTAATCGTCGTTTCAATTTTGATTACGCCACCAGATTTTCTATCAGATATCCTTGTAAGTATACCTTTATTACTCTTATATGAAGGCAGTGTCAGTTTATCAAAATTCGTATATAAACGACAGCATAGGGCTAAAGAAGGTAATAAAGATGCATACGAATCTATTTAAAAACAAGAAAAAGGGTTCTGGTGCAAATATAACGACAGTTTGAAAAAACTAATGGATGTTTTAGCAATAAAGTCGTTTAAAAATCTAAGTTTTATTCCACAATCGGGCCATTTAATTGAATAAAATTCTCAAAAACACTGGATATATATTATAAAAGGAATTTTATATAAATTCAGAGAATATAACTATATCTTTTGGAAAATGGGAGATGGAACAGTGAATTATTTTATTTTAACGGGTGCTTCAAAAGGTATAGGAGAATCTCAGAAAAGCTGCAGGAAAAGCACGAATTCGTAAGGCTTTACTTCCAGCTATATCAAGGAAAAAGTAGTTTATGAACAAACACACTAAATTGATAGGAGAATTTATTTATGGCTAGTAAAAATTATTACGACGTAACAGAGTGGCCTGTCGGTAATCCGTATGAGGATATTGGTGAGGTAATCAATAGCATTATAGCAGATATTAAAAGTAGGCAAACGGACACTGATGTGAATAAAGGCGGAAAGCCGGGTGCGGTTATCTATATTCCACCGGGAGATTATCATCTTGGCAGTCAAGTAGTTATAGACATCAGTTATCTTAAAATTATGGGTTCTGGACACGGGTTTACATCTTCGAGTATTCGTTTTAATACTTCTGAGAATAAATGGGCGGATTTGCATGAATTGTGGCCGGGAGGAAGTCGCATACTCGTAGATATTCCCCTAGAAGTAAATGACGAGGAATATAAAGGAGCTGCATTTTATGTTGAAAGAAGTGGAAATCCCCGAATAAGTTCGGTAGAGTTTTCTGACTTTTGTATTGATGGCTTGCATTTTATTGAAGATGGTTCAGGAGAAACAAATCCGGAAAACACATACACTAACGGGAAAACGGGTATTTATGTTGCAAGTGCTTGTGACTCATTTCGGATTACAGGCATGGGGTTTGTGTATTTAGAGCATGGAATTACTATTTATCATGCAGATGCACTGACTATACATGATAATTTCATAGCTGAATGTGGTAACTGTATAGAACTACGAGGTTGGGGACAGGCTTCAAAAATAACCGATAACTTGATAGGAGCCGGTTTTAAAGGATATTCAATTTACGCTCAAAATTTTGGTGGACTTTTGATTACAGCGAATAATGTTTTTCCACGAGGTGCGAGCAGTATCTATTTTGATGGTGTGACACGTTCCAGTATCACAAATAATAGACTTCATTCATTTTATCCAGGAATGGTGGTATTCAGGGAAAATTGCTCGGAAAACTTGGTTTCTACAAATCACTTTTTACGTGACCATGAACCTTGGACTCCTTTTGTGGGAATAGACAATGGTTTAGATGATTTGTATGGTCTCCTCTATATAAGTGGCAATAATAATTCTGTAATTGCTAATCACTTTTCTGAAGTAATTAATACTCAGAACATCAAGCCGGTAGGTGCAACACCTGTAATCATACGTATTGTTTCGGGTAATGGAAATTATATTTCTAATAATCATGTTGTTGCCACGGAGGTTCATGCCAAGATAAGTGATTCATGTTTCTCTGCGCAAGTAGACGCTTTGTTGACTACCGAAGCATCAGAGCCGCTTACCGTAACAACAGTATTGGTAGAAAAAGAATCGCTTCAAAATACGATTCTTGATTCGGGAAGTGATGCACAGGTTGTTATGGACAAGACTGTAAATGCATTCAGAGCCACTCCAACGCCAGGAGCATAAATAATATATTCAACTATGTTTTTGTGGTAGTTTTTGTTCCAAAGTTTCAATTGCAAGTCGGACACTTGAATTATTTCGTTTGTCTTTAATTTTTGGGGTGCTTCCTCGCGATGGAAGTGCCTCTTTTTATAGTGTTTCCCATATTTGGATATATGCCAATAAAGTAGACAGAAAAAAGGAATGTTTCTTTAGGAAGACTGCCAGAAAATGTCTTCTTTTAAGTTTGGAGAAAGCATGACAATGGTAGAATGAGGTCTTCTAGGATTATAAAACCGGGCATCGCCGATTTCCAATGAATTATTTACGGAACAGGTCCAGCTCCATTGTCTCGATTACTATACAAAGAAGCTCCACATGGCTTCTTTCACGAAGTTACTCTTGTACGCACAGCTTCACGAAACAGAAAGTCTGCGCGCCGTCAGCGACAGCGTCTTTTCTGAGGAACTGCAGGAAGCCAAAGGGTTGGATTCCATCAGCTTTTCCCAGCTCGGCAGACGGTTGCGCAAAGTGCCGACGGAGTTCTTCCAGGTCATCTTTCTCGAGCTGGTCGCACAGATCCACGAAGCGACGGATTTCCAGATGCGTCGCAAACGGACCGTTCCGCTGAAGATCATCGATTCCAGCACATTGCCTTTGAACTTGAATAACCACCGATGGGCGGCGTTCGGGCAAACCAAGTCCGGCATCAAGCTTCATCTGCGGCTCATGTTCATGGAAAATGGCTGTTCCTACCCCGATCAGGCGGTCTTGACGAACGCCAAGGAACACGATCGCGGCCAACTGGAAGTGCTGGTTGATGACAAGGAATGCATGTATGTGTTCGACCGCGGCTACTTTCATTGAAAAAGGTAGAATCATAGAGGAGGGATCCCATGACGAATTAATTAGGCGTAAGGAGTATTACTGGAAGCTATTCCATTCACAGCGCGGTAATGAGATGTGTCAGTTCATAAAGGTAAAAGGACAAAATTAGTTAACTTAAAGAAGAAAACCAATTTTTATTGACAATATATTCATGATCTTCAAATCGACGATATAATTGATATATTAGCTTACTAAAAATTTAGACACTTGTTATAAATTCCGACTAAAAACATTTTATTAAGGACTAGGGGGATTCATATGGGTAATTTCAAAATGGTATGTTTGGATATTGATGGAACATTGCTGAATTCCAGGCATGAGATTTCTGACAAAACGAAACAAGTCATTCAGAATGTTGCAAATCAAAAATATATTCCAGTCATCTTAGTTTCTGCAAGAATGCCTAAAGGGATAAAGTTCTTGCAGCAAGCGTTAAATATCGTACAGCCAATTATTTGTTACAGCGGTGCGTTAATTTGGAATAATCGTGATACACTATTAAACATTACGATACCAGTTTCAGATGTTAAGCAGGTGTATAACATTGTCAAAAGTATCGGCATACATATCAGTTTATACAAGGATGATGAATGGTATATAGAAAAAATGGATGATTGGGCAAAACAAGAGAGTGAAATTACGAATATTACTCCTGCTATATCCGATTTTAGTAACCTATTTACTATTTGGGAGCAAGAAAGTACTGGACCTAATAAAATTTTATGTATGGCTGAATCTCCAGATATCCAACAATTGGATACAAAAATGAAAGAATATCTTTCTAATCATTTAAATATTTATCCTTCAAAACCTACCTACTTAGAAATAATGCCCAAACATACAACCAAAACTTCTGCCATTGAATTTTTATGCAAAGAGTTTGATATCCTAAAAAACGAGATTATCGCAATAGGCGACAACTATAACGATATGAATATGATCGAATTTGCGGGACTTGGAATTGCCATGGGAAATGCACCGGAACAAGTGAAACAAATTGCTAATGATATCACACTTTCCAATGATGAGGACGGTGTAGCAGAGGCATTAAAAAAATACATTCTATCTTAAAAAATCAGAAAAATTAATTTATTTTAAAAAAAACGTTGAAACGTTTCCAAGATGGTGATATCATAGGTTCATGGAAACGTTGAAACGTTTCCAAAGTAGAGATATCATAAGTTTATGAAATCGCTTTAATATTGGAGGTAGTTGTAGTGCCGAGTTTAAAAGATGTTGCAGACCTGGCAGGAGTTGGAGTTGGCACTGTTTCACGAGTCATTAACAATCATCCGAATGTAAGGAACGAAACACGGGAGAAAGTGAATGCTGCGATCAAACAATTAAATTATATTCCAAACGAAGTAGCAAGAAATTTTAAAATGCAAAAATCAACAATGGTTGCGCTGTTGATTCCGAGTGTATGGCATCCATTTTTCTCAGAACTCGCCTATTATATCGAAGATGAGCTTGACCGAGAAGGGTATAAATTGGTGCTTTGCAATAGTGGGGGCAGACCCGACAAAGAGCTTTATTATTTAGATATGCTCAATCAGAATAAAGTAGCAGGCATTATTGGAATCACTTACAATGACATCGAAGATAGTGTGAGTACTGATATTCCGATTATCAGCATTGACCGTCATTTTGGAAAAAAAATCACATGCGTAACCTCGGATAACTACACTGGCGGCCGCATTGCCGTAAGAGAGCTTGTGAAAGCGGGAACTAAAAAAGCCGCATATCTTGCAACCTATAGTGATGTTTATAGTGAGGTTGAACTTCGGAAAAAAGGATTCATCGATGAAGCAGAGGCTCAAGGTATCGAATATATCATCTATGAGGAGCTTGATGCTGTTTTTAATGATGAAAAATACTTCGAAAATTTCTTTAAAATAAAAGAACATCAGGATGTGGGCGGGATATTTGCCAATACCGATCTGCTTGCCGCCAAATATATCGATAAAGCTAAACAATATGGCTTGCGGACTCCAGAGGATGTAAAAGTAATTGGTTATGATGGAATTCAGGATAATAAGCTGTTTCATCCAATTCTATCAACGATCCGGCAGCCGATTGAAGAAATGGCAAGAATGTCTGTTCAACTTCTATTAAGAAAAATTGAAGGTGAAACATTGGAGCAACAGATTTACAGACTGCCTGTTATGTACAGAGAAGGGGAAACGACTTAGCTGTGTTTTTAGCTCATCATTGGAAACGTTTTATTGAATCTCAATGATGTAAGATTGAGAGAAACGGCTCAGTTAAGTACCGTTTTTTAGTCTTTATTGGAAACGTTTCAATAAAAACATTTGAGTAAAAGATTTTACCAAATCCTTTATCAAGTAAAAACTACTTAGCAAAATAATTTTTTTAACTTCAATTGGAAACGTTTCAATTAATATAACTAAATTGAAAGTGAGGCAAGAATATGGAAGTGGCAAGGACGGCAAATCCGATCATCGATTCACCCATCCAAGTAAGAAAAGCATCAAAACTAAAAAAAATCTTGAGTAATTATCAGCTCTATTTGTTTCTTTTACCCGCTTTAGTTTATTTTATTGTTTTCCATTATGTCCCGATGTATGGAATATTAATTGCTTTTAAAGATTTTGTGGCAACAAAAGGAATTATGGGAAGTCCGTGGGTTGGATTTAAACACTTTGAGCGATTTTTTGAATCTTATCAATTTTGGACCCTTATCAAAAACACGCTTGGTCTTAGCGTTATACAACTAATCGTTGGTTTTCCGCTTCCAATTTTTCTAGCTCTCATGATGAACCAAATTAGAAGTGAAAAGTACAAACGCTTTATTCAAACAGTTGTTTATGCGCCGCATTTTATATCAGTAGTTGTTTTAGCGGGTATGATTTATGTCTTCTTTTCAAACAATGGGCTTATTAATAACTTAATCCTGATTTTTGGCGGCGATCCGATTTCGTTTATGGCAAAACCTGATTGGTTTAAACCATTATATATTGCCTCAGGCGTTTGGCAAGAAACCGGATGGGCTGCGATTATATATCTAGCAGCGCTTGCAGGAGTCAGCCCTGAACTGCATGAGGCTGCGGTAATGGATGGAGCAAATAAGTGGCAGCGGATTTTTCATGTGGATATTCCGGCGATTATGCCAACGGCTGTTATTCTATTAATCCTAAACGTTGGTAACATTATGAATATTGGTTTTGAAAAGGCCTACCTGTTACAAACACCAATGAACCAGCCGGCAGCAGAGATTATTCCAACCTATGTTTATAAGATGGGGTTACAGCAGGCGCAATATAGTTTTGCTGCTGCAGTAGGATTATTTAATTCTGTAATTAACTTAGCTTTACTAATCGCAGTAAATAAGTCCGCTAAAAAATTATCCGGAACAGGACTATGGTAACTAGGAGGTGCATCAATAATGAGTTTATTAGCCTTAAAAAATAAGAAGATTACCAGAAGATCGAAAGAAGATATAGTCTTTGATATTATTAACTTTTTTCTGGTCGCGATCATCTTACTATTGGTAGTCTATCCATTGTACTTTATTGTAATTGCCTCTATCAGTGACCCAAACATGATTTACGAAGGAAAGGTATGGCTATTGCCGAAAGAGCTGACCCTTGAAGGGTATCAGCGAATCTTTGGAGACAGCAAGATTTGGCTGGGCTATAAGAACTCCATCATGTATACGGTGGTTGGTACGATTGTAAACGTTTCTTTTACCTTAATGGCTGCCTATGCATTATCAAGAAAAGATTTATATGGAAGAAATGTGATTATGTTTTTATTCCTCATGACGATGTTTTTCTCAGGCGGACTCATTCCTACATACCTGGTTGTTAAGAATCTGGGTTTGCTAAATACAATGTGGGCGTTGATCCTGCCGAAAGCTGTAGCTGTCTGGAACGTGATAGTAGCTAAAACGTTTTTTGAGTCTTCTATTCCTGGTGAGTTATTAGAAGCGGCCAAAATAGATGGATGTTCCGATGCGAAATTTTTCTGGAAGATTGTTCTTCCGTTATCAAAACCGATTGTCGCTGTCATGGTGTTATTCTATGCCGTTGGACACTGGAACTCCTATTTTGATGCTTTAATCTATTTAAATAATGAAAATTTATATCCGTTGCAATTGATTTTACGAAACATTTTAATTCAAAATCAGGCATCCACAATGATGATCAGTGATTTGGACTCCTTGGCCGCAAAACAAAGAGTGTCTGAGCTAATTAAATACGGTGTGATTATTGTTGCTTCCATCCCGCTTTTAATCGTCTATCCATTTGTTCAAAAATACTTTGTCAAGGGTGTTATGATCGGTGGAATTAAAGGTTAATCGAAATGATTTGTAATAAGGGGTGGTGGTCGACGTCATTTATAGTTTGCCATCCATTTAATCGATCTAATAGGGGGAAAAACAAATGTTGAAATCAATCAAGAAAAATGTTCAGAAAAACAAGAAAAAGAGCATAGCAGTGGCATTGGTTTTAGGATTAAGTGCTTCATTCGTATTAACTGGCTGTTCAAACAGTGATTCTGCCAGTTCCGAGAAAAAAGCAGATGCTGCCTTTCATAAAACAGGTTTACCGATTGTCGACAAACAGGTTACGTTAAACATTGTTTCACCAAAAGCAGCTCTGGCACCTGACTATTCGAAAATGGTGATTTTTGACCGACTTCAAAAAGCAACGAACGTTCAAATTAAATGGAATAATATCCCTGGAGATGGATACCAAGAAAAGAAAAATTTAATGCTGGCAAGCGGTGACCTGCCAGATGCGTTCTATTCATCAGGCTTTTCTGATCATGATCTCGCCCAATATGGTCAGAACGGCACCATTATCCCATTAGAGGATTTAATCGACAAATATGCACCAAATTTAAAGAAACTATTTGAAGAGAGACCAGAGTTGAAAAAGGTTGTAACCGCACCAGATGGGCATATTTATTCCCTTCCGCGTGCTGAGGAAATGGATCTAATCGGTATGCCAAATATTATGTTCATCAACAAAGCATGGTTAGATAAGCTTGGCCTAAAAATGCCGACAACATTAGAGGAATACCATGATGTGTTAAAAGCATTTAAAGAGAAGGATCCGAACGGAAACGGTAAGAAAGATGAAATTGGGTTGACTTTTTGGTATAACGGCTGGTGCGGTAATGAAGGAGATTTAATTGGTTTATTCGGAATGCCGGATGCTCCATTTGAAGCTGACCACCGTATTGTAAGAGATGGAAAAGTCCTTTATGCAGCGGTTCAGCCAGAGTTTAAAGAAGCCATTAAGTATTATAACGGCTGGGTAAAAGAAGGTTTAATTGACCCTGAGGTCGTAACCCAAAAGACGGAGCAGCTGTTTGCCAAAGGGAAAACACAGAATCCAACACTAGGCTCGTTCATTTGGTGGGAAAATACGGAAGTAGTTGGACCGGATCGAGTTAAAGATTATGTCGTATTACCGCCATTAAAAGGGAAAGATGGCAAAATTGTGATTGGACGTTCCAACTATTCCGAATATGGAAGAGATGCCTTTGTGATTACCTCGGCTAACAAAAACCCTGAGATTACGATGCGCTGGGTTGACCAATTATATGAGCCAAAAATGTCAGCACAAATTAACTGGGGCCCAATTGGTGAAATTTACGAGGAAGATGCGAATGGCATGTTAGTGAATAAAGAGCTTCCAGCAGGCGTAGCAATGGGTGAATTACGTCAAAAGGTTGCTCCGGGCGGTCCGTTTGTAGTCTTAAAGGAGCACTTTGGCAAAGTTGTAGACATGGAGCCAAGAGCAAAGGAAAGATTACAAATTCTTGACCAGTATTATAAACCACATATGGAAAAAGAAAGCTATCCATCCATCTTCTTTAGCCCTGAAGAGCTTGAAGTGATTAATACGATTGAGCCGGAAATTAAAGCCTTTGTGAAGCAAAAAGAAGCTCAATGGTTGATCGAGGGAGGAATTGAGAAGGAATGGGATGCGTATGTGAAGCAATTAAATGATATGGGTCTTGATAAATTAATGAAAGTTTACCAAAAAGGATTAGACCGCTATAACAAACAATAATCCCAATATAAAGCCAGATATTCTTTCTCGTCTGGCTTTTCTTTTCAAAAAATAAGAAATAGGATGATGTACATGTTTGATGTCACGGCTTTAGGAGAAGTTTTAATTGATTTCACACCCTCCGGTCATTCGGAAAAGGTGGAATTCCCAGTATTCCAACCATCGATCAGGTTGAAAGTTTTTTAAAAAAAGGCTTTGTTAAAGGCTAGTGTTGATTTGGGTGGAGGGTAAAAGTCTGTGCTGGTTTTATATAGATAGATTAGTTTTTATATATTAACAATATTCGATAAACTGTGGAAAGGAAATAAAATCAATGGTTTTGGGGACTGTATCAGCTATACGGGAGACTATAGATGAATTTCGCCAGAGTATGTACGAATTAGCAAAGAAGAAGGGCATTTCTGATCCACGTGTAATAAAAATTAGTCAGCAATTAGATGGAAAAATCATGATGTTGCAAAAAATCATATACCATTCTCAATCTATATCAACAGCAAAGGCTCTTTATTATGATGAAAACAAGATTGAGCCTGTAATTATTACTCCTGTGAAAGGAAGAGTGTAAGAAATGAATAACAACGTACTGGAAAAACAACAGTATTTTACAGAAAAATACCGTCCGCAGTACCACTTCTCGCCAGAGAGAAACTGGATGAATGACCCGAATGGGATGGTGTTTTATAACGGAGAATATCATTTGTTTTATCAATATCATCCGAATGGAACCACATGGGGCCCGATGCATTGGGGACATGCGGTAAGCAGCGATCTTGTTCACTGGGAACACCTCCCGATTGGTTTGGCTCCCGATGAGCATGGAACGATTTTTTCGGGGAGTGCAGTCGTGGATTGGAATGACACAAGCGGTTTCTTTGGAGGGGAACCAGGGTTAGTGGCGATTTTTACTCATGCTGATACATACCCTGATTCGGATCGTCCACGACAAAGGCAGAGTCTTGCCTATAGCAAGGATAATGGGCGGACATGGGTAAAATATGAGGAGAACCCTGTTCTCCAAGAAGAAAGTATCACAGATTTTCGTGATCCAAAAGTGTTCTGGCATCGTGAAACCAATCAATGGGTCATGGTTTTAGCCGCAGGCCAAACGATTAGAATCTATACTTCCAAAAATTTAATAGTTTGGGAGTTTGCCAGTGAGTTTGGAGAAGGTCATGGCTCCCATCAGGGTGTTTGGGAATGTCCTGACCTGTTTGAATTACCTGTTGATGGTGATTCCAATCAGAAAAAATGGGTGCTATTTGTCAGCATTGGCAACGACCCAAAATATAAAGAAGGATCGAGAACACAATATTTTATTGGAGATTTTGATGGTAAAACATTTTTCAATCATCACGAACCAGAAACGACTCTTTGGATTGACCATGGCCGCGATAATTATGCAGGAGTCAGCTGGTCTGATGTTCCGGCCGCAGACGGAAGAAGGATCTATATTGGCTGGATGAGTAACTGGAGTTATGCCAATATTACGCCTACAAAAGAATGGCGAAGTGCAACGACGATTCCGAGAGTACTTGGATTAAAGAAAACTGAAGAAGGAATTCGTCTCGTACAAAACCCGATTCATGAATTACAAAGTCTTCGTCATGAAAGGATAGTATTAGAAAACGAACGAGTTGTACCTGGAAAAAATCTTTTAGATAATGTAAAGAGTAACACATTCGAAATCATTGCCGAGTTTGAAATTGGATCAGCAACGGAATTTGGATTCAAGGTTTGTAAGGGAGCCAATGAAGAAACGATAATTGGTTATGACGTAAAAAAACAAACATTATTTGTTGATCGAACCAATTCGGGAGAGGCTGCTTTCCATGAGGACTTCGCCGGAAAACATGAGAGCCATCTACTGCCAGAAAATAATAAGATCATCTTGCATGTTTTTGTTGATCAGTCATCGGTAGAGGTGTTTGGAAACGGCGGAAAGTCGGTGATAACGGACTTAATCTTCCCAAATGAAGAAAGTAAGCAAATTGAGCTCTATGTAAAAAACGGAGAAGTTAAGTTGCAGTCGCTTGAGCTCTTTACGTTAAAATCTGTCTGGCGATAATGCAGTGAAAAGGGTAATAGGGGGAATGACAGGATGAACGCTTTAAACAACAGATTATATACGACATTGAATACAATCGTAGATTTATTTCTATTAAATTTACTATGGGTTATGACGATGCTCCCCCTCATTACCTTTTTTCCGGCAACAGTAGCCATGTTTGGTGTTGTCCGTAAACGAATATTGCAAAAGGAAACGGAGGGTATCGTGAAGAGCTTTTTTAAAATTTTCAAGGAGAATTTTAAACAAAGCTTTATCCTATCGATATTTTGGAGTGTGCTTGCCCTCTTTTTATTTTTGGATTATCGGCTTATCCAGCCAGGAGATTCTGTTGTTCAGCTTCTTCTTTATATCGTCTTAATTATTGGCATTTTGTTATTTAGTTCAATCTCCATTTATCTTTTTCCGATTATGGCACATTTCGAACTAAGCTGGAAGCACGTGATTCGAAATGCTTTTCTCTTTTCCCTCATGAATCCGGTCCTAACCATTCTTTTATTGATCATTGTGGGGGCGGGTACTGCCCTGTTCTATTTTTATCCAGCTGTGATTTTCATCATCGGCAGTTATACAGCCTATGCGGTTTACTATTTATGCCAACTATGGTTTAACCAGTTGCTATACATGAAGGGAACGAACTGAGGGGGAATATGTATCACAAATGGGTGCTTTTTACTGCAAACATGCTAGCATCCATTCTTTTAAGTTGTTATGTAAGCGCCTTCTTATTGTTTGAATATAAAAGACAAATAAATGTTGGAGGGGAACAGGGTTGAAGCAAAAATTGGAAAATAGAGGAATATCGATTGTGGTCATTTTTTCTTTAATGATTTCGATGTTTATGCCAACAATCTCCAGTAAAGCTGAAACTGGTGAAACAACGGTTTCAGCTGTTGGCGGAGAAAATGAACCTTTTCGATCCAAATTCCACTTTTCTCCGGAAAAAAACTGGATGAATGACCCAAACGGTATGGTGTATTACGATGGGGAGTATCATCTGTTTTATCAGCATAATCCTACTGAATCAAAGTGGGGACCGATGTATTGGGGACATGCGGTAAGTAAAGACTTGGTCAATTGGGAATACCTGCCGATCGGTCTTTATCCAGATGAAACAGGTTTTATCTGGTCAGGAAGTGCAGTTGTGGATTGGAACAATACGACTGGATTCGGAAAAGACTCTAAACCGCCGATGGTTGCTGTATTTACTCAGGAAAAAGGTGGTCATCAAGTTCAAAGTTTAGCTTACAGCAACGATAAGGGCCGTATGTGGACGAAGTATGATGGCAATCCGATTATCCCGATGCCAGCGGGGATTGACGTATTCCGGGACCCAAAGGTATTCTGGCATGAGGAAACAAACAAGTGGATTATGGCCATTTCAGCCGGTGACCGCGTCTATTTTTATAACTCGCCAGATTTAAAAAGTTGGACGAAAGTAAGTGAATTTGGCAACCATGACGGCTCCCATACGGGAACATGGGAATGCCCGGATTTATTTGCACTTCCGGTTGATGGGGATCCAACGAAGAAAAAGTGGGTATTAGCTGCCAGTATCAGTGAAGGTGCTCCTTCCGGCGGTTCGGGGATGCAATATTTTATCGGTGATTTTGATGGGAAAAATTTTACCAATGCCAATGACCCGAGTAAAGTTCTCTGGGCCGATTATGGTGCTGATTTTTATGCAGATGTTACATGGAGTGATGTTTCTGATGAACGCCGCTTATTGCTCGGGTGGATGAATAATTGGAAATATGGTCAGGACATTCCTACATCATCATTCAGGGGATCGATGTCGATTCCGCGTGAACTTGGCTTATCAACGGTTGATGGGGAAGGAATTCGTCTTACACAGAAACCTGTAAAAGAGTTAGAAAGTCTGAGGGGAACGCCACAAGTATTTGAAAATAAAGTGCTAACTCCGGGAGAAAATCTGCTTTCGAACGTATCAGGAGATACCTTTGAGATTATGGCTGAATTTGATTTGAATTCGGCGACAGCAACGGAGTTTGGTTTTAAAGTTCGAAAGGGAGATAGCGGGGAAACAAAGATTGGTTACGATATTGGCAATAAAAAATTGTTTGTTGACCGTTCCAATGCTGGTGAATCAAGTTTCAATGGCAATTTTGCTGCAAAACATGAAGCACCGTTAAATGCCAGTAATCAAACCGTTAAACTCCATCTGATTGTTGACAAGGCATCTGTTGAAGTATTTGGTCAAGACGGCCGTGTTGTGATGACGGATCAATTCTTCCCTGATCCTAAAAATCAATCTCTTGCACTTTACACAACCGGTGGAGAAGTATCCCTAAAATCATTAAAGATATATGATTTGGACAGCGCAACCTTTGTTTCAAAGATAGATCAAGTGGCCGTTGATGGAGTCAGTCTGCCAAATGAGATTGAAAATCCAGATTTTGAGACTGGCAATCTATCAGGATGGACAGAGGCAGGCTCAGCATTTGATCGTCCAGTATCGAATGTTACTAGTTTTTGGGGCGGTCCTTTTCAGCAGCAAGGAACGTACCATGTTTGGGGATTTGCCGGGGCAGCGAATGATGCAAAATCTGATTTCCGTACAGGTGTAATGAAATCATCGGTCTTCAAACTTGGCGGGAATGGAAAGATTGATTTCCTTGTTGGCGGGGGCCAGGATATTTCGAAACTATATGTTGCCTTGGTTCGTGCTTCGGATGGAAAAGAGCTTTTTAAAGCAACGGGATCCAACACAGAAGCCTACCGAAGAGTCAGTTGGGATGCATCGGAATATATCGGGGAAGCAATGTATATCAAAGTAGTTGACTATCATTCTGACGGATTCGGGCACATCAATGTCGATGATTTTCATGTTTTTAATAATGACCCGGTGAATACCGATGTTATCCAAAATCCAGATTTTGAGACTGGTGATTTAACAGGATGGACAATTGTGGAAGGCGATGCCTTCAGCAATCAGGATGTTACAGCTGATAAGGATTGGGGTTGGGGTGGACCGTTTAATCACCATAACCAATACCATCTATGGGGAGCTAAAGATGGTGGAGACGGACAAACTGGAATTTTAAAATCATCAAACTTTACCCTGGCAGGTACTGGTGAAATTAATTTCCTAATCGGCGGCGGTAATGACATAGACAAATTATATGTGGCCTTAGTTAGAGCCTCCGATGATAAAGAACTTCTCAAAGCGACGAATACCAATTGGAAGGACAGCGAAGCTTATACTCGGGTCAAGTGGGATGCAGCCAATTACCTGGGGGAAAAAGTCTACATCAAAGTGGTGGACCAGTCAAAAGAAGGATGGGGCCATATTAATGTAGATGACTTTCATGTGAAAAATACTGGCATTATAGCCAACTGGCCGTTGGATGAAGGCAGTGGGACCAAAACAAAAGACATCGTCAGAGGAACGAAAGATCCCATTTCCTATGTGTTTACCAAGGCTTTATACAAGCCATCGACAGATCCTTTATGGAGGGATGGAATCCGCAACAAGGCTTTATTGTTCGACGGATATTCCACTTGGATTACGAGGCCTTCTGACCAGGTGATTAAGCCGACGGATGCTCTCACGATAGAAGCTTGGGTTGCTCCAAGATCTTACGAATGGGGCGATCTCGGTCAATTATCAGCGATCGTCAATCAACACAATAAAACGGCAAGCGAAGGTTATATCCTTGGCTTGGGACGGCACGGGAAATGGTCGTTTCAGGCAAGTATTAACGGGGAATGGAAGGAAGTTTGGACTGCCGAAAACAAACCTCTTGAAAAAAATAAATGGTCGTATATTGTTGCCACCTTTGATAAGGCTGAACAAAAAATGAAGCTTTATTTAAATGGTGAATTGGTCGGGGAGACGGTCACACCAAAAGGGACCATCACACCATCTTCAAATGATTTATTAATCGGAAAACATAACAGTGCCGCTTTGGTTAATGGAGCTTTCACTGCTAATATGTTTAATGGAATGATAGACGAATTAAAAATGCATAACCTTTCGCTATCAGGGGAAAAAATTAAAGAAAATTATGATTCGTATTTAAGTAGTTTTGAGAATCATGCACTTCCAATACCTGATTTGGCACCAGATAGGAGTAGATATGATGGCGACCGGTACCGCCCGCAATATCATTTTATCGCACCAGAGCATTGGATGAACGAGCCTCATGCGCCGTTCTTCTATAATGGGAAATATCATTTATTCTATCAAAATAATCCCCAAGGCCCATATTGGCATCAAATTCATTGGGGGCATTCTGTAAGTGAGGATATGGTTCATTGGAAAGATGCACCAATAGCACTTGCACCTGATGGGAATTCCGTTGCGCCGGATGGTGTTTGGTCAGGCGGATCAACTGTGGATGGTAATGGTAATCCGGTATTATTTTTTACAGCAGGTGATGATAAAAAGGTTCCTAATCAAATGACGGGTCTTGCAACGAGTAAGGATCCCGGGGACCCGGATTTGAAAGAATGGTCCATGTACGAGAAACCAGTTACGGTTCAAGCGCCAAACCTGCCGGCAAAAGAAGGGGAGGTATGGTACGGGCAATTCCGTGATCCGTATGTTTGGAAAGATGGGGATACATGGTACCAGCTTGTTGGTTCTGGTATTAAAGGAGCGGGGGGAACTGCACTTCTTTATACCTCTAAGAACCTGAAAGATTGGGAATACAAAAAGCCACTGATTGTCGGCAATTATAAGCAAAACCCGAAAACAGGCCAGGTTTGGGAGTTGCCAGTGTTCTTGCCATTAGGTAAAGATGCAAAAGGTGTTGAAAAATATGTCTTCTTTTTCAACCCTTGGTTTGATGGGTACAGTCCACACAATGTCAAATATGTTTGGTATTGGATTGGAACATGGGATAAAGAAAAATTAGAGTTTGTTCCTGACCACGAGGAACCGAAACAATTTGATTATGGTGAACACTATACAGGACCAAGTGGAATGGTTGATGGAAAAGGACGTTCGATTCTCTTCAGTATTACACAGGACCGCCGGACGGAGCAGCAGCATTATGATGCTGGCTGGGCTCATAATGCAGGATTGCCGCTAGAGCTTTCCTTAAACTCAGAAGGCGGATTGGGAATTAAACCCATTACTGAATTGAGTTCTCTAAGGAAAAAGGAACTTGTTTCAATCAAGAATGAAAACACAGATAAAGCCAATGAATTATTAACAAATGTTAAGGGTGATCAGTTGGAAATTCAACTTGAAATCAATCCAGCCTCTGCAAAACAAGTAGGTCTAAAAGCTAGAAAGTCAGCAAATGGCAAGGAAGAAACACTACTATTCTTTGATGTTGAAAAACAATCACTTAACATCGACCGAAACAAATCAAGCCTCGATCCGGATATCCAAAAAGGGATACAGAGCGGAGAATTTAAGCTTGGAAAAAAAAATCTCAAGCTTCATGTGTATCTAGATCGGTCGATGATTGAAGCGTACGCGAATGGTGAAAAAAGCATCACATCACGTGTATATCCGACTCTTTCCGATGCATTGGGCCTAGAATTATGGAGCAGTGGCGGAAAGGCGAAAGTGGTGTCGATGAAGGTATGGGAAATGGGTTCCGCATACGGGGAAACGGTTCCTGCCTATTGGCCTGAATTGAATGGCGGAGGAGATCCTATTCCAGAAAGTGCAGAATTGCCAAACCATGATTTCCAAACCGGCGATTTAACAGGATGGACTGTTGTAGAAGGGAAAGCTTTTAGTAATGAACACGTTTCCAAGGCAAACGATTGGGGATGGGGCGGACCATTTAACCAAGCCTCAGACCGAATCGACCCGGAACGATACCATTTATGGGGTTTTAATGGAGAAAAAGGCGGGGATTCATTGACAGGAGTGTTAAAATCGGAGAACTTTGTGTTAGGTGGAAACGGAAAAATCGATTTCCTAATTGGCGGCGGAGCTAATATCGACAGACTTTATCTAGCACTGGTAAGAGCTTCAGACGGCAAAGAGTTAATGAAGGAAACGGGTGGTAACTGGGAAGCCTATCGAAGAGTTAACTGGGATGCTTCGGAATATATAGGCAAAGAGTTATACATCAAAGTTGTAGACTATGAAACTGGCGGATGGGGACATATTAATATTGATGATGTAAATGTTCCTGTGGCCATAAAAAGGTAAAATCTTACTTTGATAGATAGAATCAAATAACCTAGAATAATCATGTGAAATTTTATATTGCAGGATTGTGACTGGTTAGCAGGCAAGACCTAAAATGAGTAAAGGACAGAAGGTACCTTTGTGTATATGTCCTTACCTATTTTAGGTCTTTTTTTTGTTATTAAGGTTGAATACACTGTACTAGATAAGGAGTTTTTAAGATGAAAAAGAAGAGGATTATATGGATGAGGCTGCTTGTTTTGGCAGTTTGCTTCCTGACGATTACAGGAGTTTTAATCAAAAAACAGGTGAACACCAGATTAGAAATTTTCGCTTAAAAGTCTATTATCAAATGAGACGAACCATGATTATGACCAAAAAATGGCTTCGATGATCAAGGAAAATTTTAAAGAAGCATTTTCCTGTGCAAAAGAAGTTGGCCAATTTGTTGAAGGGAAATACCGTGTAAAATACCCTGATGCAGAGTTAATGTATATTTCCATGCATATTCAAAGATTCTATAATCGAGCTGTTATGCGGAAACAACAGTTGTGAAAGCTGATGTCAATACCAAGTCGCTTTTCTTAACTTTCGGCAAAAAAGGTCTGCCATGATTCCGGCAGACCTTTTCGTGACCACTTACTTGGTTTCGCATATCGTTTTTGTTAGGACATCGATGACATAGTTCTTTGTATTCTTGCTAATAGAACCGCCGTCCTCTTTAAAGATGGTGGACTTTGTGGAGTCAGTTGGTTCGATATGAACAGGTACTTGTGTCTGTCCTGCTTGAAGGGTAAAGGATTGAGTGAAATTCAGATCATTTCCGAATGTCACTTTTTCCCCATTGATAGTGAGGTCAGCTCCCTTTATTGCATTCCCCTTTATAGTCATAGTTGATCCATTGACATCAATTTGACTGACTGCCAGCGGCATATCAATCCAGCGCAGAATGGTATCCTGTACAACCATTTTGTTGTTTCCTTGATTGGTGACCACAATTTTCATATCGGTTCCTGTGGCACCATAGCCGAAGTTACTGATATCGTCATCCGAATGATCAGATGGCGTATGATCTGCCAAACCTTCATGATCCCAAGTATTGTCCCTCGTATATTTATACGTAAGCTCTGTTCCTTCCTCAAGCTCCACTGTGTATTCCCAATCAGGCGTCACAGCGCCATTACGGCTCATAGTCCAGGCACTAGTATTCCAACCATTCAAGCTGCCTGGTATATTGACCCGCGCTGCTAAAGGTGTATAATCCGGTGCATGAACCTTAAAGGTTACTTGTACCATAACAATTTCAGGGGTTACACTTACTTTGTTGGATTCTACTTGGTTTCCAGCCTGGTCATAGACACGCACTTGATATTGGTAGGCAGTTCCATTTGCCACCTGATTATCACGGAAGGTGGCGGCACTGCCGTCCAATGTTGAAAGAATTTGGCCGTCACGGTAAATGACCGTTTTAAATGGCTGATCCGGCTGCGTGAGTTTCCAGTTCAAGTTGACCTGACCGGATTCCTTTATCGGAGTGTCCAAAGTAACATCATTAGCAGGCGGGGTAGTATCAGACGTGCTGTGTGAAAAGGTCACTTCACCAGTAATTGAGTAAACCCATGTATTTCCTAAATCCGGCGTAAAGGCCATTCGGTATTCATATGTGCCCGCCTCATACGCTGTAAAGCTTCCCTGAAACTCATTTGCCTGGTCTCCCTGAGCCTGGCCGTTATACAAGGCTTGGTAAGATGTCCAAGCGGTTTGGCCTTTCATTCTTACTTGGAGATCGGCCGTGATTCCTTCTGCTGCACCAGTTTCTGTCGCACCTGGCAGGTAAATAGCTGCTTTAACATTGGAGGTCTGTGCCAGATTCAATTCCCCGTTGTCTAAAGTAGTCAGGTCCTTAATACTAGCCTTTGCAGCATCGTAATGAGGCACAAGGCCGGATGAGGCAGCTGGTATAGATTCATTCCCACTTTCATTCACGGCCGTCACAGTAAAATAGTAGGTACGACCATTAGTTAAATCGGAAATGTTCACAGATGTACCTGTAGTTTCTTTCACTTTTGTCCATAATCCACCTGAAACAGTAGATTGATAGACATTGTATTTTGTACCTGTTCCTGTCCAGCTTAAAGTAACTTCTTTAGAACCAGCTGTGCCGGTAACTTCTTTAACAGGCTGTGGTTGTTTAACATCATTAACCGTTATTAACATTCTTCCGGACTCTGCTGGAACTGTTAATGACAGCTTGCCATCCTTCGTTGTAGTCAGATATTTAGGGTCCAATTGGTCCACAAAACGAAGACCATTCGCGAGCAGCACTTTTGTATCGATATCAACCGTTTGTGTGGTTTTCCCTCTGTTAATAATGACAAGGCCAGATTTTGTATCTTTTGTCCGGACATAGGCTAACACATCACCCTTTGCATATAAATGGTGCAGATCGCCATGAGCGAATAGGTCAGCATTTTCCTTGCGGATTTGACCAATCTTTTGATAGTGTGCAATGAGGTCTTTGTTTTCGTTCCCCCACGGATATGTGCGTCGGTCATCTGGGTCTTTGGATCCTGTTTGACCCGCTTCATCTCCGTAATAAATGGTTGGTGCTCCAGGGTAACCCATTTGCAGGATAGAAGCCAGCTTCAATCGCTTCACACCTTCATCGTATTTGTAGTTCGGATCTTGTTCCGCTCTGAAATACGTATCCGTTCCATTGCCTAACAGGAAGATTGCCCGAGCTGTATCATGGGATCCCATCAGGTTCATGAGGGCATAAAAGGCTTCCTTTGGATAGTCCTCCTGTATAGCGAGAAGGGTGTTTTGAGCATTAGCGGCATTACCGTTCTTTAAGTAATCCAAAATGGCTCCTCGGAAACGATAGTTCATGACTGAGTCATATTGATCCCCTAAGAAGTACTTGGATGCATCATCCCAAATTTCACCTAGAATAAGTGGCTCTTCTTCTTTTTGAAGTGTTTTTCCGGCTCCTATCATAGTCTTGGACTTCATTTGCTTGCGGAATTCCTGCCAGAAGGAACTGTCCACTTCATTAGCTACATCCAGGCGCCAGCCAGATGAACCTCGATTAATCCAAGTTTTTCCTACTGAGTCCTTGTCATAAAAAATATAATTTGCCAATGCTGTGTTGTTAAGTTCACTTGGATGGTCAACCTTTGTACCGTTAACGGATTCGAATACAGGAAGACTGTCGTATCCCCACCAGCCTTCATACTTATAATGCTCACCCGTCGAAACACCGTTGTCTTTTTCATTTGGAACTTTAACATTTTCAATATGGAACCAGTTTTCAAAGCCATATGGGCTAAAGGTTTGTCCTTCAGCCATGAGTTTCTGTTTGGCCTTATCCTTAGCTGCAGTTTCAGACAATTTTTCGTTATTCATTAAATCGTAAATACGAGACCAGTATTCATAGGCACCCACTGTTTTATATTTGTGGTAGCGGTCAAAATAGATGGAATCATCAGCCACATGATTAAATACCCCATCCAAAATCAGGTGCATGTTCCGTTTAGACAATTCCTTGGCGAAATCCTCGAATTCTTTTTCCGAGCCAAACATCGGATCCACCTGTTTATAGTCTGTTGCATCATATTTATGGTTGGACGGTGCAAGTGCAATTGGGTTTAAATATAGGGTATTGACGCCAAGTGATTGCAGGTAATCAAGCTTCGCCTTAATACCAGCAATGTCTCCGCCAAAGAAGTCGTTTGTAAATTCTCCGTCCCCTGTGTAGGAGCCAGTTCCTTGTTCATACGGATTATCCGGCAAGGATGACCAGGAGTCGGGATGTTCTATTGGCTGGCTGCCTCGGGCTCCAATCTGATCCTTTACATGGTCATTTGCTTTGTTGCCGTTATAAAAACGGTCCGGATATATTTGATAAACAACAGCTTCCTTCATCCAATCCGGTGTTTGATAGCCCGGGTCGAAAACGGTCAATTGGAAGAGTCCTGCATTTTTATCCTCCGCTTTACCGGTATGCCCTTCCTGTGTGTCTTCTCCGTATTCCACTGTTGTATCCTGATCCCCGGCAATGAATTTATAGCCGTGAACTCCTTTGTCAGACGGTGTAAAGGTGGCTTCCCAGAACTCAATGGCACCTTTGTCTTTTGTGTCTGACCAGCCTGTATTCTTCATTGAAAGAACCTTTGTTGTGCCTGTATTATAGTTTTTCACATAAAGGCTGGCTCTGGTCAGGTCACCCTTTTTAGCCGATAATCGGAAGGTGACAGGTTTCCCTGCTGGAACTGCCCCAAACGGCGTCCGGTATACTTGGTCCCATGAATCATGATAAAGAGCATTCTTATCTATCATGCCATCAGATCCAATAGGTTTATAATCTGAATAAACTTCTTTTGTTTGGTTGTTATAGAAAAATGTGATTGTCGTATCAGATAGTACATTCAGCTTCTCATTTGAACCAGGATAGGATTCCGTCCAGTCCTTGCCCAATACAATCTTGTATTCGTAGCTGCCTCTAGGTACCTTTGCAGTAAAGGAATAGACGTTATCAAAATGGGTGTCCTCCATTAATGCTGTTGAGTCTGTCGGACTCCATGCAGTCCCTGCGTGAATGGCAGGTTGAATGGTTCCTACTAAGCGGGGCTTTTTGTCCTCATTTAAAAGTGTGTAATGGGTACTATCAGCAATGGCATGGGTATTGTCATTGTAGTAGAAGGTGACTTTTTTTTGTTCGGTCAGAGTTAGTTTAATGTTGTTTCCACCAGGTGCGCCGCCGTCTCCGTAATTTTCGGACCAGCCTCCTCCAATGGCGATTTTGTATTCATATGTCCCTGACGGCAGTGTGCCAGTAAGGCTGTACAAACCATTTCCTTGGTAATCCATTTGCGTTTTAACAGAAGATGGATCCCAATCTCCTGAATTTCCTAAAACTGCCTGCAGACTGCCAACAAGTACAACCTGCTTTGGTGTTGTTTCTGCCGCTTTGGCTGTTTGACTTGTCACAAGTCCAGAAAATAGCTGAAGAATTAGTCCAACTACGGTAACAAGCGACAGCAGTGTTCTCTGATTTCTCTTCATGAAAAATCTCCTTTCCCTAACTCTATTAATCTAGAAAAGCGTTTGCATGTAGTTGCACAAAAAAGCCGTATGTAAGATCCTTAGAGGACTGTATTAGTGCAAACGTTTGCACAATCACTTTCAAAATTTATTATAACTTTTTCTCAGCACAATTCAATAGAAAGTTGAAAAAAATCTAAATTTTCTGATACATCATCACCAAATCGGGAAGTCATTATTTTTTAGCTGTATAACTGGTTGTAAACACTTTATAATAAAGGGTAGATTGTGCAACCGATTTCGTAAATGTAAGTGCTGTAAAGACGATGGAATATGCAAAAATGACCGTTTCTATTCTATTAAAATTAGTAGTAGAATCAATTAACTTTGAATGAGAGGGGAGAAGAAATGGCTGTTACCATCAAGGATGTGGCAAAGCTTGCAAATGTCGCACCATCAACTGTTTCAAGAGTAATTGCCAATAATTCACGAATTAGTGAAGCGACGAAACGAAAAGTTAAAAAAGCAATGGAACAGCTAGGGTATCATCCTAACCAAAATGCCAGAAGTCTTGCCAGTCAATCAACCCAAACAATAGGGCTTGTCATGCCGAGTTCTGGAGATGTCGTTTTTCAGAATCCGTTTTTCCCTTCTATTTTACAGGGAATAAGTGAGGGGGCCCGTGAAAAAAAATATGCTTTGCAGATGACAACAGGGAAATTAGAAAACGAAACACTTGAAGCAGTTATTAATATGGTACAAGGGAAAAGAGTAGATGGCATGATTCTTCTTAACTCCAAGGTGGAGGATAAAGTCATTTCGTACTTAAGAGAAAGGGATTTTCCTTTTGTTGTTATTGGAAAACCTTCTAAAGATGCAGAAGAAATCACACATGTTGATAATGATAATGTTCGTGCCATGAGAGAAGCTACTGAATACTTAATAGACCATGGCCATCGGAAAATTGCTTTTATTGGAGGGAACCCAGAACTAATGGTTACGGTTGACCGTTTGAATGGGTATAGGCAGGCTTTAAAAAAGGCAAACATTCCTATAAAAAATGAATATATCCTTCATGAGGAATTCCTAAGGGAAGGCGGTCAAGAGGCGGTGAGTGAGTTAATGGCACTTGAGCAACGCCCAACTTCACTCGTAGTGGTTGATGATTTAATGGCACTAGGTGTACTAAGTACATTAGATGAGCTGGGAATCAGGGTTCCGGAAGAAATCTCAGTCGTTAGTTTTAATAACGTCCTCTTAGCAGAAATGTCCAAACCACCGTTAACTTCAGTGGATATTCATATTTTTGAGCTTGGATATCAAGCATCGAGGAGTTTGATTCAACTAATCGAAGATCGGACAGAACCAACCAAACGGATTATCATTCCTCATCAATTGGTTGAACGTCAATCATGCAGTCACCCCCTGGAGAAACAAAAAGCAGATAGTAATGAGAATCTATAAAAGATTCCCTCTAGACCGTCTGCTTTTTCATTGTTTTAGTTCTTCAATTGGATTATTGAGAATCCATAGGGTGGAAGTTCAACTTTTGACGTCTCTCTAAGAGGTTTGTTGTTCCATAAATCAACAGGGCTTTTGCCTGTAAAATCATATGGAATCGTCACGCCAAGCTTATCAGCAGAGTTATTAATCGCAATGATAATCGTTTCTCCAGCCGACTGCTTGGAATAAATGATATGGTTTGTATCGGCATTCGTTTCTAAAAACGTAAACTTGCCTTCATTTCTAAATGCAGCATACTCTTTTCGAAGCGAAATTAATTTTTGGACAGTGTGAAAGAGTTCCAGATTTTGTTCCTCTTCATCCCAATTCATGCATTTCCGGCACCCGGGGTCGTTTTCTCCGGTTAAGCCGATTTCGTCTCCATAATATATACAAGGTGTGCCGATAAATGAGAGTTGGAATAGGAAAAGAAGCTTCAGCTTGTCGATATTTTCGTCACAAACCGTTAAAACTCTTGGGGTATCATGACTCCCTAATAAATTAAACGCCACTTCATTTACATTCTTAGGATAAGAGATTAACACGTTTGTGAGCTGATGTGCTAACTCTTCCGCATTAATTTTATCTTTTGCAAAAAAGTCCAAGGACGCATTTGTAAACGGATAGTTCATCACTGCATCAAATTGATCGCCTTGAAGCCAAGGCATAGAATCATGCCAAATTTCTCCCAGAATGTAGGCATCAGGTTTGATTGCTTTTACCGTTTTTCTAAACCCTCTCCAAAACTCGTGATCAACTTCATTGGCAACATCGAGGCGCCATCCATCAATATCAAATTCTTCAATCCAGTATTTTGCGACATTTAGTAGATATTCTTTCACTTCAGGATGTTCCGTATTTAACTTTGGCATCATATGTGTAAAGGCAAATGTATCATAATTTGGTTCCGGAAAAGCTTGCACTGGAAATTCCTTTAAATGAAACCAATCTTTATAGTTGGATTTCTCTTGTTTTTCAAGGACATCCTGAAAAGCATCGAAATAAAAACCACTGTGATTGAAAACGGCATCAAGCATGACACGAATCCCATTTTTGTGGCATACTTCCACAAGCTGTTTAAAGGTTTCTTTGTCTCCAAATTGCGGATCAATTTCCATATAATCAATGGTGTCATATTTATGATTGGTAGCCGCTTTAAATATTGGCGTAAAGTAAATGCCTGTAATCCCAAGTTTTACTAAATGATCAATATTTTCAATAATTCCTTCAAAGTCGCCGCCGAAGAATGTATCAGGTTCAGGATCTTGGCTTCCCCACGGAAGTGTGCCTTCAGGGTTTAACTCTGGATTGCCATTCGCAAACCGTTCCGGGAAGATTTGATACCACACCGTATTCTTAACCCATTCCGGCGCTTTGAACACATCAATCGGATTTAAAAATGGAAAACAGAAATAAAAGCTGGAATCACGAGGATCTTTGTCCACAAAACCTCTTTCGCCAAATACAGCGGATTCAGTATTTGAATAGAGTTCAAATCCGTAGCGTAATCGACGGAATTCCGGTTTCACCTCCGCAAACCAGTAATCGAATAATTCATCCGATCCTTCCAATGTCATTGGTTTAGTAAAGTTTGTCCACCCATCTTTTGTCCACTGATAAGGATCCCCATATATTAAAAACACCTTTTTTAAATCACCTTTTTTAGCGCGAAGGCGAATATGCAATGTTTTATTATCATAGGCATAGGCAAAATTGTTTTTCGGTCTGTGATAAACGGCTTCTTTTAACATCATAACTCCTCATTTCAGCTAAATTTGATAAATCATTAGAAAGATTTCAATTATTTCTAAGTCTCGTTTTCAAAAAAAATCAAAAATTATAATGATTAAACAAAAATAAATAATATATTGACTATTCAGAATTAGAGTGATGTAATAGATTACAAGATAAGTTAAACGTTTACGTAATCATTATATATTTTTTTAATAGTAAAGTAAACGTTTACGTAAAACCGATTTTTAGAATTTTTTTGTTACTGGGAACCGCTTATCCAAAATCAAGATTTTGAAAAACTTTCTGCCGAAGCCGAGCTTAAAGATGAAAATTCTCTATTAAATCATTATAAAAAGATGATTCATGTACGCAGACTCCAATAAGGTGCTGTTTGAAGGTGAAATGGAAGCCTCTTTTACAGAAGTAGAAGGAATTCTTTCATATAAACGAGTGACCCCTAGCGAACAAATGCTGGTTATCCACCATTTAACAGGTAAAGCAAAAGAGTTCACTTTATCAGAAAAAGAAAGTGACTTTAGTAAAGTTACACTTTAGCCAATTGTGCAAACGGTTGCAGTGACTTAAATTTTCAACTGTTTATTTTGGTAGAAACTTTACCAAATAAGCATTGAGATAAATATTAATAAATCAAAAGGTGGGAATTAATTTGAAAAAGCTATTAAATCTATCTTTAATCGCACTGTTACTATTTGCATTAGCAGCATGTAGTAAGCCAGGGGCCCAAACAGGAGGAGAAGCTTCTAAAGAAACCGCTAAAAGCAGTTCAGCAAAAGAAACAGCAAAAGAAGAAATCACTCCGGAAGAAGGAGCAAAGCTGGTTTTATGGGATAACAAGGATGAGGAAGGTGAATGGGCAAAATATGTCGCGAAAGAATTCACTAAAAAATATGGAATCCCGGTTAAATATGCAAATGTCAATCATACTGATGCACCTGTAAAGCTTGAAACAGATGGTCCAGCGGGATTAGGAGCGGACGTATTTAATGCGGCCCACGATCATTTAGGAAAGATGAGCAAGGCTGGATTAGTTTATGATAACTATTATGCCGATGAATATAAAGAGCGCTTTATGGACGGTGCCAATACAGCCGTATCTGCAAAAGATGAAGAGGGCAAGCTTAAAACATTTGGTTATCCGTTAAACATTGAAGGAGTTGCCCTTTTCTATAACAAAACTTTATTGGATGAAATGGGCTTTAAACCAGCCGAAACAATGGAAGAATTAATCAAGCAATCGAAAGAGTTTCAGAAAAAACATCCCGGTTCATATGGTTTCATGATCGAACCAGGTAATTTCTACTTAATACATGGATTTGTTGGAGGATATGGCGGTTATATTTTCGGGGACAAAAATACAGATCCAAATGAAATTGGTTTAAACAATGAAGGTTCACTAAAAGCAGCGAAATTAATGCAGCGTATCCGTGATGAAATCTTGCCGCTGAAAAAAGAAGACCTTACTGGAGATGTCATCAATTCATACTTTACTGAAGGTAAACTTTTATATAATATCACTGGTCCTTGGATGGTGAAAAGCTATACAGAGGCTAAAGTGAACTTTGGTATTACAACGCTGCCGAAACTTGACAATGGGAAAGTTCCAACCACTTTTTCAGGATCTAAGGCCTATTATGTAAATGCTTATAGTAAATATCCACAAGCAGCGACATTGTTGGCTAAATTTGCAACAAGTGATGAAATGCTGTTAAAACGTTATGAAATGACAGGTCAGCTGCCGCCTTCTAAAGCATTATTAGAAAATGAAACCATTAAGCAAGACAAAATCAAATATACATTCTTAGAACAAGCACAATATTCTATTTCAATGCCTAATATCCCTGAAATGCAAAATGTATGGGGTGCGGAGGAAGTGGCTTATACAGCGATTTGGAATAAGGCTGCTGAACCTCAAACAGCACTGGATAAAGGGGTTCAACAAATTAAAGATGCCATCAAGTCCCAGACTAAATAATTACATTAAAAATGAGTCTGACTCGTGGGTAAGTCTCCCTGATAACAAAATATATAGAATGCTCTTCCTGAGAGAAAACTATCTATTTTGTTGGTTTAAGGGGGTGACGTCTTACGAGTCCGGCCTCTCATTTCAAAAGGAGGATGAAATATGAGTTCGACAGCTCGAAAATATGTAGAAGATCAACTGCCTAACCCGCAAAAACATGGATCAAAGATTAGAAAATCACCGCAACCAGCTAAAAAACCATTCCTGACAAAACCTAGAATGTCTGCTATACTTTCCGGATTATTTATGGGACTTGGACAGCTGTATAATCGACAAATAGTAAAAGGATTGAGCTTTTTAGCACTGGAATTGTATCTGCTAATTTTTTGGACGGTCCCTTTCCGATGGGCTATGTGGGGGCTTACAACATTAGGGGAAACACCTCAGCATCGGGACGGGTTTAAAATCGTTCCGGGAGACCATTCCATTTTCTTATTAATTGACGGAATCATATTTTTAATTTCATTCCTGCTTTTCCTATGGTTCTATTATTTAAATATTCGGGATGCCTATAAGGTTGCCGTTAAAAATGAAAAAGGAATTAAACCTAATAACGCAAAAGAGATGTTTAAAAATATATGGGAAAATGGATTTCCTTATATTTTGTTAACACCCTCTGTTCTATTTACAGCTTTTCTAACCATTCTTCCATTGTTATTTGGTATTTTAATAGCTTTTACCAATTATTCTGCACCCAATCACTTGCCGCCAAAGCACTTAGTGGATTGGGTAGGATTTGATACCTTTATTCAGCTGTTTCAAATGAAAACATGGAGTGCTACTTTTTATGGTGTGTTTTCATGGACCGTTGTTTGGGCCATTCTTTCAACTGCTACCACTTTTTTCTTAGGACTTTTTTTCGCTGTATTACTTAACCAGCAAGGAATTAAATTGAAAAAGTTTTGGCGAAGCATTTTTATCCTGCCATGGGCGATTCCGCAGTTTGTTTCGATTTTAATCATGAGAAACATTTTTAATGGTGAATTTGGTCCTTTAAATCGTTATTTAATGGACTTGGGTGTGATTCAGCATGCAATCCCTTGGTTATCAGATCCATTATGGGCGAAAATGACACTTGTTGTTGTTAATATGTGGTTTGGCTTTCCATTCTGGATGGTATTAATGAGCGGGGTCCTAACAAGTATTGATAAAGAAATATATGAAGCGGCTGATGTGGATGGTGCATCACCCGTACAAAAATTTTGGAAAATTACCATGCCATTGATGATGTTTGCGACTGCACCACTTGCGATCATGTCTTTTGCGGGAAATTTTAATAACTTTAACATTATTTATTTAATGACAGAAGGCGGACCTGTCAATGTGGATTATAGTTATGCAGGATCGACAGACATTTTGATAAGCTGGATTTATAAACTGACACTGGACAATAATCAATTTGCAATGGCTTCTGTCATCTCCATATTGATTTTCGTTGTGATTGCTACATTCTCCATTTGGAACTTTAAAAGAACAAAAGCCTTTAAAGAGGAGGATATGATGTCATGATGGGTTTAAGCTTTAAAAAGAAAATTAATCATACCATTATTTATACCATTTTAATCATAACAACGGTATTTATTTTATACCCTGTAATTTGGATTCTAACTGGTTCTATGAACCCAGGAAACTCTTTATTCTCTACTCGTTTAATTCCTGAGTCTTTGTCATTTGTACATTATCAATATCTATTTAAAGAAACGGATTATCTATTATGGTATAAAAATACGTTGAAAATTGCATTCGCGAATATGATATTGTCTACGCTTCTAGTCGTAACAGCAGCCTATGCTTTTTCCAGATTTCGTTTTCCCGGAAGAAAACAAGGCTTATTGACCATGCTTGTTTTGCAAATGTTTCCTGGCTTTATGGGCATGATTGCTATCTATATCCTATTACTGCAAATGAATTTACTCGACAACCATTGGGGACTCATTCTCCTTTATTCCGGAGGATCGATTCCATTTGGTGCGTGGCTTGTGAAGGGATACTTTGACGGCTTCCCAAAAAGTCTTGAAGAAGCAGCGAAAATTGACGGTGCCAGCCATATGACGATTTTCTATAAAATTATGATGCCACTCTCAAAGCCTATTCTAGTGTTTGTGGCTGTTACAAACTTTATCGGGCCGTGGATGGACTTTATTTTTGCAAAGCTTGTTTTACGCTCTGATGAAAAGAAAACATTGGCTGTTGGGCTATTCGAGATGGTAACAGGCCGGGGTAATACAGAGTTTACTAACTTTGCTGCCGGTGCGGTGTTAGTCGCTGTACCAATTACGATTTTATTCCTTATATTCCAGGGTCATCTTACAGAAGGACTGAAAGCAGGGGCCAATAAAGGTTAATGATGAAGGGACTTCCGTAAAAGTTTTCGATTTTAGTAAAAGAGAAGAAATGAAAAATGGATTGCTTCATTCACTAGCAGGAATGGCGGTAGAGTTTCATTGCTTCTCTTTTCGAATTTTTAGGCAATGCTTTAGAATTTCATCCTACAAAAACATAGAAATGAAAAGGAGTGAAAGGATGTTGAAGTAGTTTTATACATATGGTAATGTTTATTAGTAAAACGTTTACGTGGAAAGTTGGTGATAGATAATGGTTACTATTAAAGATGTAGCAAAACAAGCAGGGGTATCTGTCGCGACTGTTTCTCGTATTTTAAATAACCTGCCAGGCTACTCTGAAGAAACGAAACAGCGGGTAGAACAAGTGATTGAATCGATTGGCTATCAGCCTAACGCTGTTGCCCGGGGTTTGATTAATCGTGAAACAAAAACAATTGGCGTTCTTGTCCCCGATGTATCACATCTATTTGCAAATGAGGTTCTTGCAGGGATTGAGGAACGTGCTCATGAGCTTGGTTATACTGTGATGATCTGTAAAACAAACTATCGTACAAGGGATTATTTACAAACTTTGTATGAAAAACGTGTAGATGGAATTATTATGGTGAGTGGCACGATTACGCCTGATGAATATAAACAGATAGAAATGATGAAGGTACCGGTAGTATTAGTCGCAACCCAAACAAACTATCCTATACGTTTTTTAAAAGTGGATGATTATCAAGCTTCATATGATGCTGCAGCCTATCTAATTAAAAAGGGTCATTCTCGTATTGGGATGATTGCAGGAACAAAAGAAGATGCCGTAACGACCATTCCACGTGTAAAAGGATTTACAGATGCGTTAAATGACGCTGGTATAAAAGTAACCAATGAAAAGATTACGCACGGCGATTATCATTTTAAAAGTGGAATAGAATGTATGGATCAATTATTAAACAACGATCCGTCCATTACAGGGGTATTTTGTGCAAGTGATGAAATGGCTGCAGGTGCATTATCTTTTTTATATAAACAAGGAATCAGAGTTCCAGAAAAACTATCGCTTATTGGGTTTGATAACACTCCAACGGCTGAAAAGGCGATTCCGCCACTTACGACGGTAGCGCAGCCATTATACGAAATGGGAAGGTCCTCCGTTCAGTTATTATTGGATCCCTCTGTTACCGTGAATCAGATTTTTCCCCATCAAATTGTTGAACGTGACACTGTCCGTTCCTTATAGTAAGATTCAATTTTTTGTAACGTTGAGTGAAAATGATGGATTTATTACTTTCACTCAACGTTGTAAAATCGCTAAAATGTAAACGCTTACATTCAAAAATGAATATAAGATAATGAAATTTAATTGCGCAAAGAATATGAAGTAAATGAAAATGAAGATCTTTCTAGAATGAAAAATAGCAAAATAATAGATATTTCAATTATATTATCTATGTTTATTTGCATATCCAAGATATAAGATGTAATCAAATAAGTAATGTTTTAAAAAAGCAGAAGTGAGAATTAAAGAAAACCTATAGAGAAAATGATGGCAAAAAAAGGAGATATAAAAATGACGAATAGAAACTATCATTTAGTTATAGTTGGTTACGGTGGTATGGGAAGCTATCATGGAAAGCTGCTCAAAGAAAACCAAAACATAAATGTCGTTGGAACCTATGATATTCTGGAGGAAAGAAGAGCCGCTTCCTTGGCTGATGGATACAAGGTATATGAAAGTTTAGCTGCTGTTTTAGCTGACGATTCTGTTGATTTTGTTCTTATCGCCACTCCAAACGATGTGCATAAAGAAATCGCAGTCGCAGCCTTAAACTCCAAAAAGCATGTAATTTGTGAAAAGCCTGTCACTATTTACAGTGAAGAGTTAATCGAAATTATGCAGTCTGCAAAAATGAATGACAGAGCGTTTATTGTGCACCAAAACCGCAGATGGGATGAAGACTTTCTAACGATAAAAAAAGTATACGATGAACTGATTATCGGAGATGTCTTTCATATTGAATCACGGGTACAAGGAGCAAACGGGATTCCGGGAGACTGGCGCCATCAGAAGGCTTATGGCGGGGGGATGCTGCTGGACTGGGGTGTCCATTTACTAGATCAACTGCTATTTATGATCGACAGTAAGATTACGAGTGTCTATGCCAATTTAAGTTATATTTTAGGGAACGAAGTAGACGATGGTTTTCAAGTGTTTATCACGTTTGAAAACGGCATCACCTCTTTAGTGGAAGTGGGAACAACAAACTTCATTCAACTGCCGCGGTGGTACGTAAAAGGAACAACAGGAACGGCAGTCATTCATGATTGGGATATTAACGGTAAAATCGTGACGCAAAATCGGGGAGTGGAGGTAGAAGCCCCGAAACCGATTAAAGCCGGGCAAGGGTTGACGAAAACGATGGCACCTCCGTCTGAAAAAGCTGTCAGCACATCGGATTTACCGAAAGTAGATAAGACGATGGAAAGCTTTTATGACAATGTGATTTCTTTAGTAGAAGGAAAAGCAGAACCAATCATCAAAAATGAGGAAGTTTTGCGTGTCTTACAATTGATGGAAACGATTTTTAAATCAGCAGAGACAAACGAAGTCGTCAAAGACTTTGATAGGGTAATAGACGGGAAAATCCTATTTTAAATATATAAATGTGGATTGTATCAAATAATAGAAAAGCTAGAAACACTGATGTAAGTGGGAAACTCAGTGATTTCTAGCTTTTCTAATTTTATTAAAACATTCATGTATAAGGCAAACATGTAATCTAATATTCTATCCGCCTGTAGGCACCAGGAGCAACGCCGTATTTCTTTTTAAATACCTTATGAAAGTAAGGATAGGTTCCGAATCCGCAGTCTTCAGCAATCTGTTCAAGTGTCAGTGTAGTGTATTTCATCCGCTCAATGGCCGAGGATAAGCGGATTGCCTGCGCGTATTCCATCATCGTTTTCCCAACGCTGCTTTTGAATAAATGAACGGACCTTGAGACGCTGAGCCCAGCATGCTGCGCCACATCCTCCACTTTAAAGGCGATCGTGGCATGCTCCTCAATGTAACGCATCATCCGTGTCACCGTATACGGGTGACTGAAGGATCGGCCGGCTTCGCTGATAGCCCGTTCCAGAGATAAACAGAGCGCTCGCAGCAAATAGCCGGAGAGCTCTTCGTTTTGGCTGGATGATGGACGGCGTTTTTCAATCATGATCTGGCGCCATAAGGTCAACAGCTTTTCATCCAAATCGATTCGGGAAACATCCGGCTTTTCAGAACGGCTCCACCATTCGTCCATCCACGCGCCTTCACAAACTAAGTGATAATCTCCGCTGTTTTGCCCCTCTTTGACAAGCAGTTCATAGTGATCCCCAGGTTTAATGAGCAGTAGGTCTCCTTTCGCGAGTTCCATTTTTCTCCCCTTCACGACTACTTCGCAGAGACCTTCTGTTTGCAGTCTGAAAAGATACGAAGGGTATCCGGATTTATGTTGAGAATGATATCCATTTGTGTGAAAGGAATAGCCGCAAAAAAATATGTTCGTCGTCATAAGCTCCCTCTATTCTAACAAAATAGAAAAATAGCAAAATAGTAGATGTTTTAATTATATCATCTATGTTTATTTGTAGATATACAATATAAGATGTAATCAAATAAGTAATGTTCCAAGAAAGTGGGGGATAAGGATGATCAAAATTCCAGTAGCTGTACAAATGTATACATTGCGGGAAGAAAGCGCGCAAGATTTTGCTGGCACTTTAAAAAAGGTGGCAGAGCTTGGCTTCGATGGTGTTGAATTTGCCGGGTATGGTGGATTGCCTGCAAAAGAAGTAAAAGCGTTATTGGATGAGCTTGGCCTTCAGGCAGCAGCGAGCCATGTGCCACTTGAACAATTAGAAAATAATTTAGCCGGAGTTATAGAAGATCAGAAAATACTAGGAAGTAAGTATGTTGTCTGCCCTTACTTAATGCCAGATCGTCGCAGCGAGGATGATTACAAAGCCCTTATCTCTTTATTAGATAAAGTTGGTGAAACATGCCGTCAGGAGGGCATCACCCTTTGTTATCACAATCACGATTTTGAACTTAATCGTATGTCTGATGGCAGAACGGTGCTCGAAGCTATTTTTGATGATACTAAGGCAGTCAATGTGCATACAGAGCTGGATGTGTATTGGCTGACAAAAGCAGGCGAAAAGCCGGTGGAGTGGATCAATCGTTATCAAAGGAGAACCCCGCTCATTCATTTAAAAGACATGACGACAGATGGAGAACAATTTTTTGCGGAGCTTGGTACAGGCGGCGTTGACCTTGATGCAATATTGCATATGGGAGAAGAAGCCGGTGTTCAGTGGTGGGTCGTCGAGCAGGATTTAAGCCGCCATACACCATTTGAAAGCATTGAAATCAGCATAAATTATTTGAAAGAAAAACACCGAAATCTGTAGAAATAATAGGAATATGGAAAAGTCCTTCTGGAGTTAGTGTATTTTTGGGGGACGCTGCAGGAAACAATTTGGAATTTTTTTTATTTATGATAGAAGAATTAAGTCAAATGCTAATTATGTGAAAAAATCAGAAATTTAAAGATGAAAAAGAGTGAATGGATATGGATGCGAAATGGTTAGTTGGTGTGGATTTAGGTGGAACCACGATTAAAATGGCATTTATCAGTCTGAATGGCGATATCATTTATAGCTGGGAAATAGATACTGACAAAAGGGAAAGCGGCCGATATATTCCTACAACGATTGCAAGCACGATTGACCAAAAGTTAAACGAATTAAATCAAACAAAAAATAGGCTAATCGGTATCGGAATCGGAGCGCCGGGTCCTGTTAATGTGGATGGTTCCATTGAGGTGGCTGTAAACTTGGGATGGAGGAACTTCCCTTTACAAGCTATTCTCGAGCGGGAAACTTCCTTGCCAGTTGCTGTAGAAAATGATGCTAATATTGCGGCAATCGGTGAAATGTGGAAGGGTGCTGGCAAAGGAGCTAAAAACTTAATCTGTGTAACATTAGGAACTGGTGTCGGAGGCGGGATTATCGTCAATGGTGAGATTGTGCATGGTGTAAATGGAGCCGGTGGTGAAATTGGTCATATTACATCTGTTCCTAGAAACGGCTCACCTTGTAATTGTGGGAAATCAGGATGTTTAGAAACTGTAGCATCCGCAACAGGAATTTCCCGATTAGCACTAGAGAAATTAGCTTCTACCAATGATATTAGTAAATTAAGAGACTATTACGAGAAACATCAAACTATATCGGCCAAGCTGGTTTTTGATGCTGCAAACGAAGGGGATGAACTCGCCAAGCGAGTCATTCAACAGGTTGTATACCATTTAGGATTGGCTCTGGCGAATTTAGCTAATGGATTAAATCCCGAAAAAATTGTCATTGGAGGCGGCGTTTCAAAAGCGGGCGACACTTTGTTAGGACCTTTGAAAGAGGAATTTGTTTTATATACTTTTCCAAGAGTGGCGCAAGGTGCAGAGATTGTTATTGCTACATTAGGTAATAATGCAGGCGTAATTGGAGGAGCATGGCTGGCAAAAGAGAGACTAATAAATAAATCCAAAGTTAAATGATATGGTCACCTAAATTGTTTTTAATTTAACGTCAAAGGATTATTAGGTTCAATATTTTCCACCCTTTGTGTCAATGTAAGCCGTTTCATAAATTCTATAAATCTCTAAAATTAACTGTAAAGTATTCAACTAAAAGGAGTCGTTCATCATGTTAAAAGTAACTGTATGGAATGAAAATCGTCATGAACAAAAAAATCCAGTCGTACGAGATATTTATCCAACCGGGATCCATGGTGCGATTGCCCAATTCCTTCAGACCGAAGGAATCGTAACAAGAACGGCTACTCTTGATGAGCCGGAACATGGCTTAACCGATGAAGTACTAGCTGCTACCGATGTATTAGTTTGGTGGGGACATCTAGCACATGGAGAAGTGAAAGATGAAGTAGTACAGAAAGTACAACAGCGTGTCCTTGATGGAATGGGACTGATTGTTCTTCACTCCGGCCATTTTTCAAAAATCTTTAAAACATTAATGGGAACCAGCTGTGATTTAAAATGGCGGGAAGCTGATGAAAAAGAACGACTTTGGGTGGTGAGTCCAAGCCATCCGATAACAGAAGGAATCAATGAATATATTGAATTAGAAAAAGAAGAAATGTATGGGGAGCATTTTGATATCCCACAGCCGGATGAGCTTATTTTTACAAGCTGGTTTGAAGGCGGCGAAGTATTCCGCAGTGGCTGTACATACAATCGTGGAAATGGGAAAGTGTTTTATTTCAGACCGGGTCACGAAACCTATCCAACCTACCATAACGAGCAAATTCAACGCGTGATTATCAATGCAGTAAAATGGGCGGCACCTGTCAAAAGGGAACGTCCAGTCTACGGAAATGCGAAACCATTAGAACCAATCAAAGGGGGACAAAAATAATGAAAAAGCTAAAAGTTGGAGTAATCGGATGCGGAAGTATTGCCCAGCATCGCCATTTACCTGAATATAAAGCGAACCAAAATGTAGAGCTAGTGGCAGTTTGTGATATCAATGAAAGCCGAGTTAAAGAAATAGCAGAGAAATATGAAGTCACTGCTTTTACAAACTATGAAGAGTTATTAAGAAGTGGAACGGTTGATGCAGTCAGCGTTTGTACACCAAACTATCTTCATGCCCCAATTTCGATTGCTGCCTTAAATGCAGGTCTTCATGTTCTTTGTGAAAAACCAATGGCTACTTCTAAACAAGAAGCCGAAGCAATGATCGCCGCGGCCAAAGAAAGTGGCAAAAAGTTAATGATTGGTCATAATCAGCGTTTTGTACCTTCCCATCAAAGAGCACGTCAGCTGATTGCAAGCGGGGAAATTGGCAAAATTTATAGTTTCCGTACAGCCTTCGGGCATGGCGGTCCAGAGAGATGGAGTGTAGATGGGAAAGAAAGCTGGTTTTTTGAAAAAGAAAAAGCATTCGTAGGTGCAATGGGCGATTTGGGTGTCCATAAGACCGATTTACTACGGTATGTACTAGGTGAAGAAATTACTGAGGTTGGTTCTTTTGTTGAAACAAGTGCCAAAGATTTTGCTGATGTCGATGACAATGCGGTTTGTGTATTAAAAACAGAAAGCGGGATTATCGGAACACTTGCAGCAAGCTGGGCTTATGTCAGTAAGGAAGATAATTCAACCATTATATATGGTGAAAAAGCCATTCTGCGGTTAGAGGATGATCCAACTAATTCACTTGTCGTTCAATATGCCAACGGTGAAGTCGTAAATTATCAGCTTGGAAAAATTCAGTCGAATGATTCGGGCGGCCAACGTACAACACATGTGATCAATCATTTTGTGGATGCTGTTATTCATAATCAAGATACACCTGTTCCTGGAGAGGAAGGAAAAAAATCTCTCGAAGTGATTTTAGCAGCACTTCAATCAAGTGAAACAAAACAAATTGTTAAAGTGAGCGAGCTATCATAATTATCCGTTAGATATAAAGGGTGGTGGACCATATTGGGCCGCCATCTCTCTATTGATGTCTACAAGTTACCACGGATCAGTCGTATAAAGAGCGAGCAGTTATAGAGAGGGGAATTCATTATGAGACTTGGAGTTTTTACCGTATTATTCGCTGAAAAATCATTCGAGGAAATGCTTGATACAGTTAAAGAAGCCGGACTACATGCAGTTGAAATAGGAACGGGATGCTATCCTGGAAACAACCACTGTGATTTAGATAGGTTATTGGAAAGTGAAGAGGCTAGACGTGAGTATATCCAAAAGGTTGAGGAACGCGGACTGGTAATCAGTGCATTCAGCTGTCATGGAAACCCGATTTCTCCTGAAAAGGAATTTGCTAACAACTCGCATGAAACACTCTTGAAAACTATTAAACTTGCTTCGCTTCTCGATGTGCCGGTTGTTAACTGTTTTTCAGGAACAGCAGGAGATCATGAAGGGGCGAAATATCCAAATTGGCCTGTAACACCTTGGCCTAATGAATATGGAGACGTATTAAAGTGGCAATGGGAAGAAAAACTGATTCCTTATTGGAAGGAAGTTGGCCAATTTGCTAAGGAGCACAACGTGAAAATAGGACTTGAACTACACGGAGGTTTTTTAGTCCACACACCATATACACTCTTAAAGCTGCGTGAGGAAACCTGTGATGCCATTGGCGCTAACTTAGACCCAAGTCATCTATGGTGGCAGGGAATTGATCCAGTTGCAGCGATTAAAATTTTAGCAAAAGAAAATGCGATTCATCATTTTCATGCGAAAGACACATACATTGATCAGGAAAACGTGAATATGTATGGATTAACGGATATGCAGCCCTATGGAGAAGTGAAAACGAGGGCTTGGTCATTCCGTTCGGTTGGCTGTGGACATAGCCTCAAAGAATGGTCCGACATGATGAGTGCACTAAGAACCTATGGCTATGATTATGTGGTTAGCATTGAACATGAAGACCCAATTATGTCTATTAACGAAGGGTTCAATCGGGCAGTAACCAATTTAAAATCGATCTTAATTGAGGAGCCAGTTTCCCAAATGTGGTGGGTGTAATGATGAAGAATATACCAGTTGCCGTTAATCTCGAAGCAATACTTAATACAGGAGAAGAAGCCGGTGTAGAGTGGTGGGTGGTCGTTGATCGAACTGAGGTGCACAAGTGAACAAAAAGTGGTGGAAAGAAAGTGTCGCCTATCAAGTCTATCCTCGAAGTTTCATGGACAGCAATGGGGACGGGATTGGTGATTTAAAAGGTGTAACAGCCAAATTAGATTACCTAAAAGAGCTAGGAATTGATGTAATTTGGCTGTCGCCGATGTATAAATCACCGAATGACGACAATGGTTATGATATTTCAGATTACCAGGATATTATGGATGAATTTGGAACGATGGCAGACTTTGATGAGTTGCTTGACGGAGTTCATCAGCGTGGAATGAAAATAATCCTGGATTTAGTCATCAATCATACGAGCGATGAACACCCTTGGTTTATTGAGTCACGATCCTCTAAGGACAACCCGAAGCGTGACTGGTACATTTGGAGAGATGGCCAAGATGGAAAACCGCCGAACAATTGGGAGTCGATTTTCAGTGGGCCGGCTTGGAGATATGATAAAGAAACAGAACAGTATTTCATGCACATCTTCTCCGCACGTCAGCCTGATTTGAATTGGGAAAACCCTGAGGTAAGGGATGCATTATACGATATGGTTAACTGGTGGCTTGAAAAAGGAATTGACGGTTTCCGAGTAGATGCAATCTCTCATATAAAAAAAGAACCAGGATTCCCTGATATGCCTAACCCAGATCGTTTAGATTTCGTCCCTTGCTTTCCTAAAATGATGAATGTCCATGGAATTGATGAGTTTCTCACAGAATTCACTCAAAAAACCATTAAAAACTATGACATCATGACCGTTGGGGAGGCAAATGGCGTCGGGCTTAATGAAGCTGATCAATGGGTGGGTGAAGAAAACGGCTATTTCAATATGATTTTCCAATTCGAGTTTTTAGACTTATGGGATAAGGATGCAGAAGGATCCATTGACGTTCGTAAATTAAAAAAGGTTTTAACCAAATGGCAGACAGGTTTGGAAGGTAGAGGATGGAATGCCTTATTTATTGAAAACCATGATCAGCCGCGCCGGGTTTCTAGCTGGGGAAATGACCGGGAGTTTTGGAAAGAGAGTGCTAAAATGCTAGGGGCGCTATATTTCCTAATGAAAGGGACTCCATTTATTTACCAGGGTCAGGAAATTGGGATGACGAACGTCCAATTCCCGTCTATTCATGATTACAACGATGTTGGCATGATTAACTATTATCATGTTGAAACTGCCAAAGGCCGTTCCCATGATGAAATTATGAAGGTCATTTGGGAAAAGGGGCGAGACAATGCTCGGACGCCGATGCAATGGGACTCATCTAACATGGGAGGATTCACTACCGGCGATCAAACATGGCTCGGTGTGAATCCAAACTTCACAGAAATAAATGTAGAATCACAATTAAACGATCCTGACTCGATTTTATCATTTTATAAAAAATTGATTCGCTTAAGAAAAGAGAATCCCGTGTTTGTTTATGGTACTTACAACTTAATAGCTGCGAATCATCCGAAACTGTTTGTGTATTCGCGCAGATTAGGTAAACAAAAAGTACTTGTTATTAACAATTTTAGTGAAAAATCAACAAGGTTTCGCGTCCCAGGTAGTTTATCTTATTCCACTTCTGACCTTGTCCTTAATAATTATGAGGGTGTGGATAAAAAATTACGGAGAAATTTCACATTAAAACCTTATGAAACAAGGGTATATATACTAAAGTAAAACTTGGGGGCATTTGCCCCCTTTTCTCATTTTTGAGAGACCTATAAATATTGGGATTTAATGAATGATGAATAAATAATTAAACAAAGAACAAGTTAATATTATGTATTTTTTAAAGGTAAAATGTAAGGACAAGACAGAAGCAATCGTCTATTATTTCCGGGTTTTGGCAGAACCAGCTGCACCAACTGCAGTTTTAAGGCTAAAGGGAATTGATCATTCAAAACAATATCGAGTTGACGCTACCGATCAAGTATTTGGCGGGGATGAACTCTCATTTGTTGGACTCGCTATTCCGGTGGAAATAAAGGGAGACTTTCAAAGTTTTGTTTGGAATTTGAAAGAACTATAGTTTTTGATAGTTAAAGTCCATAAAAAGGTACTTTAAACGATATATGGAGATAAGGAGACAAAAGAATGCAGGAGCTCGTTCCACTTTTTGGCTATGTTGCAGCTATTTTAACCACCCTTTCATTCCTGCCACAGGCAATTAAAACAATCAGAGAGAAAAATACAGAAGGAATATCATTAGTCATGTACAGCTTGTTCACTAGCGGAGTTTTAATGTGGCTGTTGTATGGACTATTTGTAAACGATATTCCAATAATTGTTGCAAACGCTGTAACGTTAATTTTAGCTGTAACAATATTAACTTTAAAAATTAAATATAGTGCAAATGCTAATTAATACAAAAAAGACGATTCGGAGCCGGACCGTCTTTATTCATGTTTGTTACTCTAGATATAAATTTATGTAATCGTTTTCAATTCAGGAAACCTTTAATTGTTAAGTAAATTGTTTTTTGTTATTAAAGATAACACTATTTTATTAGTCTAAGAGCAGTGAAAAGATGACACAGAAAAGGGAGAAAACAAGATGAGGACCAAAAAGACAAATTGATAAATCTTTTGTCGATGATATCATTTATCATTCAAATCAAGGAATCATGGTAAAAACGATGGATTAGCTTCATAAGCTAGCAACTTAAAGGAAACTGACACTCTATATTTCTAGCGAGTGTTTTTTCACCAGAACCGAAATCAGAGTTATTGTGCTTACAAACCTGAGTCTATAGTGATTTGGCGGATGCTGTGGAAGCTTTGCCGAAATTTTGATTCTCCGAGTGTAAGGTGTAGGGGATAATCAATATTGTTGTCGTGTTTCTTCCTATTATATAGTGGATTTTTAAAGGGGGGTTAATTTAATGATTTCTAAAAAGCAATATATACGTAAAGGTCAGATTATACCTAAGTTATTGTAAATCGACTAATAAAGATATAAATTTTCGTGATCTAAAAAAATTTAAAAAGCAGCTGGAGATTGATTACAATATGAATAAAGTCTTTTACGCTCTACTCATTTTATGAAGATACAATGATTCCCCGTGAATTTAAGGAAATATTTTCTGGAGAGATAAATTGGAATATTGACTTCCTAAAAGAATGAAAAAAACCCACACTATTTTGAAATAGCGGGCTAATATAAAAAGCATCGTTATTTTACCGAGCTCATTAAAAACCTTTAGAAATAAATTTAAAAAATAGATTATATTGTTAGAGAAAATTTCTCATTTTGTATTGAAAACGATGGATCTAACTCATAGTCCTTCACTATGTTTATTTTTTTATACCAAAGCTTCTTAATAATTGTTTTGCAAGTTGAGAAGCATAGTGAGAGTATAGCTGACTTAATAGCGATTCTTTTTTTTCTCTTTTTTTTATATAAACGCACACTCCACCAATTTCCTTTATTTTGGATAGTGCAGCTTTTAGAAAAAAATGACATTCACATACATCCAGTTTATATTCATAAATCACATTCTTTATGAATATAAACTGGTGTTACACCCGCAGCATGCAATTTTTCGGTAAAGAAGATATAGTCATAAAATGAATCCATTTTGTTGGAATAAGCCAATATTTCAAATTCTCCGATACGATTCTCCACTTTTATTTGTTTTTCCGCTTTAACAAAAAGTTGACTATTGAAGAAGTATTGTATTAAATCCTCAATGTTCATTATTTTGATTTGGAATTTTTCGGAGAATCCTTCCAACTCATTATGATTTGCAACTTCTCCCTTTTCGTTTAGGACATCACACATTACGACAGAAGGATAAGAGTTACAAAATTTGGAAATTTCTATCCCTGCCTCAACATGACTTTGCTTTCCAAAAATCCCATTTTGGTGAGCAATGACTGGAAAAATATGACCGTGTTTTTTAAAATCATTTGATTTCCTTTTAGGATGGATGATTGCTTTTATCGTATCATAACGCTCAAATGCTGATATACCAGTTGTTGTCCCGTCAACATCAACAGAAATTGTATATGCTGGGGTTTGATTATCTGCATATGCAGTGTGTTGAAGTTGAAATCCTAATTCAACAGCCCGACTTTTTTCAATTCCAACACTAACCATTCCACGACCATGGGTAACCATAAAATTGATAAGAGAAGGAGTTATATGTTCTACCAGACTAATTAGTTTACCATGACCTAATTGATCAACTAACAAGACTAATTTCCCGCATGATAATTCTTCTATAACGGTTTTAACTTGGGGTGTCATAGTACACTCACCTTTTCTTTTTATAGTGTTTTTTGAATCAAATCATTGTGTAGCCGAAACTGCCTCCATAAATATTTCAGGGTCTGAAACAATTGGAATTTTATTTCCAGCAGGAAGTGAGGTACCTTACATTTTAATAGGTTTTAAACTTAAAAATGAGAGGGGCTCCAAAAAGTCAGCTATCTAACTAATTCGATAGCCCCATGTTTTTTCCATATTTAAAATGGATTTTAAAGAATTCCTTCTTGTGTTTCTATGTTTTTCGCAGGCGTTTCTAATTTTTTCTTCATTGGGAAGTAGTATAAAATTGCTGGTACGATTAATCCCACGACCCATGCTAGGTCTGCTCCATCGAGTGCTTTAGCAATTGGTCCCACATAGAAAGAAGCGTTGATAAACGGAATTTGCACAAGAATGGAAATTAAAAAGGCTGAACAAGTAATCAAATTAACTTTTCCATATTGGCCATTAAGATCAAAAATATCCTTTACATTATACTTGCCATGGCGCAGTAAATAGTAATCCACCAAGTTAATGGAAGTCCAAGGGATTAAAAAGTAACTCATGAAAAAGATAAAGTTTAAGAAAAACGATAGGAAGTTACTTTTCCCCAGCAAGCATAAGATCGTCCCAATGACGGTTACGGCTAAAATCATGCCTACGCGAACTTTTGCCGTTACTTTCAGCTTCATAAACGGTTCAATCGTCGTAATTGTGGACATAAAGGCCCCGTATAAATTGAACACATTGATGGCAAGTTGTCCGAAAATAATGACCAGAAACATGATAATCGCAAATTTACCATACATATGAGCTAAGTTTGCTCCAGTAGCGTTAAGGAATTTAGGAATAGCAGTTGTCAGGATGGCTCCAAGTGTCATCATCCAAATTGTACTAACAGAAGTACCGATGTAGCTATACCAAAATGTATGTGCAGTTGGTGTTGTGATTGGAAGATAGCGTGAATAATCTGCGACATAGGGAGCGTATGATAACTGCCAAGTCGCAATCATGCTAACAGCTAATAAAAACTGTGAAAAATTAACATGACCGACATTCCAGCTGCCTTCAGGAATAGATAATTGAAAAACAAGGATTGTGGCAATAAGATAGGTGACTAAAGTGGTCCAGGACAACACCTTTTGCATCTTATGGATAAATTGATATCCGAAAATCGTTACAACAAAACACAGAGTATTTAGGATTAAAATACTATAGGTTTGATCCATGGAAGTTAAACTACTTAGCGTTTGAGCGGCCAGCATGCCGCTGCTGGCAAAATAACCAAAGTAAACGAACATTACAAGAAATAAGGGGAAAATAGCTCCAATTACACCAAATTGTGCCCTGCTTTGAATCATTTGAGGAATACCTAGTTGAGGACCTTGAGCAGAATGGGACGCCATAAAAATTGCCCCAACCAAGGTACCGATAACAATTGCTACAAGACTCCAGAACAAATTCAGACCCAAGGCAATTGGTAATGCCCCTGTTACAAGTGTTGTAATGTGCATGTTTGCTCCAAACCAAATAGGAAATAAATCGCGAGCTTTTCCTTGTCTTTCCTCAATCGGAATAAACTCAATACTACGAGATTCAACTTTCATTCATACGCCCCCTATCCAAATTTTTCTTGCATCCACCATGTACCATGCAAGAACCTTTTACAAGAAATACTATAATTGTAAGCGTGTACAAATGTCAATGTATTCTGAAAATAAAATTTTTAATAGATTTCGATTTTTTATAAAGTACGATCAGTAGACTATTTCTTAAAAGATAAGGGCTGTTAGCTATAATTTAGAATATAAGAATGATTTCGGGCTATAAAGAATATTACGATAAACTCTTGTTTTTTCGAGACTATTTATTTTTAATATTTTAGAAGCATAAGAGATATACTATTTAAAATTTTCAAAAATCAATATTGACGAGCTAGAAATGAAAGCGTATACTCCCAATTAGAAACACCTTGTATGGTACATGGTAGAAACAAAAAAGAAGGAGGAGTGCGTTACCAATGCCATACAATGAGGCAATTGTGATAGGAGATAACTATTTAAAAATTTAGAAAATTTTATGTTGACGAGCTAGTAATGATAGCATATACTTCCAATTAGAAACACCTTGTATGGTACATGGTAGAAACAAAAAAGAAGGAGGAGTGCTTGAATTATGGCGATTTTGACACTTGGTATTACGACTCAGGTATCCAATGCCATACGTGAGGCTATTGTGACGGGAGAATATGAACCGGGTCAGAAATTATCTGAAATGGCTCTATCTGAACACTTCCAAGTAAGTCGCACACCAATTAGGGAAGCATTAAAACAACTTGAAAGAGAAGGACTAGTTGAAATTATTCCAAGAGTTGGAACCTGTGTTACAAAACCTACTGAACAGGAACTAAGGGAGTTATTTACCTTAAAGGAAGTTTTGGAAGGGCTTGCAGCAAGTTTGTTTACAGAAAAAGGAGATGCCGCTGAAATACAAAAGGTTCACCAGGCCGTAGCTGATATGGAAGAAGCCTTACAAACATCAGATAATAAATTGTATGTTCAAGCAAATAGTATCTTTCATGAGACGATCTTAGAAGGTGCCAATAACTCAAAATTAAGCTATATGTTTAATCTGCTTCTGAATCAAATTCCATATAACCGCTATGTCTTTATTACTATTGGAGATCCTGTTCGTCGTGAACAATCCCTAAGGGAGCATCAAGCCATATTAGCAGCGATCGAAAAGGGTGACCGGATCGAAGCGGAGAAAACCATGCGTGAGCATGTTAAAGCAAGTGGAGAGGAATTAAGAAGGGACATTGAAAAAAAACTTAAAAATTCTTAAGGGGGATTTGGTATGAAATTTGGAATTTTCGCAAACCTTGCTGGACAGGGCAGACATGATGAGTATTATAAAGTTCTTGATGAAGCACGTGAGCAGGCTGTGTATTGTGATAAAAACGGCTATGATTCAATTTGGTATACAGAACATCATTTTGGCCATGAGGGAAATGAGTTAATTTCTAACCCTATTTTAATGGGGGCCGATATTGCAGCAAGAACAAAGAATATTCGAATTGGACAGGCCGCAAATGTTGCTACATTCTGGCATCCACTTCGTTTGGCAGAAGATGTCGCCATGCTTGACCAGCTAAGCAAAGGCCGTGTTGAAGTTGGTTTAGCTCGAGGTTTATACGGAAGAGAAGCTACCAATTTAAACGCGTTAGCCGATCCAACTAATCAACAACAAAACCGTGCTCTTTTTGATGAAACACTAGAGATTTTAAGAAAAGCATGGTCTAATCGATTCTTCTCTCACCAAGGAGATATTTATCAATTCCCTCCACAAGGATTGAAATGGAGTCATCCAATGAGCCCGGCATCCGACGAATTCATGGATATGGAAAAGGGAGAAATTAATAAAATTGCGCTTATGCCAAGACCATATCAAAAGGAACTGCCACTATGGCAAGTAATTGATTCACCAACCTCCATTATTGCTGCAGCCAAAAACAATATTAAAGGTATGTTCTGGATGCCGACTGTAAAGGAATTAAAAGGCCGTTTTGAATTATACCGTGAGCATGCATCAGAAGCAGCTGGACATCAAGTCCCACTTGGTGAAGGAATTGCCCTTGTACGCGATGTTTACGTAGCAGAAACAATGGAGCAAGCTCGTCAGGACGCAGCAGAAGCTGTATTAAACAATTACCGTTGGATTTGCCACTGGAGAGGACTTAGTAATCTAATGGATCCAGGCGAAAAAGTAAAAGAAGGTCAAGAGTTAAATTACGAATTCTTACTTCCTAGAAATCTATTATTTGGTACACCAGAATATGTAAATGAAAAAATACAAGAATTACAAGAAGAGCTTAACCTGCAAGAATTATTACTTTGGGTTAATCACAATGGATTACCTCATGACAAAATGATGAGAAGTCTAAAACTATTCACAGAAGAAGTAATGCCAAAATTTTCAAATAAAAAAACGGGGGTACTTGCATAATGGTAGAAGTTCGTAAAGTTTATACAGCAATTGAAGAAACACATATCGAAGGTGGAAAGAAAGTAGAAGAACCAATCAAAATGATCATGACCATGGCTGTAATTAAAAATCCATGGGCGGGCAGAGGATTTGTAGAAAACTTAAAACCAGAAATTGATGAATTCGCACCTCAAATTGGGGAGCTATTAGTGAGCGAGCTATTTAAGCATATCAATTCCGCAGATGATGTAGAAGCATTCGGAAAGGCAGCTGTTGTCGGGGTTGACGGAGAAATTGAACATGCATCTGCTTTCATTCACACATTAAAATTTGGTAATAAATTTAGAAATGCGGTAGAGGCAAAAAGTATCTTACCTTTTACAAATAAGCGCGGTGGAGCAGGATCAGTAGTGATGATGCCTATGGTTCATAAAAATGATGATTCACAGCGTTCTCATTTTATTACCTTTGAAGCAACGATTCCAGATGCACCGAGAGCAGATGAAATCGTTGTAGCCATCGGTGTATCTACAGGCGGACGTCCACATCCTAGAACAGGAAACCGCCATCAAGATATGGTTGAAATGGGGCTTATCTAATGCCAATTGCCGTATACAAACAAGGGAAAATTTTTTACGAAGAAAAAGGATCTGGTGAACCGTTGATTTTCATTCATGGTGTGGGCTTAGACCACACTATGTGGAATCAGCAGATTGATAGCTTATCAGACTCTTTTCGAGTGATTGTATACGACATGTTAGGTCATGGGGGATCAGAACATCCCCCTGGTCCTTATTCCCTTTCTCAATATGTTGAACAGCTTTCAGGGTTGATGGATTATTTGCAAATTGGAAAAACCCATCTTGTTGGCTTTTCAATGGGAGGCATTGTCGCACAAGCATTTGCACTGACATATAAAAATAAATTAAAAACGCTTACAATCATGAACGCTGTTGCTAATCGAACTGACGAGCAGCGAAAGGGAATTCTAGCAAGGGTAGAGGAAGTCCGGGAAAATGGGCCATTATCTACGATTGAACCAGCCATTAAACGATGGTTTAATCCAACTTTCATACAATCACAAGAAAATGTAGTAAACCAAGTTCGAAAGAGACTTCAAACTAATAATCCTGCTTCCTATTTAGCTGCCTACACTCTATTTGCAACGGCTGATGCTGAGTTATGGCAAAAATTGCAAAACATTGAAGCACCAGCTTTGATTATTACAGCTGAAAATGATATTGGATCAAATTCAGAGATGGCTAGACTGATGCATGAACAAATTAAAGGGTCAGACATAAAAATTATCCCAGATATGAAACACATGCTGCCAGTAGAAGGGGCAGATATCATCAATAAAGAGCTTCGCCTATTTATAGGTAAACAGACGATTTCACTGGGGTAAAGGAGGGGCGAAAATGACAGAGTTAAAGAAATACCAAATGTACATTAATGGGGAATGGACAGAGTCTTCAAGCGGTGAATATTTCGAGAGCTATAATCCCGCTACTGAGGAAGCATGGTGTCTTGTTGCAAAAGGGGATGCTGATGACGTTGACCGAGCTGTTCAAGCTGCTCACAAAGCTTTTTTACATTCAGAATGGACGTTCATGACTTTCACAGAACGAGGCAAATTAGTTCGAAAACTAGGCGATCTAATCGCTGAACACGCCGAAGAACTTGCGATGGTTGAAACACTTGATAACGGAAAGTTAATCCGTGAAATGCGGGGTCAAGTCAACTATTTACCGGAATTCTTCTATTATTATGCGGGACTTGCCGACAAAATTCATGGCCAAACTCTACCTATTGATAAAAAGGATATGTTCGCCTTTACATCAAAGGAACCTTTGGGAGTAGTGGCTGCCATCACACCTTGGAACTCCCCTCTTTATTTAACAACCTTGAAGTTAGCACCTGCTCTTGTAGCAGGAAATACAATCGTTATTAAACCCTCTGAAGTGACTTCTGCCTCTCTTTTGGAATTAGTGAAATTAGTGGAAAAGGCTGGATTCCCCCCAGGTGTCGTGAATGTGGTAACAGGCTTTGGAAATCCTGTCGGTGATGCTCTTACTTCTCATCCACTTGTAAGACGTATTGCCTTTACGGGCGGTGCAGAATCGGCTCGTCATATTGTTCGAAATTCAGCTAAAAACTTTGCACAATTATCACTTGAACTTGGAGGGAAGTCTCCAAATATTGTGTTTGAAGATGCGAATCCAGATAATGCGGCGATGGGCATTATAGCAGGAATTTTCGGCGCCTCTGGTCAAAGTTGTGTGGCTGGTTCAAGATCCTTTTTGCATAAGGACATTTACGATCAAGTAATGGAAAGACTAGTTGATCGCGTGTCCAAAATCAAAATAGGCGATCCGTTTCAAGATAAAACAGAAATGGGGCCATTAGCGACAAAAGCGCAATTGGAACGCGTGGAAAACTATGTATCTATTGGATTAGAAGAAGGGGCCAAACTTGTTTATGGAGGAAAACGGCCACATCATTTAGAAAAGGGCTGGTATTTCGAACCAACGATCTTTGAACATCGAGATAACAGTCATCGAATTACAAGAGAAGAGATCTTCGGACCTGTATTAAGCGTAATTCCTTTTGAAAATGAAGATGAAATCATCGAACTAGCTAATAGTACAGATTACGGTCTTGCTGCTGGAATTTGGGTAAAGGATGTTGCAAAGGCTCATCGGGTGGCAAAGGCCATTCGTGCCGGTATTGTTTGGGTGAACACCTATCGCAGTATTTCACCAATTGCAGCGATCGGAGGATCCGGGCTAAGTGGTTACGGTAGAGAAGGCGGATTTGATGCGATTCAAGAATATATGCAGGAAAAAACTGTCTGGATTAATACATCCACTGAACCGATTCCTGATCCGTTTATTATGAGATAAAAAATCAGTTTATTTAAAATTTCTTTGGAGGGATTGGAAATGAAACTACTGGGTATATCTGGTACTATTACAGGATCAAAAACAAAAATTATTGTAGAAAAAGTATTAGGGGAAGTTAAGAAACACCATCCCGAGGTTGAAGTAGAATTACTTGATTTAAAGCAGTTTGATGTTCAATTTTGTGATGGCCGTGACCCTTCTACCTATACAGGTGATACCAAAAAAGTCATGGATATGGTAAAAGAAGCTGATTTTTACGTTATTGGAACTCCAATTTTCCAAGGATCTATTACTGGAGCTCTTAAGAATCTGTTTGATTTAGTCCCTCCACAAGATTTCCGTCATAAAGTTATGGGGTTCGTGGCTACTGGCGGAACCTATCAACATTATTTAGTGATTGAAAATCAATTGAAACCAATTGCGGGTTATTTACGTGCTTATGTTGCACCAGGATTTGTATATGCACATAATGACCATTTCAATACGAAGAATGAAATTATTGATGAGGATGTATTACGCCGTATTACATCACTCAGCGAAGAGGTGGTTATCATGCAAAAAGCTTTAAATACAACGGAAAAAGAGTATGTAACGAAATAAGAAACATCCTTAAATGACTGGAAGAAGTTATAAGGGGGATATGGATATCAATGGAAGAGACTGTAAACATACCCGATCTTTCCTTTATAAATATTTGTAACGAGAAATATGGAATTAATAGAGGTGTATACAATACAATCGATGCCTGGTTTTATAACCAAGGACTTCATCAAATTATCAAAAGACGCCAAACTATCTTATCATTTCTTGAATATATCAAAGAGAAATATATAACGGATAATCGCGGCTGTAAATTTGGCCATGGGGGTTTAACTGTTAAATTAGAAGAATACTATTTTTCTAATGTACAATGAAATATTCTCTTAACGAATTCTAGTTTTTTAGAAGGGAAGGTTGGCAGAAAAGATGAACGTAACAAGTGAAAGTACAAAGAAGAAGCTATTTATCCATGGGGAATGGATAGAAGCAAAAGAATATAGTGAATTACGCTCTCCTTATACAGAAGAAGTGATTGCTGAAATACCGATGGCAACGGCGGAGGATGTTGAACAGGCTATTAATGCTGCTGAACAGGCGAAAAAAGTGATGGCAAAAATGCCGGCTTTCGAGCGTGCGAATATTTTGGAAGCATTAGCGAGGAAGCTTGAAGAACGTAGTGATGAAGCAGCTAAAATCATTGCACTTGAAGCTGCAAAGCCTTTTACAGCGGCAAAGGGGGAAGTAGATCGTACCGTTGAAACCTATAAATTTGCGGCCGAAGAAGCGAAGCGAATTCATGGAGAGACGATTCCGTTAGACGCTGCGCAGGGCGGTGTCAATCGCCTTGGCTATACGGTGCGTGAACCGATTGGGATTATTGGGGCCATTACCCCTTTTAATTTCCCAATGAATCTTGTTGCTCATAAAGTGGGCCCTGCCATTGCAGCAGGGAATACAATTGTATTAAAGCCAGCAAGTCAAACCCCACTTTCTTCCTTTTTCATTGCGGAGTTATTGGAAGAAGCCGGTTTGCCAAAAGGGGCATTAAATGTGGTAACTGGTGCTGGAAGAGTTGTGGGAGATAAACTGGTAACTGATCCAAGAGTAAGTATGATTACGTTTACGGGCAGCCCAAGTGTTGGTATTGGAATTCGCAATAAGGCTGGCTTAAAACGTGTCACATTGGAACTTGGATCAAATGCAGCTGTCATTATCGATAGAAATGTAGATATTGATAAGATTATTTCTCGATGTGTAACAGGGGCCTTTTCCAATCAAGGGCAAGTATGTATCTCACTGCAAAGGATCTATGCACACGAAGATGTTTACGATTCGTTTGTTGAAAGATTTGTTGAAGCAACGAAGAAATTAACACTCGGTGACCCACTTAATCCTGAAACAGATGTTTCAGCATTGATTTCACCTAATGATGTGAAGAGAACACTTCTTTGGATTGATGAGGCAAAACAAGCAGGAGCAACGATTGCGACGGGAGGAGTTGCTGAAGGCAATATTGTCCACCCGACTGTGATTCTAAATGCTGATCGCGAATTAAAGGTTTCTTGTCAGGAAGTGTTTGCACCAATTGTGTTAATTAATAAAGTTAAGTCTGTTGATGAGGCCATTACATTAGTAAATGACTCTAATTATGGTCTACAGGCAGGAATCTATACAAATGATGTCCATACAGCGTTGAATGCAGCAGAAGAGCTACACGTTGGCGGTGTTTTGATTAACGATATACCAACGTTCCGTGTAGATCATATGCCTTATGGCGGTGTAAAAGAAAGTGGCACCGGTCGAGAAGGGTTAAAATATGCGGTTGAAGAAATGACTGAAATGAAGTTGGTTATTTGGAATCGTAATTAGGGAGTAGAAAAGCATGCCTTACTATGCTGCGATTTTGCATATGTTGGACAAAGAAAAAAATATGAAAGTACGTCCACGTCATATTGAGTATTTAGACAAACTGGATCAAGAAGGAAAAATTTTTGCAAGAGGGCCTTTTTCAGATGATTCTGGCGGTCTAGTGGTATATATTGCAGAATCCTATAGAGAAGCACTCTCATTTGCGGTAAATGATCCACATGTCATCTGTAAATCACGACGCCTAGAACTTAAGGAATGGAAGGTTGTGTAATGATACTCGTGGATGTCCTCCTAAAAATTAGTTATATGTATGGAATGTAATCTTTTCCTTACGAGTTAAAATGGTAGGCGATTTTTTTTCATACAAGCATAACTAGAGGAAGGCTTTTAAATAAAGGGACTGGAAACGGTCTCTTTATTTATGTCGGTACTGGTTGGAAAGTTATTTATAAGAGATACTACTATTAATATAATAAGGAATTGGTGTGATTAATGGGAAGATTTCGTTGTGCAATACTTGATGACTATCAAAATGTTGCTGCTACCATTGCAGATTGGTCATCTATCTCAGAAAGAGTAGAAGTTCATACATATAGTAAGCATTATGACAATGAGGATGAACTTGTCAATGTTATCAAAGATTACGAAATCCTTGTAATTATGCGTGAACGAACTGCATTTGGTGCTTCTGTTCTATCGCGATTACCGCGTTTAAAACTACTTATTACAACGGGTATGAGAAACTCATCTATTGATCTTACTGCGGCTTCGTCGCAAGGTGTGGCCGTTTACGGAACTGAAAGTTTTCCAGAGCCCCCAACCGAGCTTACATGGGCTTTACTACTGGGCCTTGCAAGGAATATTGTACCCGAACATAATGCCATTCAAGCTAATGGGCCTTGGCAAAGCTCAGTCGGTATAGATCTATATGGAAAACAGTTAGGTCTATTGGGGCTAGGTAAGATTGGCAGCCGTGTAGCACGTATTGGACAGGCTTTCGGGATGGAAGTGGCTGCATGGAGCAAGAATCTAAACCAAGAAAGGACTGATGAGATAGGCATACGTTTAGCTGCTTCGAAAGAGGAGCTGTTAGAAACAAGTGACTTTGTTTCGATTCATCTTGTACTTAGTGACCGAACTAAACACTTACTAGGCAGAGAAGAGTTTAAAAGGATGAAGTTATCTTCGTATTTAATTAATACATCGCGTGCTGCAATTGTGGACCAAAATGCACTTATAGAAGCTTTAAAGAACGGTTGGATAGCAGGTGCTGCCATCGACGTATTTGAGAAGGAGCCTTTATCACGGGAAGATGCATTCCGCTCACTCCCTAATGTACTGGCTACACCGCATCTTGGGTATGTCTCACAAAGAAACTATCAGACATTCTATCAACAAGCATTAGAAAACATCCAAGCATTTCTGTTGGGGCAGCCTATTAGAAAGATAAACTAAGTTTTATAAGTCCATACTCCTAAGAAATGGGGTGTTACAATATGAGCACGGAATTACTAGTTGAAACAAAGTTTCATCTAGAAGGAAAGGTAGTCCATGGCGAGGGTAGAGGAAGGAAAATAGGGTTTCCGACTGCAAACATTGATTTTTCAGCCCCATCGTTAGAAACCGGGGTATATGGCGTTCAAATAAAATTTAAACGATTGCGACTATTACGGTGTTATGAATATCGGGGTAAAACCAACATTTCATAAAGTTTATGGGAAAAGCATCGAAGTTTATATAATTGATTTTGATCAAATAATATATGGGGCATTTGTTCAAGTGGAGGCCCTTTTTAAAATTAGAAATGAAAAAAAGTTCAATAATATTCAAGAACTTCAAGCCCAGATTAAGATAGATATCGAAACTGCTACAAGTCTACTAATGCCCTTCTAAATTAATGAATTAAGAAATAAGAATAAAAAATTTTATTGTAAACTGGTGATTTGAAAGTACTGAGTGAGGTGATGAACATAAAATTCTTCGTCCGAAAAACTTTTAAAGGAAAATGAATGTAAAATTGGTCAGGGATATTTCTTTAGCCAGCCAATTCCTGCTGACCAGATGGATAAATATCTTTTAGCTAGAAGTGAAAAGAGTAGTGGTATCCCCATTTGTTTGGGATACCACTTTTTTTGGGGAGATTAGTTTTTTCCAGGTGGAATGTATAGGTCTCTTTCCAACAATTAAATTCCCCATTTCATGGATACCTTTAAAGTGCAGCAGCTGACAGGATTATTTTGGTTTGGTTGTGTGGTGAGTTCGAAGATGACGCCACTTGGCGTAAATGTAGTTATCACAGGGACTTTTAATCCGACGGTACTGATTAAATGATCAACATCCGCTTTTTTTCCTTGCTGGGCAGCACTCATCATTTTTCGAGCGAAACCTAAATCCCCTAAGCGATCTAGCAAAATACTTCCTTGAGCCATTAATTGCCGAAATGATTTGACTGACTCCTCAAATATTTTAACATCTACTGGCGGATAACTCCTTGGGAATGTATGCACCATCAATTGAGGCGGGTAAACAGGCAATGGAGGATAGATTGGATAGTGATATGAGTAAAAATACATTCGTACTCTGCTCCTTCCATATTTAAAACACAAGGCAATATACGGTATGTATCTTTGGAAATATTGGTTACTGGAAAGTTTTGTATAAAACGTGATACATATCACCGAAATGATTGCCCGTTGTGGCAACTTTAGGCTCACTCGGATCGGATGCCATAAATATAATCAATAAACATCATTTTAAATAGAATAGTGAGATCGGAAGGGCGTCCGTTATCATCACTATAATAAGGACGTACCTTTTCAAGAGGAATGAAAGATCAATATATTTATCGATAAAACGAAGAAGGTGATTGTCAGGAACCAATTCATCAATAGAAACAAATTCATATTCACTTTGGGTAGATACTCTTGGTTTAAACATAGATTTCACTACTTAATTTTTTATTGTTTGGTTGTGTTAAGAGCAGTGTATTATTGATTATACAGCTCTGTTGATTAGCGCGGAAGGCACGAAGACTCCTGCGGGAGTACAGGGCAGGGGAGACCCCGCAGGCGCTTCAGCGAGGGCACTGAAAAAGTCCCTTGTTTTATAGCAGTTGTAGGTTGATTTTATCAACTCTTCAACTGCTTTTTATTTC
>NZ_JAGGQW010000024.1 GCF_018613065.1 Bacillus sp. ISL-7 | reverse complement strand
ACTAAATAATATATCAATAACAGTTTTACGAAAACTATGTGCAGTGTAAACAATCGAAAATCTTTTTCTCCGTTGTATTTTTCTCTGTTGTAATCTATTTTAATGGTAGCAGTATAATCCCCTTCCATTTCAAATTTATCTTGTCCAACATACACACCATTCACTGTTTCTTGCATTTTCATAGAAATACCTCCATGACTCATCCCTTGCATAAATTGAGCCCTGTGAAGCTATTTTCATAATTAAATGTTCAAATACTTGACCATATAAGTTATTTTCCATGTCACTTTTAGAATCTTCAAACTCTGCATCTAAATATTTAATTAATTCAATAAACGTATTATCACCAAAAGGAAATGGTAATATTTGTAAATCTCTAAATAACTCCTGATTTACATTAATTAACTTATGAGCTTCAAGCAATCTTTCTTTATAGAAAGATACAACTTCTCTGTAATCCTGGTTTTTAATTACATCTACCATATATTCCCAAATCCTGATATCTTTATGGTATCTCCGCTCTAAAGATCGAAAATACAGCAAAAATCCAAGATGCTCTAAAATATTAAGCGAATCTGCGATTTTATTGACATAACATATACGCCATAATCGATCTGCTACTTTTTTGGCATAGTCTTCTTTAGTCATCACTATTCCCTCTCTCTAAATTAAATTTCGTTTCTTCAAAAAACTCAATATTCAAAGACTCATGCAGTTGTACTAAGTGCTTTAAAGAACGTCGATGTTTTTTTGTAATATTGTTAGATGTTCTTGCCATGGTAGTAAAGAACCTGTGGTTAACTTCGTTAGGAATATGGACTGGAAGTCTATAAAGGTGCTCAACCATCTGCTTTAATCTGCGCGAACGAAAAATCGTATTGATTTGTGGGTACTCTACACATAACAATGCTGCTAAGTACTCCGCAGAAATGTGAGATAGTGGTCTTATTCTAACCCAATCATTAGAATAGGAAATAGGCCAATTCCATGTATGCACTATTGCTGCCGGTTCTTCGCTAGGCCCATCATTTTTCAAATACCACAAGATATCTCCAGGTTCTGCAAGAGGAATATTCCTAATTAATCCCCCATTTTCGACTTCATATTTCATATTTTTATCCCATGAATCAAGAAGAAATATGTCTGATTTTTTCTTTAAAATAGGAATGTAAGACGAAATTTCGTCATCATTTCTGAAGGGGACACCAATTTCTATCTTTGTTGCATATTCTCTTAAACTTCCTTTTTTATAGTTAACATTTCCTTCATGCTGGTCAGCTTCTGATAAATAAAGTGCCATAATGTAATTATCTATGAGTGTAATTGCCTCTCTATTTTTTTTTATTAGTTCCCTGACTTTTGATAATAAAGTCACAATATATTGTTGAATATAAAGAGGCGGAAGAGGAATCATTAACTCTCTAAAATCACTTATATTCCACCGTTTGTAATTAGGGAAATGTCCACGTAACCAACAAAAGTAATAAAATAAATACTCGGGAATAAGTTTGTCGGATTTTAATTTAATTGCACAAATCCTATTTTCTGTGGTTGCTTTTATCCTAAGCAAACCAATTCCACGATGTAACCTGTCAAGTGAGACCAAAATAGTCCCTTCTTGATACACTCTCTCTTGTCCATTTATACTCACTTCTTTTGAACACTTTTGACCAAAAATATATGGATCTTTGCTTAAGTGACGATGAGTAACTCGATAGACTTCGGTAAACTTTAACATATTTTTTGCAGAAACACCTGCTCTTTTACCTAGCAAAGCTAGTTCTTCAAGCGGCACATTTCGCCACTCATTTGAAAAAAATTTTTTTTTCGCCATTTCTTTAGCTCCTAACAACATCAATAAATTCTGCGATAATAATTATTTCTAACCCCTTTTTAAAAGTCAAAATTATATATCTTAAACGAACCAACTTTAGTTAAACAGTAAATAATTAAATATTGAAATAAACTACGAGAGCTGAAACAAAGTATTTATCTAACGATTCATCTTAAGATTTGTTGAAAGCAAGCGGGGAGCGTTAAAACTTTAAAACAATCTTTTAATAAACACCTTTAAAGGGATATTTCCAACTATTCTACCAACTATTAATTTAAAATTACATTTTTTGTAATTTTATTGGCTATATTGACACCTAATATATATTTTAAAAAAACAAGACCAAACTTTTAATTGAGGTTTTAGTTAGTAATGGAAGTAATTATTTTCGACTTAACCCCATACCCTACTAAAACCAAACAAAAGAAATACTGAAGTGTATGGCTAGTTTTAAACACCATACACTTCAGTATTACCGTCTTATTTTCTAATCAAAGTTATTTTACTGTTATTTTCCTCTTAATCACTATTTTATTGCCTGATTTATCGTTAACAGTATAAGTTAGTATGTTTTTGCCTATTTTCTGTGTGTTTACACTACCCGATATTATTAAAAAGTTAGACAAATCACCATCAACGTTATCCTTTGCAGTAACTCCTGCTTTTGGATTGAATGATGAATTCATATTAATATTTTTATTTTTTGCTCCTACAATAACTGGTGAAACATTATCCACGACTTTTATTTTTCTTTTAACTATTGTAATATTTCCAGATTTATCAGTAACCGTGTAAGTTAGTGGATATGTTCCAAGTTTATTGGTATCTACTTTACCTGTAACTTGTATTATACCTGTTAAATCACCATCAACATAATCCTTTGCAGTTACCCCAGTTTTAGGATTAAATGTCGAATTAATATTAATTTTCATTGAAGAAGCACCTGAAATAATTGGTTTGCCATGACCATTTAAATAGTTTCCAATTACCTTATAACCAATAAATAATAAAGCAATGATGAACGAGGACAATATAAGCCTATATGTTAGTACTTTATATTTTCGTAAATTAATTTTTATTTCTTTAATACTTGGCTGTAAAAAATCTATTTGAATCTCTTTCCATTCTTCTTTGGAAACAGAAGGTATTCTATTTATACTTCTGTAAAACGATCGATAAATTTGCATAATTTTTTTTAGTGCAAACGAACGGTTATATTTAAAAGAAACCCAAAAATATATAATATGTAAACCCATAGCAATAACTAAAAATATCAAATCCCCTTTAGAAAGAGCAACTACGCCAGAAAAAATAGATGTAACCATACCAATCATTGCTATATTAATGCTATTAACCACTTTGTCAGAGGCATCACTTGCCGAAGAGGCAAATTTCCTTGCTTCTTCTATTGCGTTTTTTGTATTTGAAAAATAATCTTTTACTTTGTCTGAAATATATAAATTAAAATGTCTTTCCACTGTTTGTTCAATGTTGATTAATTGATTATCTAAATCTTGAAGTTTACTACTTGGGTAGTAATAAGTACTGAATACATTACGGGTAATTTCCAATTTGTCGTAGACAAACTTCTCTAATTTATAAATGAATTTAATCATTTTTAGAAATGCTTTTGTATTTTGAGGAACAAAGTCATTTGTCCATTCTATTTCAATGCTTTTATTACCTCTGATTATAAACTTCTTATCTTTTTCTTTGTTACATACATGAATTAAGCACAAATAAAACAGATTTTTATCTAGTGTTGTTTTAATAATGTCTTCCTTGATTGTATTGGAATAAAAATTAAAAAAATCAGGATTTGGATACCACTCCTCAATTCTAGAATAATCCCCCCTTACTATTTTTATTCTTTTCACTTCAACCTTTATGTCATCTAATATATTTTCATTCGCTGCAATTTTTATATTGTAAGGTAAAATCTTTAAAAAATTATTTTCGTAATGTTCTGATATTGGTAAGTAAATATTAATATACTTATTTTCATCGTATTCATCTAAGAATTTTCTAAATTCCGCATAATAAAAATTGAAACAATCACTAAAGTTTTTCAAATCAAAAAATAGAATCTCATTTGAATTTAAATCATAAAAATCCTTTTTGTTAATTAATAGAGAAATATTAACTTCTTCATCCTCTAAGAATCCGTATTCTCTAAATTCCTTGTCATAAAAACGGTTACCATCAATATTGAATTCAAAAGTAACATCGTCGTCTTCTAGATAATTTTCGAAATTGTCCTTATTCAGAATATCTTTAAATTTGCGATATGCTGTTTTTAAGTTGTAGGTGCTAACTTCGATGGTTTCACTTGATAAATTTAGTTCAAAATTCAAATCCAAAGTACTAATAAACTTATTAAATTCTATTAGTTTATTATTCATAATCATCTCTTCTTCTTATATTTTACCTTCTCTGCTAACTGTTCTCCTACAATTTTAATATACGTGCCAACTTCCCCACTGTCTTTATCATTATAATCTTCTATCCATATTTTTTTTCGAAAAAGTCCACTTGGAAATGACAATTTTAGATTAGTATCTTCACTGACTAAGATGGCATAAGATTCTTCTTTTTCGACTTTAAATTCATAATATACGTCTTCATTTCTTTCCCGCATTTTTAGTTTAACTTTTTCGGTTAAATCCTCAGTATCTTCTTCTCCTTTTCCAATACTCCTAAATATATTTTCAAGTACGTTGTCTACGTTAATGGTATCCCCGTCTTTTAACGAAGAATCAATTCTTGATTTGAAAGCCATTATGTTTTCAAACTTTTCTTCTCGGGCCACTTCAATTAATGTTTCCGATAATAATTGAGTCATTTTCTTATCGTTTGTATTTTCCTTCGCGTCAAGAAAATTGTCTAAGAAGAATTTAGAGACCCCGTCAGATTTTTGTTGTTTATCTAATACGGATAAATGTGCTAAATCCGCTAATAGATTTTCTTTAAGCTTAATAAATGCTGATTTGTGCAATTTCTCTTTTATACTAGGTAACATATATTCTCGTAAAGTGAATTTTAAGGTGGTAGTGTCTAATTCAATCCCCCGATTTGGATCCATTTTTAAAATACCAAGGTATTGTTGAGTAGTTTTTCTGTCAGTATAATCAAGAAAAATTAGGGTTCCTGAACTAGTCGTACTCGTAGTTTTCATAAATCCGAACAATTCATTTGTCATTTGCTTGGTTGATTCAATAAAAAGACCATCATTATTTGGATCGGCAATAATGTTATTGCAGTGAGTAACTACTCTCCCAGTATTACTTTTAAATGAACATGATTTTAATTGTGGTGTTATCAATGCCTTTTTTACATGCGTGGAAAAGAAGGCTAAAATTTCAGTTATTGTTTTATCAGTAATATCAAATAAGGCATTGACAAATGTAGGTTTTTCTTGATTTAAATCCATGTAATGAGCAATAAAACGATTTATTTGTATATCTTCCACTTGCATTTCTCTCCCTTAGAATCATTGACTACACCAAGATTACCATAATATAGCATTAATTTAAAGAATTAAAAAAGCAGGGATTACATCCCTGTCAAAAGTTCACTAGTTCAAAGTCATTAATCTTCCCATTAAATTGACATACATTATCCCAAATTCCTTCTACTTCATTTTCATTTATCGAATGTATTTTGGGATTGAGAAAAGCGTAAAGCAAATACTCTGCTGCCTCTATATCCGTCAAATTTTTTCCATATTCCTTTTCAATTTTTTCTTTTAGTTTTGAATCCAAAGATACATTAGCTTCAATACCGAGTGAAACTTTAATATTTTTCACTTTTTTTCCTCTTTTCAATTATTTAATATCAATATACTAGCCAATAATAATATTATTAATCAAAAATTTTTTAAAAAAATAACAAAAATAAATTTCAATCAATATACACTTACACTATAATTATATGGGCATCTTCCCATTTGGTGATAAATTGGACCTTTAACTTTTTCTAAATTATTCATGTAAATCAATGTAACTTATTAAATTGAATGCGGAGTTTCGCCTCATCAAACCGTACTTGAGGATTTCCCTCATACGGCTTTTTCGGTACATGAGACATGAATACAAAGTGAGTCCGCCCTTCCTTCGAGTTGGTAACTTACGATTATGAAAGCCTAGAAAGTCAAAACCCTCTATATCATCCCTAAGGTGGACTAACTAGATTTATCTCAATTAATCGAAAGGTCTAGTTTTCCCATTATTGCTTGAATAGCTTTGATAATTTCCAGTGGTTTTACACATGATGACGAAGTCATCCGAATACCATACTAAATCACCTAATTGGTTAAATCTGTACACCCAAATTTTATCCATTGCATTTAGATAAATGTTTTCCAATAATGGTGATACTACACCACCTTGCCGTGTTCCAAAAATGGAGTTTCTTAGTTTAGCCTCCTCCATTGCGCCTTCCTTTAGCCACTTGCGAATCAGCTTTAATATTCTTCTGTCATTGATAGGTTGCTCAACCAATATCATCAATTTTACCTGGTTAATGTTATCAAAATATCATTGGATATCGACGTCGACTACCCAACAACATTTCTTGCTTGCTTTCCGAGTCTTTCGCCATGGCTTGCTGAGCATTTCATTTAGGACGAAAACCAAATGAGCAGTCATGAAAATCAGCTTCAAAGATTGGTTCAATAACCATTTTGGTTGCCATTTGTGCAACTCGGTCTTTAATGGTTGAAATTCCTAATGGACGTTTCTTTCCATCACCCTTTGGTATGTAGGATCTTAGGACTGAATGTGGACGTGATATCTATTCTCTTTCAACTCTAGATAGAGTTCATTCAAGAATTTATTCTTTTCCCATATTCCTTTACGATATTCTCAATAGACTGTGCATCTACACCTTCACTACATTTCTTTCGTTTCACACGTTGCCACGCCTCCCACAGGATATCTGGTCCATACAAAGCATGAAGTTTACGAGTGTTCTCCTTGGCAAAAAGATATAACGTCTTCCAGAGTTTTGAGCTTTTGCATTATTGGTGTAGTTAGTCGTTTACTTGACATTTACTGACTCTTACCTCCTTCTGATATATGAACGAAGTATGGTAATAGCTCTTTCCGTCCTTCCCTAGACAATGTTGTGTTGTCATTGTCATCATTGGTACTATGACCCCCTCCGACTCCCGCTCATCCATTTTACCACTTCGTATATCACTTATAGGTTTCTGCTTTACTTCCATTTGAAAGTGATGAGGGAGGGTATCATCAGTTCCGTTAGTTACTTTTCTAACATGTCGTTGCCTTTACCACGGGAGATTCTTGGCTGCTGCTACTCCAAGTTTTTCACACCTTCCATTGTATTCGCCCATAGTCTCAAGGCTCGACTTCTCCTTAGCCACCGTAGGTGGGTTCCTTTCACAAGACGGAGAATCCTTTTTCTCTTCTTTTTTATCATTGGAAGAATTATTAATATTATTTGAAATTCGTTACCGTAACTTTTCAGCATTTCGACGTTTTGTTTGGAATGTACTTTCCTTCATTTTTATTGTAATTTTATGTCCATATCGTAGAAATACTTCTGTTTGTTGTACACTTTGTGGTAATGTATCTTCAATATGATTGAGTACGAAACATACACAATTTGACTTTTTATAAGATTTGCTAGGAAACAACCAGATATCCAAAGCTGAACTTATTTTTATAGGATACATATACATTACACCAAGTACCTCTTTAGAACTTTTTATAGCACCATTTAAACTCGATCCATACTGAAGTAGGCACTTATCGATAAGCTGAACAGGAGTCATTGCAACTAAAAAATTTTCATACCTTCTATAACTTTAGTATAAAGAGCTCCGTTTGTGTAATACTCGCCCATAATTAAACCTGTTTCTGATTTTTTAGGTAATCTACTTTAACTTCCATGTACGTAACCCTTCTTTCGTTTTTTATCATTGGTTGTTTTCTTAAAAAAGGGTATACTCAAATAAAGTTGGTATACCCAACTACACTTGCCCTCGAGTTACTGTCCGCCAAGACTACTTATTCGAGGGTTTGTTTATTTCACTTCTTACATTTACCTCACCTCCTTTGCTGTTAGAGATAATTTAATTGTTGTCCAATTTTTATTTCTTAAGTAGCGTTACCCTTTGAACTTAACCTTCTTATATCCTCCATACTTTCTTTTACAATAGGTCTTTCCCCTCTTACTCTAACCCCTCAAAGATTTGCAGTACAAGCCGATTGTGAAAAATTTATAACCTCAGTTCTAGTCTAATTGTATCCGCTTCCATTTATAGTCATGGATATACAAATTGTATTAATTGACAAATTTAACCTCGTGACTATTATACCAGTTAGTTATTTTTCTTATAAAATAAAATTATTAAATTCTATTAAAAAGTTTTTATAAAACCGTACTGTTTAAACATTACTAGATTATGTACCCATGACAAAATTTATCTTTTTAGTAAAATATTTGACCACATATTATTAATACTATAAAAATTGCCCCTTATCAGAGGTCAAAGCTACAAAAAGTCTATTTTTATTAACATTTTATTGGTTAATTGGGATTTAATGGGGTAATTATTAAGGAGATTATATTAACAGACACCTTAATTAAACATAATGAAGTTTCCTCACTAATTTCACAAATATATCATAATTTTATATCATTCCCTTATATTCGACATTTTTTAAAGAAGTGAGGATTAATAACTCGAAACTGAAACAAATTATACATCCAAACATTCCCGATTTTACGTTCCTGATGTACTCTGATCAACTTAACGTAAAACCTAATTTTTACTTTGGAAAAAATATCCCCTTAAGGTAGACAGAAAGAACAAATTATTATTCGCCCTGTTTTATGTTCTACTAAAGGTGTTATCGAAATAAATGGAGTTTGGTCCAGGAGCCCGTAAACGTGGCGATTTCAAGATGTTTACTGTGGGCATTATCAAAATACCAAGATCATCTTGAGTGCGTAACATTGCCTGCAGAATACGCTGTTTTAGTACCGGACTCAAACTTTTCATTCAATTTGATGGTCACTACAGAACTTCCGCTGGATGCGTAACCAAATGACCCTGACATAAGGGTTGAAACCTCATACCTTATATAGCCTGATGCAGGTGCTACCCATGGGATCGGCTACAGGTGACAGTGGATGTCCTCGGATTTCCCATCGATAACAAGGTGGTTGGCTGTTCTAACTGCAATCCGCTTACCTGTGATAATGCTGTAGAAATTTCCTGTTTCGCGGTGGACATGTAAATTACTCATTAAGCTATCATTCTTGAGCGGAACTAAAATCCATGCAATAAGCTTAAGATTAGATATATTTAAATCAATTCTTATGGAAAAAGATGTGTAAAGTTAATTCTAATCCTACCGGTTCCAATCCTTTCCCAGCAAAACAAAAAACACTCCCAAACGTTGATTAAACAGCATTTGGGAGTGTTTTAAAAGTTTTTAAAACAAAATGCCTTACGATTAACTTTTAATGTCAAAATCCCTAGTAAATTTCGCAAACAGTTGAACCACAACAGAACCCGACTCGAAATCTTCACCTCACCTCTTAAAATACCCCGCTATAGCTGGAAAACTCATGAATTCCTTCCTCATGTCCCGAAACGAAATCACATCATTTCCTCTAGCAAGCTGGAAATCTAGCGAATAATCGTGACAGTTCAATGGGCATTTATGAAATGTTTTGGTATAGAAATGCATGGCTTCTTGCTTGCTGGCCGCAAAAATAAAGACAAAATCCTTCTGGTTCATCTTCAGCGAGTAGATGCCAACTTTATGAATACCTAATACATTGTTTTGAACCAATTCCCTTACTTTCTGATGGTCGGCTTGTTCTAAGTCTATCTTGGATATGTCGTCATCTAATGAAATTTTCTGCTCTGCTAGTAAATGGTAGATACAATGGGCCAATGAGGATTCTTCATAACGGAAACAATCCATGTAAAGTTCTTTAACTATCATGTGATAGCACCTCGAAATAAGATTTTTTTCGGCTAAATAGAGGTTAAACACCGATAGGACTTGATTCCTTCTGGTCTTCAATCCTTCCTGTATGCTCGTTATAATATACATCGATGCTTCCAACTGGACCATTTCTGTTTTTCGAGACAATGATTTCAAGGGAATGATTGTCCGTTTCCTTGTCATAATACGACTCCCGATATAAGAACAAAATGACATCGGCGTCCTGTTCCACACTTCCCGATTCCCGAATATCAGACATCATCGGCCGTTTATTGGCTCTTGATTCCACCGACCGATTGAGCTGGGCCAAACAAATGACGGGGCAATCAAAATCCTTCGCCATTGTTTTAAGGGATTTGGATATTTCCGTTACTTGTAAATGGGAATTCCCTCCGTAAAATTGTCCAGAATGGATTAGTGTTAAGTAGTCGATAAAAAGGATTGGTTTCTTGTATGGAAATTGATTGATCATTTTTCGCGTTTTCGCTCTCATTTCGGCAATGGTTTGTCCCGCCCCATCAAAAATTTGCATATGGGTTTCCGTGAGATCACCAATTACATCCGACCATTTATTCTTTTGATTTTCAGTAAGCATTCTTTTTGGATCTCGCATTTTTGCACGGTTAAAGCCTCCAGTTGAAGCCATTAATCGGGAAGTTATCAGCTTTTCAGGCATTTCTAAGGAAAATACCAGTGGCAGAAACCCGGCCCAAGTCTGGTAAGGTTGTCCATGTGATTAAATCAACATTCTTACCCGCCCGTTTTAACTCCACCATTCTTCGCATGATTTCTTTATGCCGTGTACTTTCTAGCTGTTCAGGTTGAATGATGGTATCTTGGAGCAAGTACTCCGCCTTCATCAAGCTTCCTAAAAACGCTTTTTCCGCAATACTCATCACTCTTCACCTGCCGTAAGGTCAAGTTTAAATCCACGTGGAATTGCTCTTCCGGCAGGAACCGATTCGGTTGATTGCCTATGCTTTGGTGTAGAATTTTGACTCTCATAAAAGGAATCAATTTCTTCTACGGTCAGTAAGGAGTCATTTACCCAGTTTTTCAGAATCCCAACCACATAACTCAACCTTCGCTTGTTATTGGCACAGGCAATATTCATCGCTTTTAACATCACCTCTTTTGGCTGTAAAAAGCTAGAATCATCTAACCAAGATACTAACTGTTGTTTGGCATTCACGTTCGAAAAACCAAATCCATTGTTGTCCCAAAACTCAATAATTTCTTTTACATCTACTTCTTTTTGATTATTTTCTGTGTCTGGATTTTTCTCTATATTTGGATTAAAAGCTTCTTGTTGTTGTTGTTTTTCTTTTTTATTATCTTTTTTATACTCTTCTTCTTTTTGCCCCCTTCTCGTCTCACGGTGCGTCAACGTATCGTCAAGCTCTCCACATTCAAGTTCTAGATATGTATCATTTTCATCATGGCCGCTAACTTCCTTGCCGAAAACCAGCTCTTCTTGTTCACAAAATGATTCAAATAGACTGCGAATTTCCTGTTTTTGAATCGCCTTCGAAACATATTGAATCAGTGAGAGATCCTCCACATCCTTTAACTCGGAAGATATACAATCCATGAACGGTTTCCCGCCTTTATCCAGGTTATATTTCCCCCAGTTCTTGATCGCCAGTTCTCTCGTTTCAGGATTGTAACGAATCAGCTTGTGATGCACGATGAATCGTTCCATTAACGAGTGAACACTCTCAATCGAATAACCCAAATCAAAAGCCATTTGTTTTTTTGTAATCTTATAGATTCCAATTTGTGTCGTTTGTGGATTCGTAAGAAGATAAAGACAGAAGAATTTGTCCTCTGGAGTCATCTCCTCTGAAACAAGCGGATTCTTCCAAAAATCAGTACGTACCATTCTAAACTTTGCCATCTTCAACCACTACCTTTCTCCTAAAAAATCCCTTCATACTTGATATAGAAATAAATGAAGAAAATGGTCATATGTTTTTCAATAATATGTGAATACTTTATGACACCTTTTCATCACCTTGTTCGTTGCGCAGGATTTAGGTGAAAACCCGCATCCTTTGCACTTCTACGATATCGAGATTGGCGAGGTAAAGCGAATCGCCAATTTTCAAATTTGAGGGCATTTTTAGAGCGTAAACGTCAAAAAACGCCTTCAAATTTGATTTTTGAAGGCGTTTTTTGCATTTTGAGTTATTTTCTAGCTATTTTTGTGCGAATGCGATTTCTTTATTAGGTTAATGTATTTAAAGAAATGTTAAGAATTGATCCTCCCTCAAAAGATATTTCATTTGTGTACCTGGCTATTTTTTTATGCCTTCTTGTTACATGACAAATGATTCATTTCAAAAGTAGCTGTAATTTTCAGATTCCTTTGTTTATAGATAATAATCTTTTATTTAATCTAGGAGTATACATGATCAAGAATCCAGAACGCCCAAACGTGTATAGAATGAAAGCCAGCCATAGGCCATGATTATGCCAGATAGGTGTTGCCGTAATTTGTATAAGGATATAGACGATCATTGCGTAAATCATAGAGTTTCGAACGGGAGCAATTTCAGTTGCACCTGTGAAGGCACCATAAATGACAAGGCCAAAACACGCGGCAAACGGGTAAAGAATAAGCCATGTTCCATATGTAGTTGAAAGTTCGATTACACTTCGTAGATTGGTAAAAAGCGCAATAATTTGTTCTTGAAATAATCCATAGATGCAAGCTATCACAAAAGCCGTAATCACCGACCATTGTTTTGATAAAGTAAGTGTTTGTTTATATAAATCCTTGTCGTTTGCTCCTACCGCTTTGCCGACGAGAATACTCGTAGCGTTAGCAAACCCCTCAAAGAAATAAGCCATAATGTAATGAATTTGAAATAGAACAGCATTGGCCGCTAAAAAGTTTGTTCCAAACGAAGCACCCTTTGCTGTAAACATATTAAAAACAACTAATAAACAAATCGTTCGAATAAACAAATCCTTATTAACGTTAAACATCTTTTTCATAGACTGTGTATCTATAACTTCATGAAAGAATGGTAACCTCCATTCAAACGGGGATGCCTTCTTCACAATGACCATCCCTAATAAAAAGGCAGTCACTTCAGCAATCAAAGCGGCAGCAGCGACCCCTTTTACAGCAAAAGAAAAGACATGGACAAAAAGAATGGCCAAAATCATATTCAAAACATTCATTAACACCTGTAAGCATAAAGATTCTTTAATCTTTGCCATCCCCATTAGCCAGCCAAGGATAACATAGTTCAGCAATGTAAAGGGTGCTCCCCAAATTCTAATTCGAAAATATTCAGCTGCAAACTGACTGACATCAGAATCATTTGAAAACAATATCAAAGCTACATATTCAATCGGCCATTGTAAGAGAATAAAACACACCCCAACCACAATAGCTAATAAAAATGGACGCGATAAAGCAAGAATTCCTTGGGCTTGATCGCTTGCCCCATTCGCTTGTGCGGCAAAAGCAGATGTACTCACCCGTAAAAAACCGAATACCCAATACAAAGTATTAAAAATAAGAGTCCCGACTGCAACTCCTCCAATATATGCCGCATCAGGAAGCTGTCCCACAACGGCTGTGTCTACAGCACCTAACAAGGGCGTTGTCATGGTCGAGATCGTTAAGGGAATCGCCAAGGTGAGGTACGCACGATGATTCATTAGGAATTTCCTCCTCCTATCCATTCAAATAGAACAATAGCCCCGATTATGCAAATGAAATCGAGGCATTCGAAAAGTGTATATACTGTTTAAATTAAGCACGTCTAACCGAACGAAAACGTGGGTGCTCAGCCAGCATGGAATCTCTCATCTCATTTACTACAGGATGTTCTGAAGTAAAAAACTGTGATTTTTCATCATAAAGCTCGACCAATTTTCCTTTTTCTAGTACACCTAATCTATCACTAATCGTATAGGCAGCTTTAATATCATGGGTAATAAAGAGAAATGATAACCCGAAGTCTGCTTTTAACTCCTTGAGTAATTCTAAAATAAGGGTTTGATTCACCATATCTAGACTACTGACAGATTCGTCTAAGACAATCAGCTTTGGCTTGAGTGAGATAGCTCTTGCAATATTGATTCTTTGCAATTGCCCACCGCTAAATTGATTAGGGTATTTTTTTAAGTCCTCTTCACTTAGCCCCACCCTTTCTAATAAATCAATAACGGTTCGTTTTTGCTCAGCTATTGTTAGCTTTTCATAGTTTTCTAGAGGCTCTGCAATAATTCGTTCAGCCGTCATACGAGGGTTAACCGATGAGTATGAGTCCTGAAATACAGCTTGAAGATCACGACGGATTTTTTGACGACTATGCTTATCTGCGGTATAAATATCATGCCCTTGAAACAGAACCTTTCCACATTGCGGCCGTTCCAGACCAAGAATCACTCTTCCTAAGGTACTTTTACCAGCTCCGCTCGTACCAAGCAAACCTAAACAGGTTCCTTCCTCAATAGAGAGAGATATGTCACAGAGTATTTTTTTAGAACGATCTTTCCAGTTGAAAAACGTTGGAGATCCAAAGCTATGGGTTACTTCATTTACTTGTAATAAACTCATTTTTTCACCCCTTATAAATGCCTAAGTCACGCCAAATGGATGACAGGTTCATCTAAATGTAATATGGACCGTGCATTTAAAAGTTTTTTTGTATACTCATGTTGTGGCTCATCAAATAGTTGGAATACACCCGCTTTTTCTACTATTCGACCATTTTGCATAACGGCAACTTCATCAGCCATTTCAGAAATGACACCGAGATCATGGGATATTAATAATATGGCTGAACCATATTCAGAACGAATTTTATCTAAGTGGTACAGCACTTTCTTTTGATTATTTACATCAAGAGCAGTTGTGGGTTCATCGGCAATAATGACGGCTGGATGTAAGCAAGCTGCAATAGCAATCATCACCCGTTGAAGCATACCACCACTCAATTGAGAAGGAAAGTATTTTAATAGTTTAACAGGATCTGGTAAGTTCACATGATGCATCGCCTCAATGGCAAGCTCTTTTGCTTGTTTTTTATTCCATTGTGTATGCGATCGAATGGTTTCAATAAATTGGTGGCCAATTGTAAAAACAGGCGTAAATGCATTCATCGGATTTTGCATAATAAAAGCGATATCCTTACCACGAATCATACGCATTTCTTTCTCTCCTAAACCGTTCAATTCGCGTCCTTTTAATACGATACTGCCTTCAATCGTTGTCGTTTTCCGATTGAGAAGCTGAAGAATGGACATACTCGTAACGGTTTTTCCGCATCCACTTTCCCCAACAAGACCCAGTACCTCCCCACGCTTCAGTTCAAAATTGATATTCTCAACAAGCGTGGTAGCACCAGTTTTTGTTTTTACCTGTACATGTAAATCTCTCACTTGTAACACATATGACTGTTCTGTACCCAACATTCTCATTCCTTTTTATGATCGACGTTTGACACCGTAACGTTCGGATAACGCTTCGCCCAATAAATTGAAGTTCACAATTACGAGCATAATCATCAAACCTGGAAAAAGCATTAATTCAGGATTCGTCCGAATATACGACTTTCCTTCGTGAATCATCGCTCCCCATTCAGCTGTAGGCGGTTGTACTCCTAAACCAAGAAACGACATGGCGGATATATCCATGATGGCCCAACCCATTTCTAATGTACCCATGACCACAAGTGGAGGGAGTACATTTGGGACAATATGATTTTTAATTATCTTCCCTTGCGATGAGCCGCTTATTTTCGCCGCTGCAATAAAGTTTTGTTCCTTCAGACTTAGAACCATTCCTCGGAACATTCTCGCGTAATATACCCATTGCACAAGCATCAGCGCTAAAATGACCTGCGAGAGTCCAGGACCGAAAATACCAACCAGTCCAAGTATAAGGATAAGACTAGGAAAAGCCATCACACCATCACAAAATCTCATCAAAACCTGATCCACCCAGCCGCCTTTATATCCAGAAAAGGTTCCAATTATTAAACCAATCGTTAAAGATGAAATGAAAATGAGCATGGCAAACCCTAAAGATATTCGTCCCCCATATAAAAGGCGTGATAAGTTACATCTTCCTAAATGATCCGTTCCTAATGGGAATTCCCAGGAGGGAGGCTGTAGTTTATAAACTAAATTGACCGCAATCGGATCATTGGGTGCGATCCAGGGAGCCAATAACGTGATGATAAAAAGAATCCCTAAAACAATAGTACATATAGGAATCACTTTTTGACTTATAAATATCCTGCGTATACTGGTTATCATCGTTGTTGCCCTTCTTTCCTGGATATGCGCGGGTCAATAAACATTTGAATCAAATCCACCATTAGGTTGCTAAATATAAATAAACTAGCGGCTATTAGTACATAGCATTGAATGATAGGTATGTCATGGTTAAAAATCGCTTCAATAAAATAACGTCCAAATCCAGGCCAAGAAAAAACGGTCTCCACGATAATCGTTCCTGTCAGCAGTTTCCCAAGATTCATCCCCAGACCAGTAATCATCGGGGAAATGGCAATTCTTAAGACATGCTTGGCCATAATGGTTTTTTCTTTTATCCCCCTTGTCCTTGCAAATAGCACATAGGGCTCTTGTAAATTTTCAAGAATGCTAGCACGCAACAATCTTGTGTACATCGCTATTAAAGGAAGAGCAAGCGTAATGGAAGGCAATACAAGATGTTGCCATGTTCCAAACCCTTCAACTGGGAAAAGATCCAATTTTACAGAAAAGAAAAAAATCAATAAATAACCTAGCCAAAAAGAAGGAATGGATGCCCCGAAAAAGGAAAGTATGCGACTGAAATGATCAATTGCGCTGTTTTTCTTTACTCCTGCTAGAAAGCCAAGAGGGACACTGACAAGCACCGCGATGAATAAACTCCCTAGCGCTAGCTGGAGGGTTGCTGGAATTCGGTAGATCACCTCGTCCCAAACGGGCTTATTCGAAACATAAGATATGCCAAAATCAAGTTGGCATATCTTCATAATAGACTTTACATATTGAATGAAGAATGGTTGATCTAAACCAAACTCATGTCTTTTCTGGGCCAAAATCTCATCGGTCGGTTCGATATGTGCTGCTGTTAAATAAGCCTCGGCCGGATCCACCGGTGAAAAGTGAATCATTCCAGTTGTTAGAAGTGCGGCCAAAAGAAAAACCGGGATAATGGACATTATTCGTTTTATAATATAATTGCCCATAATAGCCTCCTACTTGCCTACTGCTCGATGATAATTCCTGTGAATGGATTTTCGTCACGATTCGCAGAAAAATTGAAGTTCTTGACATCTTTTTGATAAATCGCTGTTTTCTTAATATAAGAGATAGGAAGAATTGCTCCTTGGTCCTGCAGTGATGTTAATATAGATGTGTACAGCTGTTGACGTTCATTTTCGTCAGTTGTCTGAGGTACTCGGGCCATTTGTTGGAGTAATTCCGCTTTGTTTGGATAGGCTGAAATGGCTTCATTAAATCCAAATCCTTCTTTTGCCACAATGTTTATAAATGTATGCGGATCATATGGAGCACCGTAGTTACTAAAGAAATTAATATCAAACTTATTATCTTTAAATCTTTGAACTTGAACAGCAAGCTCTACCCCAACAATATTTAATTTCACACCAATGGCAGCCCATTCTGATTGTAGCGTTTCTGCCATTGCTTTTTGAATAGATTCTGCTGAATCATACATCATTTCAATTTCAAGTGGCTGTCCATTTTTTTCCCGAACCGTTTTCCCCTTAGGAAGTGTCCAACCTGCTTCGTCTAATAACGCTTCTGCTTTCTTAACATCATATCCAATCTTCTTAACATCAATTTCGGAAGTATAAGGCAAGTTTGTCGGTAAAATAAAATCTGCTGCTTCTTCTAGTCCAGAAGTGATTCCTTTCACCATTGCCTCTTTATTAAATCCATAATGTAACGCTTGGCGAACACGTTCATCGAAAAGCTGTTTTCTGTTTGTATTCATAACAAGCTGTCTTGTCGCGACTGGCTCAGAAATGCTAGTTTCATATTTATCAGTTGATTCTAATTGTTTGAAAGCGTCTAAACTGATAACACCTTCTCCGTAAATTAAATCTAGCTCACCTTTTTCAAACGCTAGTACTCTCGTTTCTGCATCAGGAATGACTTTCACTTGAATTTTTTCTACTTTTGGAAGCTCACCCCAATAGTTTTCGTTTCGTTTGAAAATCGCATATTCATCCGCTTTATACTCTTCCAAAATCCATGGGCCTGTACCAACTGGTTTCACAATTCCTTTTGAGGTATCACCATTTTCAGGGAATCCAGCTTCACCTAAGAAACGAACAGGTCGAACAACAGCTAACTCCTGAATCGTTGGATAATAGGCTTCAGTTAATGTCATTTTAAACGTATTTTCGTCGATAACTTCCATATTTTTAATTTTAGAAAGGAAACCCAACCAACTATGTAATTCCATGTGATTCAAAATTGTATCAAAATTCTTTTTCACAATTTCTGCATTAAAACTTGTTCCATCAGAAAATTTCACATCTTTACGCAGATGAAATGTATATACTTTTCCGTCTTCAGAAATTTCCCATGACTCAGCAAGATGAGGTTTTAGCTCTCCTCCAACTCCGTAACTTACTAACGGTTCATATACCATTGACTGAGCAAATAATTGTGAAGGATTATAAACATGGGGATTCATTTCGCCCACATCCCTCGCCCATGCAATCGTAAGCATATTATCTTTTACATTCTTTGACGTTGTATCCTTATCACTAGCATTTGTACAACCAAGTAATACTGATGATAATAAAAAAATAAAAATAAATGTTAATAAAATATTCCGACGATTAATTGTATAAGACATATAACTTCCTCCAATTGATGTTGATAATCATTTTCAATTGTAAGAGCATTACATAGTCTTGTCAATGTAGTGTTGGATATTTTATTTTTTTAAACCCACTAGCCCCCATAGATAAAATTAATTTAAATAGCAAATAAGCTGTTGAGGCAAACACCAGCTTTCGCATTAATTCTTTATGCCGTGTACTTTCTAACTGTTCAGGGTGAATGACGGGGTCTGGGAGTAAGTACTCTCCCTTCATCACGCTTCCTAAGAACGCTTTCTCCGCGATACTCATCCCTCTTCACCTGACGTAAGGTCAAGTTTAAATCCACTTGGAATTGCTCTTCCGGCAGGAAACGATTCGGTTGATTGCCTATACTTTGGTACGGACTTTTGGTTCTCATGATAGGAATCAATTTCTTCTACGGTGAGTAAAGATTCATTTTCCCAGTTTTTCAGAATCCCAACCACATAACTCAGCCTTCGCTTGTTGTTGGCACAGGCAATTTTCATCGCTTTTAAAATCACCTCTTTCGGCTGTAAAAAGCTAGAATCCTCTAACCAAACTAACAGCTATGGGGTATCAAATATATACTTACATTTAGTATCGTTTTTAGACTCCGTCCAGTTATTTGGATTGGTCTTGCGGCTAAAAAAATGTCAGACACCTTAACGGGAGCCTGACATTTCAGCATTTAGTTACTTCTATTTAGAGAATACATGGATTGCTTAGAGTGTGTTATGAATAGTGCTTCGCAAAAACTTCTTCATTAGTATAAAAGAGCTCAAAAGAATCTGTTAGTGCCAAAAATTATTGCTTGATATACCATTTTTCTAACCGGATAAATTGTACTATCTTTCTAATTTTAAAAACACAAGGAATTAGTTAGAAGAATTTTTAATAAAATGTATATTTGGGATAAAGGTATACCTTTTGAAGGGGAGATTATGACTAAAAAACGTTTTTTCCGTAAACGAGCCTCTTGAAATCTAGTTTAAATCTATTGGCCTTGTAAAGTTGTAATTCGTTCTAAAGAAACAATAAATCGGTTCAGATGATTTTGAATGAACAACAGTTGTTGGCGATTCGGGATTATCAATACTTAAAGATATAGTTACATGATCATCGTTTGGTAAATTAGGGTCATAGATATGAATGGACAGATTATTTTCATTGAAGTCATACCCATATGCAAGAACTTGATGGTTTTGTCTAATCTGAAAAGGATTAAGGGATTTTACTCTGACTAAACCAAGCGGTGATAGCTTTCCGTTATCAAGATCATTTTTTATTCTCGGCCATTCCTCATTAATCATTCTCCACGTTCTTCCGTGCGGAGCAGCTCCTAGTTTACTAGCGGTTGTTTCATGATCCGGGAGGACAGGATTCATCAAAACCATATATTTAATAAGACCAAAGGGCAAATGAAAGCTTTCCATCTGCCGATTAACGATATATTTGAACAATAGACCAGATGGAGGGGCTGTCGGATTGGACGGGATCGGCATTTTTGCTTCAAAGTAATCTATGACTGCATAAATCATTCCGCCACAAAGGCCATATGATGCATTACCGATTGGAATCCGCAGACCCAAAACATCCATTTTCCATAATGGAACTTGTGGGAAGCTGTTTCCAAATTTAAAAGCGGATGTGCTGGGCAGAAACCCTGTTAAGGTTGACATAATGACTTCCCTCTATTTCTTATAAAATGATTGTAAAAATATCGTGAAACGTTGACCGATAGGATCTATTTTATGCATATTTCCTGCTATCGGGAATAAACACTTGCCCCTTTTGAATTTTTAAAGAGAAAAAAAGCCTACAATTTCATGTAGACTCTCTAATTCTGCAAAATTAATTTTATATTTAAACCCAATAGTTTCTTTATAGCCTTTGAATTAAGTATAAAATAGCTTTCTGGACGTGCTTCCAGGCTGTTGTATTATACAATTGGTCCGAGGTGACTGGACTTTTCCTTTGCCTCCTCTATCAGCAGTTGTGCCTCTATATATGCACCGGCAGAAAGTATGTCCAAATGACGATGCCCCATATTACCGTAATTATAGACAATCAGAAAACTGCTGGTCTCCCAAATTTCAAATCGAAACATATGCCAGTGGTTGGGCACATCCAGATAGTGGCCTGATTTGAATGTTTTCTCCCCCAAGCGGTGATAGGCAAACTCAGCTTTCGCCCCGCTGTAGCATTTCCCGGACTCTAATACGATTGGATGATCTTTCGTATAAAGGTGTTCCATACCTTCTAAGGTTATGATCCCAGTCTGTCTTTTTGTCGCTACAATAATAGGAGAACGCTTATTTGCTCCTAACTCATGATAATCTATGATGTCGCAGTCATCCCACTGGACTTGGAGATTGGCTTGTGACAGTGAATTTGCCCACTTCCCGACATCTGCGGGGTTTTCCAATCGCTCACAAGAGAGATAGGTTCCGTCCTCGGTTAACAAATCATCGACTATTTGTAAATACTTACTATCTCCATATGTTGGATTTTCCTTCAAGTAATCTGGTAGTGACCAATACTTTGGGAAGAAAAGAGGTCCCATAATCTCATGAAAGGCCCGCACAGAAATAATGAGATCAAAAGAGTTCAGCAAAAAATGCTCTCTTAAATCCATAAAATCGATTCGATAAAAGCTCACATTAGTAAGACCTAGCTGCTTAGCCAAGTATTTGGCACACCGGATTCCGTTCCCTGACTGATCGATTCCAATTATCTCCGCATCCGGAAACCGTGTGGCGTACCAGCATGCCAACAATCCATTATCACATCCGATTTCCAAAATTCGCTTTGGCTTTAGTTGTTTTTGCTGGTTTATCCAAGTCAGGAAAGACTTATGAAATGACTTCGTCCATGATTCCACTGCCAAGCTGAAAGGCAGAGTACCATTCTTTACCTCATAAATATTTCCCTGCTTTTTGCGGCATATAAGTGGTTCAAGTTCCTCTGCCAAGACTGAATCTACTCCAGTAACGTGCTTCCAAAAGCCCCGCTTGCTTTTACAGTCCTTGATTCCGAGTGTCTTAAAATAAGCAGAAATTCTTGGTTTCCTTTGTTTCGTTTCGATTGACATGTTTTATCTCCAGTTTATTTTAAATTATTACTACATATTAGTACTTGGTCTTAAAAATGGTTAGTTTTATTATAATAGGAATTTGCTATTTTTTCAAAAAATTTCTGTTTTTTACTAGATAAAGTGTTTGTTCTCGTTCAGATTGTTTGACCAAAAGAAAAACGCTAAACTCAATTTGGGATAGAGTTTAGCGTTTTTACTTTATGTGGTACATAAAAGCTCACACCATAATTCCGCTTTTATCATTCTCCACGCCCTTCCGTGGGGTGCAATACCTATTTTAGTTGTTTCATGGTCCGGCAGTGTTGGATTCATCCAATCTATATATTTCATAGGTCCTGAGGGCAAATTAAAGCAATCAATCAGCCGGTTAACATATAATCGAACAATGGACCAGAAGAAGGAGCTGTCGGATTTGATGGAATCGACATTCCTGCTTCAAAGTAATCCCTGACAGCACAAACCATCCCGCCACAAAGGTGATTTAAAAGGAGTAACAGAATTATTACCACTAGGTACTTAAATTAGTGGTCAAATAAAAGTATCTTTCATAAGAAACCGAAGGTTCGGATATCCAAGGAAAGTATCATAAGACTAAAGTCGAAAATACGGGAACTAACTTCACGTTCAAAATCCATCCCAATGGAAACAAGAATTGAGAAACTAAATCAATACCTAACGGGGTGGTATGGTTACTTTGCTTTAGCGGATACACCAAGTAAGTTTAAAGAATTTGATGAATGGATAAGAAGAAGACTCCGTATGATTGAATGGAACTTTTACAAATAAAGAAAGCTGCCAATGTTTGATCGGCAGCTTCAAGATGTCAATTGGTAAAACCATTTTGTGTTTTGATGTAAGACATCTGAAACTTCCGCAGCGGAAAGCTTCTTAAGCAGTGCAATTTTCCTTATGGACTCCTCCATCATATTCGGATGGGTCATTTTCCCCGCAAATGGACCTTCAAATGGCCAAGGTCCATCTGTTTCAACCATCATGAGCTCGAGAGGATAGACATTGACAAGCTGCTGGATTTCTTGTTCATACACCACATCCGGGGTAATAGAAATATGGTAGCCGTTTCGTATCATTCGGTCTATTGTTTTCTGATCCCCTTTAAACCAATGAAAATGCGCTTTGGAAACAGAATATTTTTCGAGAAGGTCACAAACGAGAGGCGCATCATCGTAAACAGCATGAAGAACAATCGGTTTGTCCCATATTTTCGCCTTACTTATAAAAGCTTCTAATACTTCAAGATAAGGAGCAATCGAAATCCCTTGCTCTTGCCTTAAGTAGTATGGCAGCCCCACCTCTCCTACAGCAATCATTTCATTACGGTGGTTGTCCATCCAATTTAGCAGCACGTTCAGCTCGTTTTCAGAAGGCAATGTTTGTTCTGGATGGTAGCCAAATGCAGGTTTTACCTTTTGATATTTTTGTGTAAGCAAAAGGTTTCTTTTACTGGAATCCAAATGAAAGGATACAGAAATCAAGGCTTCGATACGGGCAGAATCCAATACAATCCTTTTGATTTCCTCATCCTGATAGCGATCCAAATGTATATGAGCGTCGATCATGTTCATTTGACTTCACCTACTAATTGGTAATATAAATCCCTTTTGCATTGAATAAAGCTTTTATCTAGCAGAATACCTTCGTGCCGTGGCCTTTCAAATGGAACCTCTATGTTTGAAACGACCTTAGATTGCTTACCAGACAGCATCATCACTCGATCGGATAGAAACAGTGCTTCCTCAATATGATGAGTAATAAAAAGAATAGTCCTTCGATGTGATTCCCACATTTCCAATAACCATTTCTGCATTTCAAACCGGGTTAGCTCATCTAAAGCTGAAAAAGGCTCATCAAGACAAATCACCTCTTGCGGACTCAATAAGGCACGGATAAAAGCAGCCCGCTGCTTCATTCCTCCAGATAGCATGTGAGGATAGGCGTTTTCATAATCAGAGAGTCCTGCAATCGCCAGCATCTCTCGTGCTGCTTTTACTTCTTTTTTTCCCTGAAGCTCTTGGCCAAGAAGGACATTTTCAAGTATCGTCCTCCACGGGAAAAGAGAAGAAGTTTGAGGCATATAGCTAATAAAACCACGCTTGCCATTAATGCACTGGCCGTCTAATAGGATTGCCCCTTCATCTGGTGAAAGAATTCCTCCTATTAAATTGAAAATGGTGCTTTTCCCACTACCTGAAGGGCCAATAATAGAAACAAATTCATCTTTATTAATGGAAAAATCAAGGTCTTTCAGTACTTCATTTTGCCGGAAACGTTTCGAAACGTTTTGAAAACGAAGATAGCTCATTTTTTCTCATCCCCTTTCGGCTGCCAGCGAACCACTCTTCGTTCCATAAAAACGATTAAAAAGAAAAATAAGAGGCTTAAGAACATGATGGTAAAAATAGCTACGAACACCCGGTCCGTTCTAAAAGACGACGATGCGAATGTCATAAAGACACCAATCCCCTGCTTCGCACCAAGCCATTCAGAAATAACGGCACCCATTACACTATACGTGGCAGAAACCTTAAAGCCTGAAAAAATAGAGGGCAACGAAGACGGCAGCTCCAATTTCCAAAATAGCTGTGTTTTGGATGCACCTGCCATCCTCATATAATGCTTCAACTCTGAAGGAGTTTGGCTAAATCCATCCAAGGCGGCCACTGTAATGGGAAAGAAACAAACAAGAGTGATGACAATCATTTTGGGCAATAAGCCAAACCCAAACCAAATGACCAACAGTGGAGCTAGAACGATAATGGGAACATTTTGTGATAAAATCAACAATGGATAGAAGGAATCCCTTAAAACAGGTATAAGATGGAATAAAACGGCGACTGCCAGTCCAATGAATGCTCCAACTACAAATCCAAATAGTGAAATTTTAACCGTTGAAAACACATCTGGATAAAAATCACGCCAACCAGCAATGGCCTCTGCGAAAATCTTTGATGGCGGAGGAAGAAGCCATTCCGGCACTTCTGTTATTTTAACAACAATCTCCCAAATGACAAACAAAAGGAGGAGAACCAAAATCGGTCTCCACCCTTTTACAAGATTCTTCCTCATCATCGATATTTCTCCGTTAAGTCATCCATGGCAATGCCTGTTGGCTGATAAAGGATTTTTACTTGAGAAATGACATTTTTGCTTCCTATTTCAATCATTCGTTCATTCATTTTTGAAATCACCGTAAATAATTCGTGAAGTTCGCCTTCCATGGTTGTTTCTAACGGGTGTACCTCATATTTCACACCAGATTCAGCAATGACTTTAATGGCTTCATCAACGTATGGAATGACGTCTTCTCCACCCTTTGTTTTCGGGATGATTTGAATGCTGATTAATGCATTCGCCATATTTTTCTACCTCCTATTGTTTTGGTAAAAATTCATTTGTAAATGCTTTTTTCGCATCTAATTTCTTATCAAGAAGCTTATTCTCATACATCCATTGGGCATAATTTTCCCAAATCTCTTGCTTTTGAATTCCCCATTCTTTTGCATCATCCTGATATTTCGGAGACAACCATTCTTGACTCTTCTTTACCAGCTTTGGATCTAAATCCGGTGCTGCTTTAATCAGGATATCTGCAGCTTGATCAGGGTTTTTAATGGCAAATTCATACCCCTTGGCAGCGGCATTTACGAATGCCTTAACCGTTTCTGGGTTCTCTTCAATCATTTTTTCGTTTGTTTCTAAAACAGGTGTATAGTAGTCCAGTTTGTCAGAGTAATCTGTTAAGTAAACCATATTAATTTTTTCATTACGAAGCTCTGCTTCTACACCAGTCCACCCATAGTAAATCCAAGCGAAATCGATGTCTCGTTTCACAGCTGTAAAAAAGTCCGTATCCCCCATGTTCACGATTTTCACCTTATTAGCATCGGCGTTTTCCTTTTTCATTAGAGAAGTGATAACAGATTTTTCGACTGGCGAGCCCCATCCACCGTATGTTTTTCCTTGAAAATCTTTCGGAGATTGAATCTGTTTGCCAGCTGGTGAAGCGAATCCTGATGTATTGTGCTGAATCACTGCAGCGATCGATACGAGCGGCACCCCTTGTATACGTGCCTGGGTAATCGCTTCTTGGTAGCCAACACCAAACTGCGCCTTGCCAGAAGCTACTAGTTGGTCAGCTCCGGCCTCACCCGGCATGATAATATCCACATCCAATCCTTCTTTTTTAAAGAATCCTTTTTCTTTTGCTACATATAATCCAGTATGATTGGTATTGGGCGTCCAATCCAGTACAATCGAGACCTTTTTAAGCGGCTGTTTTTTTTCTTTTGCGTTTTCTGTTTCTTTTTTGCTGCTGCATCCAGTCACTAGAAGGACTGAAAGGACTAGTACTAGCCATTTCTTCATGTTGAATCCCCCATATGTAAAAATAAAATCTAAAGTGAAACAAATGAAATAGGCTGAAACCTAAGTGTTGGGTAGAAGGCAAAAACTTGCTTAAACAAAATAAAGCACCCAGGCAAAGAAACCTGAGTGCATATCAGCAAACAATTAATTGTTTAAGAATATGTTCCCTCCGCCGGTATCAACCAGATCAGGTTCCAAGGGTCATCGTCTCACGGACTAAATCTCAACCGGCATCACCGGTTCCCCCACATTACATCGTATTCCACTTCATATCCTACTATTATATCAGTCAAGGCAGACAATGCCAACTGCTTTTATCTATTTATGCTTGTTAACAAATACTTCCTATCATGAAACATCCAGTTCTCATCTTCTGTTGGCACGTAAACAGAGGTTAATTCACCTGCACGAAATAACTTTGCTAGTTAACCTACGGTGTTACGAGTAAGGAGCTAGTTTCGTTCATGATAACTTATACGAACAGGGGCATTATTTGAGGATCCGTCTGTATCCAATCATTTCAACTAATACAAAAAAGATGCCCCACCTCAATGGAACATCTTTTTCTATTGAACGTTATCCAATTTTCTCATCTGTCCCTTTTTCTCCAGAAGTCACATCCTCAATTAAAACAAACTCCTCCGACATTGGACGAAGTTTCTTGGATCCTACTAAGAAATAGTAGACAATCGCCACACCAAAAATCGTCAGAATCACACCCGCCAAAGGCAGCTCCACTCCAAACAAAGGAAGAGTTGTCGTTAACACGCTGTATTTTACCACGCAGAAGAAAGAGAAAACACCCAATACTAATGCAATCGCCGGTACAACAGGGTAGCTCACCTTAAATGGTCTTTCCAAATTTGGCTCCTTTTTACGCAGCACAAACAACGAAACCATACTTAAGCAGTACATCGTAATCGCACCAAAAACGGATAGGATAATCAACGCATTTGCAAAGTTTGCTGAGCCTGCTGCCATAACTCCAATCGCTCCAGGAACAATCAAGCCCCAATGCGGCACCCCGCGTTTCGAAAGATTAGACAAAAACTTAGGCAGGTATCCTGCACGAGCCAGGGCAAACGTTTGACGGGAATAACCAATAATAATACCGTGCAAGCTGGCAATTAAACCAAATAAACCGATAATGGCAACTGATTTTGGAATAAAGCTGCCTTCTCCATAAATACTTTCCAATGCCTGTGGAAGAGGATAATCCGCCGGTTTACCGGTACCGCCGCCAAGTCCTGCCGTTACGACTAAGGTTAAAATCGTTGCCACACCAAGCGTTAAAATACCGGAAATAAAGCCTTTTGGAATATCCTTCTTCGGGTCGCGCACCTCTTCTGCTGCCATCGCTCCCCCCTCAATCGCAAGGAAGAACCAAATGGCAAATGGAATAGCTGCCAAAACACCGGACCAGCCATGACTAAAAGCCCTATCATTAAATATATTGGATGATTGAACATGAGGTAAACCGGCCACATAATAAATCGAGAGACCGATCAGTGCCAATACCGTTGCCACTAACTCAATGATAGCGGCACCTTTTACACCGATGAGGTTGACCAAAATAAATAAAATAAACATTCCGACCGTTGCATAAACGGGATTAATACTTGGGATTAGGAAATTGATATACGCTCCAACAGATACTGCAATCGCTGGAGGGGCAAAAATGAATTCCATTAAACAGGCTAAACCGGTTATAAAGCCCATAAACGGCCCCATTGCCTTTCGAGCGTAGGCAGACGGCCCGCCGGCATGAGGGATGGAAGTTGAAAGCTCTGAATAACTAAAAATAAAAGTCGTATAAAAGACAATAATAATCAGTGCGGCAATGCCGAGACCGATGGTGCCACCTGATTCAAAACCATAGTTCCAGCCAAAATATTGGCCGGATATGACCATCCCTACAGCAATACCCCAGAGATGAATTGGTTTAAGCGCTTTTTGTAAATGGTTGTTTCCCTGCTCCATAAACCCTTCCCCTTTCAAAGTAAATCTCCTGGAAATATTAAAGTAAAACCATATCCCATACACGACTATTTCCAAAACTAGGTGCTACTAGTTTAATATAGAATTGCAGAAGGATTCACAGGATATATTATCCAAATATTATCGTGTCTTCAAAACCGACATAACATTCCGAACAGATTGGGCTGATTGATCAAGGGCTGTTTTTTCTTCAGGGGTTAACGCAATTTCAATTACCGTTTCAATCCCATCGCCGCCAAGGATCGTTGGAACCCCTAGATATAAATCCTGATAGCCATATTCCCCTTCCAGATAGGCAATACATGGCAAGATTCGTTTTTTGTCTTTTAATATGGCTTCAGCCATTTGGACCATCGAAGCTGCCGGGGCGTAGTAGGCACTGCCTTGACCTAGCAAACTGACAATCTCGCCGCCGCCTTTACGCGTTCTTTCCACAATCGCTTCAATTCGGTGAGGCGGAAGAATTTTATCAAGCGGGATTCCGCCGGCATAAGAGAATCGAACCAATGGGACCATATCATCACCATGACCGCCAAGGACAAAACCTGAAATATCTTCCACTGACACATTCAATTCCTGTGCAACAAAAGTGTTGAAACGCGCAGTATCTAAGACTCCAGACTGACCGATAATCCTATTTTTAGGAAACCCTGTTGTCTTATAGCAAACATAGGTCATCGCATCAACAGGATTACTTAAAACGATAATGTAGCTATTCGGCGCATATTTTTTAATATTTTCAGAGACTTGCTCAATAATTTTTGCATTGGTAGAAACCAAATCATCCCGGCTCATCCCTGGTTTCCGCGGAAGCCCTGCAGTGATTAACACCAAATCAGCATCCTGTATATCCGCATAATCTGAGGTACCCGTTATATTTGCATTAAAGCCTTGGACAGGGCTTGCTTCCAGCATATCCAGTGCCTTCCCTTTGGTCGGATCGTTTTGAGACGGGATATCAACCAGAATGACATCTCCTAATTCTTTTTGCGCAATCATCAGCGCCGCTGTTGCACCAGTATATCCTGCACCAATCACTGCAATTTTTTTACGTTTGAAAACCATATTTCTTCCTCCATTCTTTTTAAAATTATTCTGTTTGTGCTGGAGGCTCATCTTGTTTTGCTCTTTGACCCCTTTTTGCAGGTTTTGGTTTCTCCTCGCCCTTTTTCGGCATCTGTGACAACATTTGCCCTACTTCCTCATCCGGACGCGGGATCACATGCGCGGTTACCAGCACCCCGACACTTTGAGCAGCATACTTGCCAGCATCGACCGCCGCCTGGACAGCCCCGACATCTCCTTCTACTAAAATCGAAACGAGTCCGGCGTCCACTTTTTCTTTTTTAACTAAACGTACATCCGCTGCTTTAACCATTGCATCTGCTGCAACGATTGAGGCAATCAGCCCTCTAGTTTCAATCATTCCTAAGGCTTTTGACATCACTTACGCACCTCCTTCAACATCAATAGAATCGATAATTCCGATAATGACAGCATCAATCGGCATTCTATGGTCACCGATAATATTTGCTGCCGCACTTCCCGTTGTGACCATCACTTTATCTCCGACTCCGGCACCAATCCGATCCACCGCAATAAACGGTGAAAGGATAGGCGCCCCGGATGGAAGCTCCGGCTGGACAAATAAATATTTTAATCCTGTTAGATTCTCTTCCTTCCTTGTCGCCCATACATTTCCTATCACCGTTCCAACTAACAAAAAATCATCCCCTTAAACTAATCCATAACCTGGATGCTTTTTTTCAACTCTCTTGCTGCATCTCGTGCCAATGGAGTCACAATTGTGCCTTTCCGAACCGATATCATTTCGTACTGACATGCCTGCACATCTCTTTTGGTTAAGAGATTTTTTTGAAAATGAACTTCTTTTGGTTCGTTTTGTTCAGGTGATACCTGATTGGTCACAGGCTGGGGTTTTACTAAAGGCTCCCCATCCTTAACAATGAAACCAGCCTGACCGCTTGTAATTAATCCGGCATTAGCTTCATCGGTATCGATATGCATTTCAAGCTGATATCTCGGTGAAACCCTTATAAGTACTTTTTCAAACGAAACCGGGCGTTCCCCTTCTGTTCGGATTCGTACATACTCGCCGTTTTCAACGCTAAAATAAGCGGCATCCTCAGGGTGCATATGAATATGAGCCTGAGCAATGATCAGTCCTTCATTTTTGAAAATACTTCCTTGGGGCCCTGCCAGAGTAATCGGTGCAGAACCAGCAATATTGCCAGATTCCCTTACGGGCGGTTTCAACCCAAGCTTTACTGAATCCGTTCTGCTGACTTCCACTTGTGTTAAAGAACGGGCCGGACCGAGGATTCGCACTTTTTCAATGCTTCCTCTTGGTCCGACAATGATCACCGTTTCATTAGCCGCAAATTGACCGGGCTGAGACAAGTCCGCTTTTTTCGTTAACTCATACCCTTTGCCGAAAAGCGTTTCTAAATCAGCTTGACTTAAGTGGCAATGGCGTGCAGAGACAGCCATCGAGATTGTATTGGGTCTGAAGTCCTTTTTTAACAATTGCTGAATCACTTCTTCAACAACCGTTCGAATAGATTGTTCATTCATCGAATTGGCTCCTTACTTCTTACACTTCCACTTCTAATTTTGGTAAAATGCTCTCCAATTCGTTGTGCGGACGTGGGATGACATGTACAGATAATAGTTCACCAACACGTTCTGCTGCTGCCGCACCTGCTTCAGTTGCCGCTTTAACCGCACCTACATCTCCGCGGACAAGAACCGTTACAAGCCCGCCGCCAACATGTACTTTACCGACTAAATGTACGTTTGCTGCCTTTACCATTGCATCTGCTGCTTCCACGGATGCTACCAAACCTTTTGTTTCCACCATTCCTAATGCTGTTAATTCTCTCGCCATTGTAAATTCCTCCTATTAATTTAATTGATATTTTTTTAATACTTGATTTACCAATTCAGAAATGACCTGCGAATCTAGCTGGCCCGATACATTCACATTGCTTAAAACCTGATTCACAATCTCGTCTACATGGTTGCTGGCACCCCATTGTAGAGCAGGACTTTTGCTGGATGGTTTTGGAACGTTAACCTCTTTTGTTCCATAGGCCATTCTTTTGATATTGATTAAATGGCGGGCCGTTAGATTGTCTGAAGTAATATTACCGCCATATGATCCACAGCCAAGTGTCAGCGATGGCATCAATTCCGTTGTGGCTCCCACCGCACCAATGGAAGAAAGAGTATTCACCATCAGTCGTGATACTGGCATGAATAGCGCAAATTCACGGGCTACATTGTCATCATTGGTGTGAAGGGATAAGCTATGTCCCATCCCGCCTAAATTTAAGATTTTCACACACAGCTCTTTTGCACTTTCATAGCTTTCAGCTGTATAAATCGGAAAAATCGGCGAAAGTTTTTCAATGGAAAAAGGAACGTCCTTCCCTATCCGCGTTTCTTCCGCAATTAAAATCGTTGTGTCGGCTGGAACGGAAATACCCGCCAATTCCGCAATCTTGACAGCACTTTGACCAACAATTGCCGGGTTCAGCTTTCCTGGCAATGGTGAAATCACCTTTTCTAAAAGTGATTTCTCCTGTTCATTTAAGAAATAGGCGCCATTATTTTTAAGCTCCCTTACCGCCATTTCTTTGACATTCTGGTCAACCACAATGGCTTGTTCCGTTGCACAAATCGTGCCGTTATCAAACGTTTTGCTTTGAACAATCATTTTGACCGCTTTTTCGATATTGGCGGTTTTTTCGATATAGACGGGCACGTTTCCAGGACCGACACCATATGCAGGCTTACCTGAACTGTAGGCAGCACGGACTAAATCTTTTCCGCCAGTTGCTAAAATCAAATTAATATCACGATGGTGCATTAATTCAGTGGTTGCTGCCATTGTTGGTTTTGAGATCCAGCCAATAATTCCGTCCGGCGCTCCCGCATCGACGGCTGCCTCCAAACAAATCTTTAAAGCGGCGACTGAGCATTTCACTGCCCGTGGGTGCGGACTAAATACGATTCCATTTCTTGTTTTTAGGGCGATTAATGCTTTAAAAATCGCACTCGAGGTTGGATTTGTCGTTGGAATGATCCCGGCAATCACCCCAAAAGGTGAGGCGACTTCGACTATTTTCTTTGTACGGTCCTCGTTAATGATTCCAACTGTCTTCTCGTTTTTAATAGATTCATAGACAGCATGTGAACCGACGTCATTTTTCATTTTTTTATGTTCGACTACACCCATTCCGGTTTCTTCGACCGCCATCTGGGCTAATTCAAGTGATTTGGCAGCAGCCGCTTCGGCTGCCCGTTTCACAATTTTGTCGACTTGTTCTTGGGAAAACGCCAAGTACTTTTGCTGTGCTTCTTTAGCTTTCTGTACTGCATCCCGCATTTCCTGAATGGATTGTAAATCTAAATCGAATGGCAACAGGGACACTCCTTTCTCTCTTGTTTTTTGTGTAAAAAATTACACGTATGCAGCATTATCCGCCAATTAAATAGGAATCTAATACTGTCGTGGATTTCTCGCAATCTCGATAATCACAGCACGAAAAGCATCCGCTGCCGCCTGGCATGCCGATTGCGACCCGGTCAATAGCCCACCTCCAAAGTTTGTTTCCGAAGGCGGTCCAAAAAACTTAACCAGCTCTACATCAGCAGCCTTTAACGCCGCATCCATTCCATACACCGCCTCAAGCGGCGGAGCAATCAAATAGGCTAGTGCTTCTCCTTGATTAATCCCTGCCTCAGCTGATAGATAAGAACCGGTTCTTGCCACGACATGGGCATACAATGCATGGTTTTTTTCCTCATTGATTGCCTCAAAATACGCTTCATTTTCTGCGGTTTGAATCACCGCATCTATCCCGCTTTTCACTTCATCTGGACTTGGACCGGCCAACACGCCGATCATTTCACCAGACAATGGCCCTGATGCATGCGCAGAACCTGCGTAGAAGGACTTTGCATAGACAACATCAACATCTGCGCGTTTTGTTGCTTCATCTAGAGCTGTATAGCCGACATCGTCAATCGTTGAGGTAAAAATCGCTAAACTCCGTTGATGGGGTTTTAACTGAAACTGAGCTGCTAAGGCAGGGTCAACGTTTGGAATAATCCGAACAGCCAAGATATTTGCATGAATTCGTTCTAATGCCATTTATTAACCCTCCCCTTATTGCTCTTTTTGTACCAGCGAAACACCGCTGGCTTCATATTTTAATATTTTTTGCACGATCGTTCCGATATAGGCGCCGGCCTCCACCGGTGGAATGCCGCCCTTATGAATATTGGAGATGACCATCCGGTCGGCCTCAATGGTGCCGTGGCGTGGTTCGTAGCAGAGATACGCACTTAACGATTCCGCACTCACAAGACCTGGACGTTCACCAATCAAGTAAACAATCACTTTCGGTTTTAGGATCTCCCCAACATCATCCATTGCCGCCACCCGGCCTTTTTCGATAAAAAATGGTGTTCCGACATCGAGACCTAAGCTTTGAAGCGATTGATTAAGAGATAAATAGACATCCTCTAAATTTTCCTCGACCGCTTTCGAACTTAAGCCGTCAGAAACAATAATTTGAACCGTCGGAGACTTTTTACATTTTTGATCAATTAATTGTTTTGCCTCATCAGAGAGCTTTCGGCCGAAGTCCGGACGGCGGACATAAACCTCTTTGTCGGTAACCTTCGTGTTAACTTTTAATAAGGATAAGCTTTCAAGTATTTTCGGATCGACATCACCATAAACGGCATCGACTGCTGCCGCATGGTCAAAGCGAAACTTCAGCCAAGTGTCCGTTTTGGGCCTTAATCCCGCACGGCCGACGCCAATTCTTGCCGGTGTTTTGCTAATTAAAAGATCCAGCTCTTCCTTATTAATCGGATTTTCAAGTCCTACAGGCGGCTTTGGTTCAAGAAGTATTTCTTTTTCATGGGCTGACACCACGCATCCCGGACTTTGATTGCACTCTGTTTCAACATGATTCGTCCGGTGGCTCCAAAATTTCACCTCCACTTTTGCCGATGTATCATCGTTCGTCTTTTTCTTAACTTCTTCCACCGCCGCACCGCCAGCAGCGGTCTTCGTCTGCAATTTTTCAACCACCATTTTCGTGATTTGTTCCACTAACTCAGGCTTCACTCCTTACACCTCCTATCGCGAAAAAATCGTCGGGTCACCTGCATATTTACTTAATTTCCCGTTTTCAAAAATCCCCGTTTTCTCCAGCCATGCTTCAAATGATGGTGCCGGCCGTTTATTCAGCGTCTGTCTTAATGTCGCAACATCGTGATAACTTAAGCTCTGGTAATTGAGCATACAATCATCACCCATTGGCGCAGCGATAATAAAATTCACCCCTGCCGCGGAAAGCAGCACGCCAAGATCTTCAATGTCATTCTGGTCTGCTTTAATATGGTTCGTATAGCAAATATCAACGCCCATTGGAATGCCATGCATTTTTCCCATAAAATGATCTTCAAGACCGGCTCGAATCACTTGTTTGTTGTTGTACAAGTACTCTGGTCCTATAAAGCCGACTACCGTATTGACAATATACGGGTCATAGTAGCGGGCAAAGCCATAATTCCGGGATTCCATTGTCAATTGGTCGATATCATAATGAGCTTCGGCGGATAATTCCGAGCCTTGACCTGTCTCAAAATACAAACGTTGTGGACCAGTTCCTGTACCGTATACTTTCGCCATTTCATTGGCTTCCTCCAAGAGGGACGCGGTAATCCCGAAAGAACGATTCGCCGCTTCGGTTCCGGCAATACTCTGGAAAATCATATCTGCCGGCGCCCCCTGCTGGACCGCTTTCATTTGAGCTGTCACATGGGCAAGCACACAGTTTTGCGTTGGAATTTCCCATTTTTGAATAAAGTCATGTGTCGCATGCAATAACCGTTTTACACTTTCAACGGAGTCATCTACCGGGTTTATTCCAATTACTGCATCTCCAATCCCATACGCAAGCCCTTCTTTCATTGAGGCCATCATCCCGTCGACATTATCCGTCGGATGGTTTGGCTGCAGCCTAGAGGCTAACACTCCTTTTTGACCAATCGTAATATTGCATTTCGATAAAACTTCAATTTTATTGGCGGCATGGACTAAATCGAGGTTGGACATGATCTTTGCCACCGCTGCAATCATTTCACTATTCAGACCTCGGCTGAGGCGTTTCAAGTCTTCACCAGTAGTTGAATCGTTCAGGATATACTCGCGAAGCTCCGAAACAGACCAATTTTTAATCGATTGATAGATGGGTTCGTTGATCTGACCCTCGATAATCCTTGAAACCTCATCCTCTTCAGGAGATAGCATGGGATTTTCCCTAATATCTTGTAGTGTTAAATAGCTCAACACTTGTTTTGCTGCGATTCTTTCCTGAACGGTCTCAGCAGCGATCCCTGCTAAGCGGTCGCCGGATTTTTCTTCATTTGCTTTCGCAAATAAATCCTTTAGTGAGGAAAATTGATAGACGGTACCTAAATAGGTGGACTTTAATCTCATTAGAATGCCCCCTTTCGTCATTTCTGGAATGTTAATGTTTTTATGATGACAGGAACAACATCGGTTTCGAGCACTTGGCCTATATCCAAATAGTCCCCATTTTCAACTTTAATTTGATCAATACAAATGACGGATTGCACCGGAGCCTTCCGCTTCAGTGTTTGCCCAAGAACTTTTGCATAATCCCGGTCAAGCACAAGGACCAACTCTTGACTTTGATTCGGTTTTTGTTTCATTGCTTTGAGGATGGATTCAGCAAATTCATCGATTTCACGGAATTTTAAGTAAGGCAGTTCTGAAAAATAAACCGCAAAATTCTGTCCCTCACGCTGTGGGTCATAGAGATCTAGTGCTTCCTCAATCCGCCTGGATAATTGGTTTATTTCCGTTTTAAAATCACCCTCGAATCGAATCTGGTAAACCGGCAAGTTTTTCATCGGCAATTTACGATTATCAACTTCAATGGTTGCCCCGCTGATTTCAGTCGTTTGCATTCCTGCGCCCAGCACTGTGGCCCGAACCGTTTCCTGCGGCTTTACCCAAGTCCATTGAGCAAGACTTGAACTTTCCTTTAAGGAGGCGGCTAACATCAACCCGATATCATCGTATTTGGCCGACTGTACGTTTCCGGTCTCATGCTGATAAATGCATTCACTTATCCCGCCTGAGAACATAATCACCTCAATATCTTCCACCCAGTTAGGTTCATGCCCTAGCAGCAACGTTAGATCCTCGTTTGTGAGTGCCTTTTTTAACATCCGCGCAATGACATCTGCCATAAAATCGGTTACTTGTTTTATCGCTGATGGATTTTGGTTTTGCCCCTCCACCATCCTTGAATCCCATTGTCGCAGTAAATTTTTAACAGGCGGAGAAATACTCTGGATTTTATTATCGTTACATTCAATTAATCTGCCGCCTACATGAAGCGTACAGGTTCCACAAAGTCTGCCAGATTTATAAACGGCCACATTGGCTGTACCCCCGCCGATATCGATATTGGCGATAACCTTCCTCGTATCTTTCGAATATTCATAGGCGCCCGATCCCTTAGCGGCAATAATTCCTTCTAAGTCAGGACCAGCTGTTGCAACTAGAAACTCCCCAGCCTGGTCAGACAGCTGATGCAGCATTACTTCTGCATTTGACTTTGTGGCTGTTTCACCCGTAATGATCACTGCTCCCGTTTGAATATCCTTTGGCTCAATACCTGCTTTCTGATATTCCTTTCTGACAAAGTCTTCAATTTTTTCAATATCAATGGTGGTTGATGAAAGCAGCGGTGTCCGGTAAATCGGGCTGCGATGGATGACCTGTTTGTCAATGATTTCAATTCGCGGCACATGTGCACCGCCAGCCATATTCATTAACGTGAACCGGCTGATTACCAGCTTTGTTGTACTTGTGCCTATATCGATTCCCGCACTGATCATTTCTTCTTTTTGCGGGCCTTTGAACTTCATCTCAACTCCCCCAAAAAAACAAAAAGCGCCCCTTGTAAACTATCCCAAATTAGATAGTTTAAAAGAGGCGCCATTGCCATTAAATTCATTTGTTATTCATAATATAAATTATTTTCTGGATATTGTAAAGGCTTTCATTTAAAAAATTACAAATGGGGATGGATTTCCTTCAAAATACTTCTTCATTTCATGTGTCGAACGGAAGTTTACCAGATTCCGGATCTCCTCTATTCCTTCATTTTTTAGGGAAGAGGTAATGACAATCGGACCTTTGGTTACGATTACCTTTTTTAACAAAGAAATGGCTAGTTCAACGTCAGCCTGGTCTGAATCACTTTTTGTGACCACCCCAATGGGGATTTTATTGATTCCACTGCTGAATCCTGGCGGGAAAATCATTTTCTTCTTGGTCGCATCCTGTAAATACAGGACATGTGTCACTTCTAATGCTGTTGCCATGATATTTTTATAGTAGAACGGGTTTTCACAATATTCTCCTGGGGTATCAACAATCCAATCATAGTAATTCAGCGACTGCGTTTTGACAGCAGGCACGTCCCGGTCAAGCAATGCATTTGTTAACGTCGATTTTCCTGCCCCAATGGAACCGATCAGCATGGCTCGGTTCTTTTTCGTCATCATATTTCCTCCTTTCTTAAAAAATTCTATTTTCTGATTCTATGACTTCGTGATCTCCGCCGGGGTATATTTCAGCGTATCCTGCAAAAAACGGTTGATTTCCTGCATCGCCATTTCCACCTCTGAAACATTGCCGACAATCACAAGACTTCCGGTAAAGCGATCCAAAAATCCTAACTTGACATTAGCCGATTTGGTGGCTAAATCTCCGGCAATAATCACCGTCTCACTTGGGGTCAGCGTCAAAATCCCTAATGCCCCAGCCTCCTGTATCCCCAGTTTTTCAAACATATCCGGGTCCGGATTGGCAATAATATGGCTTAAAGTTACCTGTTTCCCTGGGACAAACTCCTGTATAAACCTCTTTTTCTCTTCGTTCATGACAAACCCGCCTCTCAAATTAATAAAAAAATGCCTAATAGACTTTATTTTTATAAAAAATAAAACCTACTAAGCACCTTTGCTTCATCTATTCACTTGTATACTCACTTGGGTACTTCAAAATAATGTACTTTGCCACTTTTTCCAATGGCATTTGTTTTTTCATACTAAGGTCTCTAATCTTATTGTAAGCCTTTTCCTCCGGTAAATTCAATTGTTTCATTAAAATTCCTTTTGCTTTTTCAACTATCTTTCGGTTTTTCAGTTCCCGATTCATTTCTTCTACTTTTTCTTTATAAAGAATAGCATTTTCTGCCTGCTTCAAAGCAATTTCAACTGCAGGAATCAAGTTAGCCTCCGAAATCGGCTTTACAAGATACCCTAAAATATTTGCCTTCTTCGCTTTTTCTATATATTCCTTTTGACTATAGGCCGTTAACAGCAAAATCGGGATATTGAATTTGTTGGAAATAATCTCACTGGCCTTTAAACCGTTCAGCTTCGGCATTTTAATATCCATGATCATTAAGTCAGGCTTAAGGCTGTAAGCCAATTCAATTGCTTTCTCTCCATCAGCTGCTTCAGCCACAACTTCATAGCCAGCATCCTTCAACATGAGGGAAACATCCAATCGGACGATGGACTCATCTTCAACAACGATAATTCGCTTTTTCATTCCTTAATCCTCCCACGCAAAGGGAAATTCTACGGATACTTCCGTTCCTTCACTTGTTCCTTCAATTGAAAAATGGCCCGATAAATCATGTTCTATCATCATTTTAACAATATCAAGCCCTAATGATGGCTTCATAGAAGGAGTATAGCCAATTCCATTATCTTTTACAAGGACTCTTACAGCAGAAGCCTCTTCCTGGATGACTACATCAATTTGGCCCTCTGACATTTCCGCAAATGCATGCTTCACACAATTTTGAATTAATTCATTTATAACAAGAGCAACGGAAACAGCTATATTCGATTTAATAAGGATCTTTGGGCCGGAATAGTGGATCGAAATCAATTTTCCTTCATGAACTTCACTAAAGACCAGCATATTCCCAATTTTTTCTATTAAACTAACAATCTCTACATCATCCTGATTTTCAGAATTGGATAAGATGATTTCATAGACAGAGGCAATACTTAAAATTCGGTTGAGGCTTTCGATAAAATAAAACTTGCTTTCTTCGGGGACCCCTCTTCGCATCTGCAGCCGAAGAAGACTCGCTACCGTTTGCAAGTTATTTTTTACACGATGATGGATTTCCCGGATGGCCACTGTCTTTACGGTAAGCTCCCTCTCCTTTTGGCGCAGCTCTGTTAAGTCACGAAAAATGATAAACGATCCGCTATTTTTCTCATGCTGCACAAGAGCAATTTTTTTCATTTGAAAGACTTTATTTTGAATGATGATTTCTTGGACCACAAGTTCATCCGGCAGCCTGCAAATTTCTGCAAGGTTAGGAAAATAGGAAGTAAAAAGATTGCCGCTTTTACATTCCTCCGAACACATTTCTAAAACAAGATTCATCGCAGCAGGATTCGAATATTGAATCTGTAAATCCTCGTCAATAATGAATAGAGATTCCTCAATCACATCTGGGATAAAAGGGCGATTTTCAGCCATTCCCAGTAAGAGTTCGCTAAGTGTCTCATTCGCTTCTGTTAGCGCTTTCAGTTTGTTTTGATTTTGGAGCTTATCACTGTTGTCTTTCTCCATGATCAACGTGCCAATCACTCGGTTATGAATTCCAACAATCGGAACAACGCTTTGTTCGACTTTTTTCCCTTCCTGGGTTAAGGCATGATTGAGAAAAAGTGGCTTACCCGTCCGAAACGCATAAAAAACTGCAGGCTCAAACGTTTCGTAGGCAAACTTTCCGACCACCGGATTTTTATAGACAGAATTGGCCGTTGCAGGTGCTGCTTCTGCCACCACAATAGCATGCTTTTTTTCACTTGTTTGGCAATCTACAAACACATTTGCTTGATTTAAATCGGCAATTAATTGCAGGTTTTGAACCACTTCTTGAATCTTTTGTATGTCTTGTTCCGATAGGTCTGTGTGAAGCTGACATAGAGTTACTACGGTGTTCATCTCAGTTTTAAACATGTCATAGCCCCAATCTTTTATCTTTAAATATATAAAAATATTTTATATATCATTTATCATAGTGTCAATCTTCTGTTTTTTACAAAAAATGGTTCACCGTGCCCGGTAGCTGGTCGATTTGACCAATAATAATAGCTTGGATTAAATTTCCCAAGCTTGTCTAAACAAGAATTATAGAAGAATTAACTATCCTATGGATAGACTTGTATCATAATTTTGGTGACGTAATGTTCCTTATGATTCATTACAACCGTATCGTAAATATACTCTTCAAAAACATAATCACCTAAGGTTAAATTTAAACGTTCCATTTCTGTAAAAAGTCGCCCATATGTTTCATTAATTGTTTTCTCATCCCCAACATGATAGCCAATCAGAAAATCACCCTTTACAGCCTGAAAATACGGATATCCTACCTTTGGATTCGGTTGCTCAATATATAAATAACTATAATTAGAGAATTCCCCCTTTATTACTTGCTCTCGTTTTGTGATTCCACCTATTGGATATCCTGAATCAAGTTGAGAAACGTTTAATTCATTAATAAAATCTGAAATGACCTCTACAAATTCTTCATCCGTTATATTTTCGATGTTTCTACTTAAATAAAGGGTTGCTTCTGGTAATTGTTCAAGCGTAATTCGTTGAAAATCAAGGTGTGACGCTTCTTCCATTAAGGCGATTTTTGCCTTGATCATTTTTTCCTTCCTATCAATCTCCTGACGCTTTTTCACAATCTCTTCTTTTTTTTGATACATTAACGATAAAAAACTTTCAGGAGATTTATTCTCCATGTATTGTTGAATATCGTTCAGAGGCATATCAAGTTCTTTTAATAAATCAATAACAAAGAATAGCTCTATTTGGCGAATTGAATAATAACGGTAACCTTTTTCATTTTTCAACACCGGAGACAAAAGCCCAATTTGATCGTAATAAAAAAGTGTCTGTTTGTTTACTTTGCAAAGCTTTGCAAATTCACCAGTGGTTAAATATTTTTCATTTTTTTTATTCATTTTTTACAACACCACCCTTGACTATATAGTAACTATATACACTAGGATGGAAATTGTAAACAACTGATAAATTCCCTAAGTTTGTTTGCAATATTAGTTTTGTTTGAGGAGAATGTAAAAGATGAAGACTCATAAAGTCACTTTAGGTTTATTATTAATGAATTTATTCATTGCATTTTTGGGAATTGGTCTCATCATTCCAGTCTTACCTACGCTGATGAATGAATTAGGGATAACTGGGAAAACAGTGGGATATTTAACGGCAGCTTTTGCCATCGCTCAATTGATTGTTTCACCATTTGCTGGGAAAGCAGCAGATAAATTCGGCAGGAAAATTATGATTGTCATTGGCTTATTTATTTTCGGCATTTCAGAATTATTATTTGGGATCGGAAAAGGAATCGAAATGCTATTTATTTCCCGTATTTTGGGTGGAATTAGTGCTGCGTTCATCATGCCAGCTGTTACAGCTTTTATTGCTGATATTACAGATTTGGATACTCGCCCAAAGGCACTGGGTTATATGTCAGCTGCCATTAGTACAGGATTTATTATTGGTCCAGGCATTGGTGGATTTTTAGCGGAATTTGGAACACGTATACCATTCTTCTTTGCAGGAGCACTTGGTACCATTGCATCTATCCTTTCTATTATTTTATTATCTGAGCCGAATCGTAAAGAAGATTATAATGAACAAATCTCAAATGATAAGTTTGGCTTAAAGCGTATTATTGCCCCAAAATATTTTCTTGCGTTTATTTTAATTTTTATCGCCTCATTTGGTTTAGCAGCCTTTGAATCGTTCTTTAGTCTATTTGTGGACCATAAATTTCAATTTAAACCATCCGATATAGCCATTGTTATCACAGGTGGTGCAATTTTTGGCGCAGTTTCACAGGTCATATTATTTGATCGGCTTACACGAATTTGGGGTGAAATTAAACTGCTTCGATATTGCTTAATTTTATCAGCCTTACTTGTCTTTTTAATGACTGTTGTCCATTCATATTTCTCTATTTTACTTGTTACATTTCTCGTTTTTGTAGGATTCGATTTATTCCGACCAGCAGTAACGTCATACCTTTCAAATATCGCCGGGAACGAACAAGGTTTCGTTGGTGGAATGAACTCCATGTTTACAAGTTTAGCGAACATTAGTGGACCAATTCTAGGGGGTATATTATTTGATATAGATATTAACTACCCTTACTACTTTGCAACTGTGATCCTTTCTCTGGGAATCGTGATTACATTGTTCTGGAAGAAGCAAGCAAGTGATTCTTCCATCAAAGTGAAGGCTAGTGTAGCTAATCATTCAAATTGAAGTAAAGACGAAAATCATGAAACCTTTCTTAAATGACCCTAAAAGATTGATTCATCATCTTCTGGAATAATAAGTAGAGTTTTAAATGGCTTAAAAACAAAAGGAAGCACACGTTCTATGTGCTTCCTTTTATACGAAGGTTGAATGTTTTAGATTACATTGTCCTGGTAGTGTTAACTATAACAGGACCAGACTCGAATTCTTCACCTCACCTTCTAAAATACCCCGCTATCATATGAAGGAAAAGACTGGTTATACTAATGAGGACGAATTGACTCAGAAAGGGGGAAAACGCTGTGACACGGAACCTGGTAGCCTTTTTTCTGTTTGCCGTCCTCACTTTCGCCGGCGGTCTCCAGACAGACGGCCAAGCCCCGCCCGACCCCATCCAGATGGGGATGGAAGAGGGATATTATGAGGGAATCCGTTCGGGGCTAGAAGACCGACATAATTTCCGGATTTCCCGTGCCTGGCAGCAAATGCCACAATCCCGGCTGTTCATGGAAAACAAGAAGGAAATCGTCCTGCCCCTCATAAAAGTAGGGCTTCTCCGGCAGGTGTATCTCTCTTTTTCTTCCGGGAAGAAATTCTACTCATACCTTCATGCCCACCCGGAATTGACGGCGGAACAGGCGGCCCGACGGATACTCGGGCAGAGGTTTGTAAGGGCGTACAAAAGAAGCTTCCGGAAAGGCTATGAGAGATCCCTCACGGCCCCACCTGAAGAGGCGGCAAACTATGCGGCCTTTTTGAAGGAGAAAAGCAGATAAGGGGAAAACAAAAAGGGCAATCTCTTACTGAGGACATAACTTCTGCATCAAAATAAAACTCAAAATCATTGCGATAACGATGATCCATTTTAGGAATTTCCAAGAATATAAAAGGACATTGGAAGTAATAACAAACGACCTGTTGGGTCGCTTTAAATCGTAATCACGCTATTTCATTTTGTAGTGGACTAAGTTCTTATAAATCCAGGTTGGCGGGGCTGCGTGGGAATCGAACCCACCAGACCTGGGGGCCACTTTACGTGCTAATCACGTCTAAATGATTTATCAGCTGTAATATCGTTAAATGGCAGAATCAGTTTTTTCACCTTATCAAGGCTCATCGAATCTATTTCCTGTACTAATCGTGGAATGGACTGCTCTGGATAACCGTAATCACGAAGTAATTTTTCCTTTTCTTCATTATGCACCATGTATTGACACCTCCAAAATCTTTTTAGAATTAAACTTTGATATAGTTACCAAAAAAAGTGCTGTATATCCAATTTGCCAATAATGATACAAGACCGAATGCTATATTCATCATTGATCTATGTACTCCTCTACCTAATTAATACTTTTTGCCACTTTCTTATAAATATTCCTTATGTCTCTTATATCTGGGATTTTATTATCTAGTTGAACCTTTAAGAATACTCAACTACAGTATGATGAATAATTCCTTTTACATATAAGGAAGTAAAGGTTCACTTTTTCTCTCAATTTAGTGATTCATCATTTATAAAAGTTTTAACGTTGTCCTGAATAGTACCTCGCACCCAAGAGCAACATCTTCAAAAGAACTCCACTCATCTGGATGATGACTTATGCCATTGCGGCTCCTTACAAAAATCATTCCAATATCTGTAAGCTCTCCCAACACCATTGCATCATGAGCAGCCCCGCTTGGTAATTCATAAACAGGATACTGTAATTCTTGCAGAGAATCTTTTACTGCATCCATCACTACTGGTGAACTCATCACAGAAGATAGGGATTGAACCTGCCTAATTTCACACCCTAAACCACGGTTTGCAGCAATGGTCCGAATGGAATTATAGATTTTAGTAACCGTATTTTTACGCCGTTCATTAGATATATCCCGAACATCAAGTGTAAAATCCACTCTCCCAGGAATGACATTACTACTTCCAGGTTTTACTTCCAATTTTCCTACTGTCGCAACACTTCCGATATTGTCCAGTGCTATTTTCTCAATGGCTACTATACATTCTGCTGCAGCTGTTAAAGCATCTTTTCTCTCTTTCATCCAGGTCGTTCCTGCATGCCCCGCTTCACCCATGATGGTTACTTCCGCCCATTCTCCACCAGAGATCCCTGTAACTATTCCAACAGCTAAATCTTTATTTTCTAACACTTTTCCCTGCTCAATATGTACTTCAATATAAGCTTTTATGCCATTGTTACTTAACTGAGCTTGTTCTAAAAGGTCTGGATTAATCTGATTAAAATATTCCCCTTCTAGACTGGCTTGCTTCATGGCCTCCAGATAGGAGATCCCATCTTTATCTGTTGCTGAAGCTAAATTTTTCTTTAATTTCTTCGAACCTTCTGTCCCAACCAAAGCGGCACTACCTACAAAAGCATAATCAAAACGAGCCCCTTCCTCATCTGTTAAGGATACAACCTTTATCGTTCTTTCAGGTTGAATTCCCTTTTCTTTCAACGTACAAAGCACCTCAACACCCATTAGAACACCCATGGCGCCATCGAAACGCCCGCCAGAATTTACTGTATCAAGGTGAGAACCAATAAGAATGGCAGGTAATTCGGGATTTTTACCGATTATTTGCCCAAAGATATTCCCAGCTGCGTCCATATAAGGGGATAAATCAGCTTCTTCCAGTAGTTTCAGAAAAAATTTTCGTGCTTCGATATCATTTTGATCAAATGATGTTCGAGTGACCCCGCCATTGTCTTCTTCTCCTATTTTTCCAAGGGCCATTAATTGGTTCCAAAGACGGTTTCCATTAACCGTTAAATTTAAACCCTCCATGAAATTCGCTTCCATAGGATAAAATTCTCCCTTCATTTGAATGTCCAGTATAGAGAAAATCCTGCTGTTTCCTTTCGAAAAAAAGCAGGATACCTAATCTTTATGTTTTTATTGGCGAGGAAAATGAGATAGTTCTGCCAAAGTTAAAGGTTTATCTCTCCAATAATTTAAGCACCGATTGAACCATTAATTTAACTCCAATTTTAATGGCATCTTCATCTACCATAAATTTCGGGTGATGCCACCCATATATAATCCCTTTTTCTTGATTCCCTGAACCAAGCCACACATAGCAGCCAGGTACTTCTTTTTGGTAAAAAGAAAAGTCTTCACCACCCATGGTTGGTTCTGCCCGTATCGTATTTTCTTTCCCAACTATTGTCTCAGCTGCTGACTGAACAATTTCTGCCACCTTGGCATCATTATAGACAGCAGGCAGAAGAAACTCATACTGAATCTCTACTTCCCCACCATGTGCTGCCACGGTATTTGTTACAAGTTGTGTAAATACCTCATATATTTTCTTTCTCACTTGTTCGTTGGAAGTTCTGACCGTTCCTTTGAGAATAGCCTTATCCGGAATGACATTATTTGTCATCCCTGCTTGGAAGGAACCAATGGTGACAACTGCAGATTCCTTAGATGAAATCGTACGGCTGACCAATGTTTGCAGCTGACTCACAACTGCACTGCCAATTACGATCGGATCAATGGTTTTCTCTGGAAGCGCAGCATGTCCGCCTTTACCTTTAATGGTTAGGGTAAAGTCATCTACACTTGCCATTAAAAATCCTTCCTTCACACCTATTTGACCAGTTGGAAGTTCGGGAACATTATGAAGACCGATAATTGAACTTATCTCTTCCAATAAACCTTGCTGGATCATAGATTCAGCTCCACCTTCAAATTCTTCAGCTGGCTGGAACAATATCCGAACATTTCCAGGGACTAGATCCTTCATTTCTTCTAAAATAATCGCTGCCCCAAGTGCAATCGTTGTATGAACATCATGGCCGCACATATGACTTACACCATCAATTTTTGAACGAAATGGAACATCTGCTTCTTCTTGAATGGGGAGAGCATCAATATCCGCTCGTATTGCAACCGTCGGTCCCTGTTCGATTCCCTTTACTTCTGCAGCAGTCCCAGTAGCTAAGCTAAGTGGTATTTGTTGAATTCCAAATTCATGTAACCATCCGTTTATTTTTTCGGTAGTTTTAAATTCTTGTTTACTAATTTCAGGATACATATGAAGATTCCTTCTTATTTCAACTAATTTAGGAAACCATTGTTCTACTTTATCATGAATAATTGAGGTTATTTCTACCTTTGAATCTTTCAACATGAGGGCTCCTCCTTTCTAATATGTCCTAAATATTCCTTCGTCCGATCATGCTTAAGAAGCTGGATTCCTTTTTTCTTTGCTTCAGCTTTGGTCATTTTTTTTCAATTAAATAGGTGCTTCCATATCTCACTTTATCTCTTTACTTATTTATCAAAGTAAAATGTTTTATTATGTAATTCATTGTAATTTTATGCATAAAAAAATACAATACCCTCTAGAAATATCCGATTAATTAAATTCTTTCAATTATTATGAATTTATGAAATTTTAATAAGAAAAAACAAAAGACCTCTCTATTATTAAATAGAGAGGTCTTCATCACCACTTATGGAATCCTCTCTTATTTGTCAAAGCAATATGCTTTGCAGGAATTAGCACCTTTTAATTTTGTGGCTTCCATTTTCATATATTCGTTGGATTCCAATACATTAAAGCAGCATGAAACGGATATACGTACTCATATGTACCGTCTTTTTCTGACACATATTTATTAATAACGGTCTCCACTTCATGACCATTATAGTGCTCATTCAAAATCTTGGTGGTATTATCGCGAATCAATTGCTCATAGGAAGAATAGCTTTTCCTGCTTTGCAATTTTACGATTTTACAGTTTGCCAGAATTCCAAGCTGGTATAGTGCATTCAAGATATGAATATAATCTCGGCGTCTTAAATTGATTTTATATCCCATTTGATATAGTTCCATGTAGTGAGGCTTTTCTGGACCTGTTGTCATTCCTGCAATTACTAGACGGTTTGCTGACTCATTCATTTTTAACAATGCGTTTCCTATATCATACATACGGTAGTAACAATTGAATCCAAACACCACATCATATTTCGCTCCTTGTTTTTCACTTTCCCATTTATCGTGAATCAATTGCATATTACAGACACCTTTAGTGGCAGCCTGGGACTTTAAAAATTGCACAATACTTTTTGAACTGTCTATACATGTGAGCTTACGAACTTTATCAGCTATTGCAAAGGTATAGTTCCCCCCATCCAGGGCCGAGTTCCAATACATGATCATCACTATGTAAAAGAGGAAGAAGTTCCTCTTTTACAATTTGTGCATATGAATCTGGTTTATGCCTTATCTTTCTCTCCAACATTGAAGACCAGAAGGCTTCTTCAGCCTGATCATCTTCTAATCGCTTTGGTATATTTCCATTATGATCAATCATAGATTCTTTCCATAACTCAAGGTAATCATAATCTTTTTCTATTCCAGTCTTCATTCATGCCTCTCCCTGAACTATAAAATTCAAATATTTTTAAAAAAAGAATTATTTGTTTCCATATAACTGCTTGTGAGCAACTAAAACAGCAAAAAAAGATTGTAGATTCTTAATTTACGTAATTTTACGGACGATTATTATAGAGGATAAAAGAGCTCTGACACTATAAAATTGTCAGAGCTTTTATAATTAATTCGTAGTATTTATTTCATAATTCTGTTTCTTAGAGTAAACGCTTATAAAGATAAATGATGCGACTAAAAAAATGAAAAGAATGACTCCCACGATTTCGAAATCTAGTTCTGCCCAAGGGTTAAAGAAAGTAAATGCCAGATAGAAGGAAACCCCGTATGCCAAGACGACAATCACCCAACCCATTAGTCTTGAAGCAGCTTGACCGATTTTGCTGGACTGGTTCACCATTTTATAGACAATCATCGAATCAATTGTATCTGTAATCATCATGCCAAACATAAAAACTAGCCCTAAAAATAAAGGGGTATATTTACTTGCATTTCCTGCCGCCAAAGACCAGACGGCGGTTTGACTTACTGTCTCGGCAGCCAAGGCAAACAAAGCCCCTACTAAAATAATAAGAAAAGGATTTGTAGTCCCCTTCGCAATTTTTGGAATAAACTTTCCCTTTAGTCCGCTAAGTTGAAACTCTTCGTGATTGTTTCTAGTGCGTAACAGATTATACGTATTTAACGTTCCAATAAGGAATAAAGAAATAATCGACACCCATGATGCAAAATTATTAAAATAAGCTGGGAATGAAAAATTCTCTATCACCATTCCTAAAATACCTGCTGTTAATGCTACCATTCCTCCGTGACCCAATGAAAATAATGTCCCCACCCAACGTGCAAACGAATTGCCCATTCTCCAATTATAACGGGTTTGTCCATCAATAAATGCAAGATGATCAGCATCCAACCCATGCCGAAGCCCCAATACAAAAACAAGTAAAAACAGTGATACAGTTTCCATTTAAACATTCCTCCCTTTTATAAACAGTTGCAACATAAAAAATCAATCGACATCATAAATCACTTCTCGTTCCTCTTGACTAAACATGTTAACCCCCTTTTGAAATCAAACTTTGCGAGTCTTTAAAATTATGATCTTTTCCTTGCTTTCATAATGAAATAAATTTATAGGAACACCCTTGAAAGCGAGTGACATTTCCCTAAATAAGTGTGAAACCACCTCATCACCGTTTGGAAGATTTCCATCTAGTAAAATTCCCGCGACCGTTCCACTGTGGGCGACAACGACTCCGCCCTGATAGCGATGGGCCATCTGATCTAATAGAGGAAAAACGGGCTTTGGCAATATTTTTTGATTCACCCGTGCACTGAGGGTTGCTGCCTCCGCAATATATGTTAAATTTTTCTCCTTAAACCCTTTTGTAACCAGATCATAAGCTTTCATAAATTGCTGTTGATCGTTCTGGCTGTACTCTTTCGGAATTTCATTAAATTCAATTGTGTTGATCATACCCCCAAGGTCGATACCAACGAGGATGAATGGGGGTAAGGCCCCAAAGCTTTCAATCAGCTGACCGTGAATATAGTCATAGACCACGACTTCCTCATACATTACCCCATCGGTAGGTTCCACTTTTGCGGCAATCATCGAGATCATTTCATTTGTGAGCGGAAGACTATAGCTGTCAGCAATTGCTCTTAATGCAGCAACAATATCTGCTGAACTGCTGGCCAGACCTTTACCAACTGGGATATTCGAGCGTATCTCGAGATCCCCGCCGCCCTTTACCCCAAACAGTTGGAATAACCATTCCCCTGCTCTTTTAGCTTTTACTTTTGAGTCTGCCACTCTTATTCCGTTAACGATTGGATCTGGAATAAACCTAGCCTCACTTCTTAAACTCGATATCGGCAGGGTGATTAAATAAGGGCGATCACCCATGATTCCTTGGACCAATTCTCCAAATGTTCCATTGCAGCTTCCTTTTCCTAGTTTCATATAATTAGACTCCCAATGCCTTCAATGTACCGCAACGGTTCGCCCATCTTTGCTCGCTCAGAAGGTACACCGAAATAGAATCTTTACGAAACAGTTGCCTGGCCGTCAGTAAATCGCCGCCATGTCTAAATTTTTCAATGTAGACCATTAAAACTCAATTCCCATCACGGCAGAAATTCCTTCATTATAATAGTGCTTAACGGGCTTCATTTCGGTTACTAAATCAGCGCAAGTGATGATCTCCTCTTTAGCAGACCGTCCGGTAATGACCAGGTGCATCCCCTTGGGGCGCTGCTGAATCAACTCCAGTACTTCTGTCAACGGAAGGACATCGTCAATCGGGAATTTATCAATCGCGAGCGCATTATTCAGTTCATCTAAAATGACAACATCGTAGCCGCCAAACAGTACCTTTTCTTTCGTTAACGCCCACGCTGTTTTTAGGGCTCCCCGATGTTCCACCGGTGTCTTCGTCCACGTAAAGCCGACTCCTGTCTGTACGATTTCAATCCCCAATTTCTCGAACGTAATTTTTTCTCCGTACGTTCGATCAGGCGATTTAATAAATTGAATCATGAGTACCCGTTTTCCCCGGCCGGCGGCACGAACGGCGAGCCCAAGGGCTGCCGTCGTTTTCCCTTTTCCATCACCGGTATAAACTAATGTAAGACCGCGCTTTACTTTTTTTTCTGTTACCTCTTCCATCCGCTTCGCTCCTCGTTACAGCCAGACTGTTTTTTCTTCAAAGGATGTCCGAGCCGGCACTTTCGCCTTTTTTAATACTTCTGGATCGGGATAACCGATAAACAAATTTCCGATAATTTTCTTGTTTTCAGGTGATCCAATAAACTCAACCATTCGTTGGTCGCGAACAAGTCCGACGCCCCTTGTCCTCCAGACCAGCCCTAGTCCCAATTCTTTGGCGGCAAGCCACATCGAATGGATTGCACAGCATACGGCATATTCATTATCGGCAGAGGCCTCTTCATCGCCTGGAACGATGTCGGCTGTAACGACAATATGAACCGGTGTGGTTTTTAGCACTTTTAAGGAGCTTTCGATTAAATTTGGTTTGGTTGGAAAGCGTTCCTGTAAGTATTCATAGGCCAACGCCTCATATTGTTTTTTTGCTTCGCCTTTAATAACATAAAAGCTCCATGGTTCCCGCATCCGGTCATTCGGTGCCCATGTCGCTGCTTCTAATAAGCTGTGAATCTTTTCATCTTCGACCTCTCGCGCCTCATAATCACGGATCGCTCTTCGATTTTTGATTTCCGCTATAATCGACATCTTAGTCCCTCCCTATTCCTACTTCTTGTTTTTCTTCTGCTTCTTGAAACCAGCGTAATTTCTCGCGCAGGCCGACCACATCACCCACCAGAACAATCGCCGGATGAGTAATCCCAGCTTCAAGGACCCGGACTTCGATATCCTTTAAACTTCCGGTCACCGTCTTCTGCTTGGTTGTCGTCCCCCATTGGATAATCGCTGCTTTCGTATCAGGGTTTTTTCCATTCTCGATTAATCTCGAAACAATATAGGGTAAATTCCCAATTCCCATATAAAAGGCAATCGTATCGATTCCTTGAGCGAGGGCTGGCCAATTTAATTGATCCTCATCCTTTTCCGCTCGGCTGTGGCCAGTGACGATCGCGAAGGAGGAAGCATAATCGCGGTGGGTCACCGGAATTCCGGCATAAGCAGGCGCTGCAATACCAGCTGTAATCCCCGGCACCATTTCATAGCGGATCCCATGTTCCGCGAGAATTTCCGCTTCTTCACCGACACGGCCGAAAATACAGGGATCGCCTCCTTTTAATCTGGTGACAATCTTGCCCTGACTGGCTTTTTCAATTAACAGCTCGTGAATTTGATCTTGAATGATCTGATGTCTTCCTGGCTGTTTGCCGCAAAATATCAGCTCTGCCTCCGCCTTTGCATATTTCAGCAGTTCCTCATTTACTAAGCGGTCATATAAAATCACATCCGCCTGCTGGATACACTCCATCCCATAAACCGTGATCAGCCTAGGGTCTCCCGGTCCAGCACCAACAAGATACACTTTTCCATTTGTCATCTTCTCACTCCTTTCCTACGTTACTCATTAGAAATTCCGGCCGATGCAAAGGTGGCCATTTCTTTCAGCATTAAGGCCGCTGATTGTATGATTGGAAAGGCCACTGCTGCCCCGCTTCCTTCGCCAAGCCGCAAATCTAAATCAAGGAGTGGTTTCTTGCCTAATAACTGCAGCGCAATTTCATGTCCAGGCTCGACGGAACGATGACCGACTATCATATAATCCGCTGCTGTCGCACAGATTTCCCTTGCCAAAAGAGCTGCTACCGTGCAAATAAATCCATCTACCAATATCGGGATCCGGTTCCGAGCGGCGGAGAGCATTGCACCGGTCATACCGGCTATTTCCAAACCGCCAAGTTTAGCTAAGATATCGATTGGATCCTTCCGGTCAGGGTTTCTTTCCTTCAGTGCCCGTGTGATGACCTCTTGCTTATGCCGGATTTTTTCTATCGCAATCCCTGTTCCTCGGCCGACAAGAGCACTGATGTCCTGTCCGCTTAAAACCGCTGCGATCGCACTGCTTGGCGTCGTATTGCCAATCCCCATTTCACCAACAATTAAGCATTTGATTCCCTGTTGAATCATCTGTTCCGCCCGTTCATAGCCAACGGCGATGGCTTGTTCGGCCTCTTCTCTTGTCATTGCATCCTGCTGGCAAATATTGTTGGTTCCATAGCGAATTTTCCGATTCACAAACCCTTCAGCCTCAATATCTGCTGCGACACCGATATCGACCACTTCAAACATAGCCCCGATTTGCCGGCTAAAGACATTGATGGCCGCACCGCTGTTTAAAAAATTCATAACCATTTGCACAGTTACTTCCTGCGGAAAAGCGGACACCCCTTCTTCGACCACGCCATGATCAGCGGCAAACACGATCACTCCAGGCGGTGACACGACCGGAAAGGCTTCAGATGTCATTTCCGCCAGTTGAATGGCTATTTCCTCTAATCTCCCCAAACTGCCCGGAGGTTTGGTTAACGTATCGATATACTCACGAACTTGCTGCCCCATTTCTCTATCGAGAGGTTGTATCGCTGTTTTTATGCTATTCATTGGGTGATCCCCCTTTTGTGGTAATCCTTCATTAATTGTTCAATGACATCGAGTTTTACATGTTCCCTAACATGTTCTGCCAGACGGTCAAACGCCTCTTCCCTCAATTGGTTAAAAGATGGGCGGTTATGGATGGGCTCCAACCCCTTTTTGCGACGGATCTGATTAAGCAATTCCTCGCGAAATTCATCATTATGAAATATCCCATGAAAATAAGTGCCAATGATGGTTTCGTCTGAAGAATAACAGCCATCCCATTTTTCATTCGTAAAAATAAGCCCTTGGGACGCTCCTGTCGTCAAGGTTTCACCCATATGAATCTCGTAACCTGTCACATGAAAATTTTTTCCGAAAAGATGCAACATCCCATTTGATAGGATTGTCGTCTTTTCTTTCGTAATGGTCGTTTCAATTGGCAGTAACCGAAGGCCATCGATTGCTTGATGGAGCGACTCGATCGCTAACGGATCCTCAATTTTATCCCCGAGCATTTGATAGCCGCCGCAGATCCCGAAAAGAACGGAGTGTTTCTTTTTCTGTAATTCTGCTATTTTTTGAGCGATGCCGCTCTTTCTTAAAAACAGCAAATCTTCAATTGTATTCTTGCTGCCAGGGAGAATCACTAAATCTGGGTCGTGTAATTGATCCGCTCTCGTTATAAAACGGACATGACAATCCGGCTCGGCAAAAAACGGGTCGACATCGGTGAAATTGGAGATTTTCGGATACTGGATCACCGCGATATCCAATTCTTTTTCGGTATTTTGTGTGGAAGTATATTGATTTAAAATCACGGAATCCTCGGCATCAATATTTAAATTTTCCAAGTAAGGAATCACGCCGAGAACTGGTTTACCTGAATACTCCTCAAACCACGTTAATCCGGATTCCAGCAGGCGGATATCGCCGCGGAATTTATTGATAATCACGCCTATCACTCGGTCGCGGTCCGCTGGTTCCATCAGTTGGAGGGTTCCTACTAAACTAGCAAACACTCCGCCTTTTTCGATATCCCCAATCAGGATCACAGGGGCATCCGCCATTTTAGCGACCCGCATATTGACCAATTCCCGATCATTGAGATTAATCTCGGCCGGACTGCCTGCCCCTTCGATGACAATCCGTTCATAATTTTGGGACAGGGTGGAGAGTGATTGTTGAATCAGTGTCAATCCCGTTTGAAAGAATTCCTGGCGGTACCTTCCTGCTTCCATATTCTTAAATGGTTTACCATGGACGACAATTTGGGATTGGTTATCCCGGTTCGGCTTTAGTAGAATCGGGTTCATATCCGTGGTTGCCTGAATCCCTGCGGCTTCGGCCTGAACTCCCTGGGCTCTGCCGATTTCTTTTCCGTCCACGGTAATATAGGAATTTAACGCCATATTTTGTGATTTAAACGGAACCGTTGTATGTCCATCCTGAGAGAAAATCCGGCAAAAGGCCGTCACGACGACACTTTTGCCGACATCCGAATTAGTCCCTTGAAACATAAGTGGTAGAGCTTTAACCATTTTCTTTGAACCCCTTACATTTCTTCACCCAATTTTCCACAAGCTCAGGGCAAGAGCCAAAATGAAAATGGGTATAACCTGCAATTAAATTCCCTTTCCGATAGCCCTCCTGCTTAAACCCACGCATTCCTTTCGTTTGATAGGCCGGGTCAAAGTCTGTTCTCGGATGAAAGGTAGAGTAGTGAAATTCATGACCTCTTGCTTTCAGATTTCCCGCTAACAAGAAATTTTCTCCTTCTGCAGTGATTTCCCGGTATCCCAAAGCCGCAAGTTTTGTCTGCATTTTCACCTTTCCGGGAATGATCCCGACCATTTTGTAACTCGTTTCATCCGTTGTTTCCAACGATTCGGTTAAGTACATAAACCCGCCGCATTCTGCCAAGGTTGGCAATCCTTTTTCAATGGCTGTTCGAATCGAGTCCTTTACATTTGTCTGTTTGGTCAGCTCCTCGGCAAATTCCTCTGGGAACCCGCCGCCGATATACAAGCCATCGACTTGTTCCGGCAGGCATTCACCTTTTAATGGAGAGAACTCGATCAGCTCAGCTCCGGCCGCTGCTAACATGTCGAGGTTTTCCTGATAGTAAAAATTAAAGGCGGCATCTCGTGCGACTGCAATTTTTACAGTTGCCTGCTCTGCTCTCTTAAACTGGGATTCTTTTACCTTTAAAGGGGAAGCTTTCGCCAGCTCATATAAAGAATCTACATCGACGGTTTCAAGCACTAAATCACCAAGCTGCTCAAAAAATGGATCCAATTCTCCTCGTTCAACGGAGGGTATCAACCCTAAATGCCGTTCCGGAATCGAGAGTTCCTCGTTTCTTTTCAAATGGCCAAGGACGGGGATACCGCATTCTTGCTCAATCGCGGTTTGGACGATTTTAAAATGCCCTTCGCTGCCCACCCGATTGGCGATTACCCCGATAATATTGGCTTCCTCCAGAAACGTTTGAAATCCCTTCACAATGGCAGCCGCACTACGGGCCATGCTGGCACAATTCACGACCAAAATGACCGGACTTTCTGTGATGAGACTGATTTCAGCTGTCGAGCCCGTATTGTTGAGTGGATTTTTCCCATCAAAGAATCCCATTACCCCTTCGATAACGGAAATATCCGCCCCAACACTTGCGCGGTTGACAATCTCTTTGACCATCTCGTGGTTGAGCATCCAGCTGTCAATGTTTCTTGACGTTCTTCCCGTGACGGCCGTATGATAGGTCGGGTCGATATAATCTGGACCGCATTTAAAGCCCTGGACAGTATAGCCCTTTTTCCTTAAAGCCGACATCAGCCCAATCGTCAGGGTTGTTTTCCCGACACCGCTGCCTGTCCCTGCAATTACAAGTCTGCGACTAGACATTCTATTTCCCTCCTCTATCAATTGGGAATCACCGCTACTGAAATGGTGACATTACCTGATTTCTTCTTCATTAGCGCTAACTGTTCCGCACCGCTGTACAATAAGGCTGCCGGCTCACTGACACCGTACGCACCGGTATATTTAAAAACCGTTTCAGAAGGGTTCTGAAGTTTAATGGCATTCAATTCAACTGGTGTGTAATAAATAAACTCCCAGCGGTTTTTATTTACCACTTCGAGCAGTCCCGCTTCATCCTTTTTTAGATCAATCGTGCAAACCGCTTTGACACTTTTTTTCGAAAACCGTAATTCCTCAAGCGTTTCATCGATTACTGCTTCGATTTCAGCTGCAGTTGTCCCGCGGTTGCAGCCCATTCCAAGGACAATCACCTTTGGTCGATATAAAACACCATTATGTAAAATCTCCGTTTCGTCTTCGGATAAATTCCGATGGGTTACTACTAGGGCTGCATCTGGCTTTTGTGCCAGAGCTTCTTGGATCGATGAATACGGCTGAATATTTCCCGGGAGCGGGCGGCCATATGGCCACCAGCCTTTTTCACCTGACTCCTGGACCACGGCAATTGTTTCTTCGTTCACAACCGAAGCGCTAACGGGCGTCAGCTTTTCAGCCGAGTCCCAAATCCAGCCAAACCGTTTTCCGAACAAATCAACCGCAATCGTTTCCTGTACATCTGAAGCGGTGGTTATAATGGGGCGGGCCTTTAGGGCGGCCGCCACTTCTTTCGTTAGTTCATTGGCACCGCCGATATGGCCTGACAGCACGCTGATCACATGTTCGCCCTTATCGTCGATAACGACAACGGCAGGATCTGTTTTTTTATCCTTTAAAATAGGCGCAATCATTCGGACCACGGCTCCAAGGGAAATGATGATGATCAGCCCCTTATAGGCCTCAAAAAGAGAGGGCAGGAGAAGGCGAACGCTTCCGGTGAATAACTGGATGTCCTTGTCCCTTTCATCTCCTTTTTCAAACTTCGCCATATAGTACACATCGGCATGTTGAAACGAATGTCCCAGTTTGCGGGCCAGTTCAACCCCATGCTTTGTAATCGCAACAACGGCATAGTCACCCTTCTGCTGAATGACCGCCCTTTGCGCTTCTTGGAGCTCGATCATTACGACTCCACCCCCCGGCGGAATCCATGTGTAAATGTTTTGTCATACAGCTTGGAACGATAATCTTGTTCGTGAATGTTTTCATCTAGCGCCCAGCCGGCTAAGATCATCGCCTGTTTACGAATCCCATTCACCCGCATATCTTCGTCCAACCGTTCCAGTGTAGTCCGGACAATTTTTTGATCCGGCCACGACGCTTTATAAACGACCGCAACAGGGGTATCCTTGCTCCAGCCAGCCCCGGTCAATTCCTTGACAAGCTTTTTCGTTAACGTGGCACTTAAGAAAAGCGCAATTGTGCAATGATGTTTGGCTAAATCCGCCAGCTTTTCAAATTCTGGCACAGGTGTCCTGCCCTCGGCTCTTGTCAGGATCAAGGTTTGCGTTAAATCAGGAATCGTCAGCTCAGCTTGAGCGGCCGCGGCGGCTGCAAACACTGAGCTCACACCCGGAACAATCTCTACTTCGATTCCTTTCTTTTTTAACAAGACGATTTGTTCCATAATCGCCCCATAGACAGCTGGATCGCCCGTGTGGACACGAACGACCTTTTTCCCTTGCTGGATTCGGTCTGCCATGACGTCAACCATTTCTTCTAAATGCATCCCGGCGGTTTTCAATATTTCGGCAGAAGGTTTTGCTTTAGCAATTAAGTCTTCGTTTACAAGAGAATCCGCATAAAGAACGACATCTGCCTCCTGAAGATGCTGAAGACCTTTTACCGTGATTAAATCAGGATCGCCTGGTCCTGCACCAATGATATAAAGCTTCATTTTCTCACCACCATTAATGTTAAGTATTCAAGCTCTGCTCCTTCGAGCTCATCTGCCCGCCAAATAATCTCCTCATCCGACGTTACCTTTGTGACGACTGAAGCCTTGTCAAGCAAATCTAAATCACGTAATACTTCCAGCATCAAATCAATGACTTTCGCTACTTTTATAAAAATGACACAATCATTGTCTTGAATGACTTTTTTCATGGTTTCATAGTCATCCCGTGCTGGAACAATCGCCACATGCTCATCCCCATCTGCCAATGGAATTCCCAGCCTAGAAGCCGCCCCATTGATGGACGAAATCCCTGGAACGACTTCAATCGGAACCTGCGGATACTTTTCCTGCATTAAACGCATCATATGAATAAACGTGCTGTATAAAAGAGGATCCCCTTCAGTAACAAAAGCGACATCCTTTCCCTCCTGCAGTTTCTCCCACACATTTTCCACGGTTTCTGTCCATTTTCTTTCCAATGTGGCTGGATCCTTCGTCATCGGAAAGACAAGGCCCAGCATTTCTTTTTCGTTCGGCTGAAAATAGACATCAATGATACGATGGGCATAGCTTTTGCTGCCCTTTTGTTTTTTCGGATAGGCAATCACTGGTGATTCCTTTAATTTACGAAACGCCTTAACGGTAATAAGCTCTGGATCCCCCGGGCCAACCCCAAGGCCGTATAATGTACCTAACATGTTTACTCCCCTTCCTTGCGCCATGCCTCTATTATGTAAATCGGATTTAATGCATCAAATCTTGTCAGATTCAAAATAGGTTTGCTTCTGGATATTTGCGCGAGAGTAATATTCGTCTCATATCCCCGCTCTTTAAACGCCATCATCGCTTCGGAAAGATTTTCAATCGTGACGGCATTTAAGACAATGCGTCCACACGCTTTCAAGCGGCTGCAGCAAATATCCAAAATGTCTTCCATCCCGCCTGCCGTCCCGCCAATAAAAACCGCATCCGGATCTGGGAAGGTATCTAATCCCTCTGGTGCTTTCCCGTGAACGAATGTTGCATCCACACGGAACTTGGCTAAATTTTGCTTACAGTTTTCCAGGTCGCCCTCGTTCTTTTCGATGGCAAACACTTGTCCTTCCCTGGCGATTTTCGCAGCCTCAATCGCAACAGAACCTGTGCATGTGCCAATATCCCAAACCGTACTGTCTTCCATTAACCTTAGGGCACTAATGCTTAGTGTGCGAATTTCCTTTTTGGTAATTAAGCCCTTATCCGGTTTGCGCTGAAAAAACTCCGAATCGTCAATGCCAATCGGCCAATGTGGACTTTCCCCTTTTTTCTTGAGAATCACCACATTGAGCGGTGAAAACTCTTCATCTTTCATTTCATCAAGGGTAAACCAGCGGCATCGTTCCTTGTCACTGCCAAGGTTCTCTCCCACAAACGCCTCATATTCAGTCATGCCAAAGGAAAGCAAATACTGAGCGATTTTATTTGGGGAATTTTCTGTGTCGGTTAAGATTGCGACCGTTTTTTTTCCATCCACCCGCTGGGCAAGCCCTTTTATACTCCTGCCGTGAACGCTGGTAAAATAAGCATCCTGCCATCTTTCTTTCATTCTGGCAAAAGCAAGCTGGATCGAACTTAAATATGGATAAATATCCAAATCGATTTTAGAAGATAAATAGCTTCCAATTCCATAGAACAACGGGTCTCCGGAAGCTAGAATCACTACGTTTCTCGTCTCCGACTGCATCCGTTCGACGAGTGAAGAAAGCCCGCCTTCAATCGCGATTTTTTCACCTGCGAATTCAGGAAAAAAGGAAAGCTGTCTCTTTCCACCTATTAATAGTTCACTTTCATTAATCCACTTTTCGTACATCGGGAGCAGGCTGACTTTCCCTTCGTCTCCAATGCCGATCATTTTAATGGATGCCATTCTTTCGCACCGCCTTTCCTAACAAATCCCCCTTCATGGTATAAAGGGTCGTATCTATATCGATCCCGCCATCGACTTCCTTTAAAGCAGCAAGGCAGCAATGGTCGCTTAGCCGTTCGAAAAAGGATAGATGACCCTGTGCTGTCATCAAATCACCAACCTGTGATGCCGTATTGGCCGTTCGAATTTTCTCGACCAGGGCGGCATCCGCACCGGTACGGCTTGCCGCCTCCGCTAAAAAATCAAAATCTACCGGGGCGCTTTTTGAGTGGACCATCATGATCCCCATTGCTACCTTTGAGAATTTCCCCATCATGCCGACCATCGAAACTCTTTTTACCCCTTGCTTCTTACATTGTTTAAGGGTAAACCCGACAAAGTCACCCATTTCGATAAAAGCTTCCTCAGACAGCTCGGGGAATTGCTTCATCGCATTTTTCTCGCTCCGCCCGCCTGTTGTAATCACAACGTGCTCACAGCCACTGGCCCGGGCAACACTAATTGCCTGGATGATACTGGCCTTATAGGCGGCTGTGGAAAAAGGAACGACAATCCCGCGGGTTCCGAGGATAGAAATCCCGCCAATGATTCCTAAGCGTCCATTGAGTGTTTTTTTAGCAATTTCTTCGCCATCTGGAACCGAAATAACGATTTTGATTCCTCTCGTAATCCCAAATTCTTTTAAAACCCCTTCGGCCGTCTCACGAATCATCCTGCGGGGAACGGGGTTAATCGCGGCCTCGCCAACAGGAACGGGTAATCCGTCCTTTGTGACCCGGCCAACCCCAATTCCCCCGTCCAGGACGATACCTGGTTCATCGAGCCATGACACAGTGGAAACGATCAAGGCCCTGTGGGTGGCATCCGGGTCATCCCCCGCGTCTTTAATGGTACTGGCGATGGCCGTTTGTTCCGTTACCTCACAGCTTTCTATCAGAAAGGTTGCAAACCGCTTGACGGGCAAGTAAATCGTTGATTCTGTTTGCGGCTCACCGGTAATTAATGCCGTAAGCGCCGCTTTGGTGGTTGCCGTTGCACAGGCCCCTGTCGTATATCCTTCCCGCAGCTTTCCTTTTGGTACTTCCTGCATGGGTTATCCCCGTTCAGCCATAATGGAAATAGCATTTAATGCGGCAACGGTCACGGTACTGCCGCCTTTCCTGCCAATATTTGTGATGAACGGGATATCGAGCTTGGCTAGTTCTTCTTTTGACTCAGCCGCAGAAACAAACCCAACTGGCAAACCAATGACAAGACTTGGTTTCGCTTCTCCTTCTTTAATCAGGCGAATGAGTTCGAGTAAGGCGGTTGGGGCATTCCCGATGGCAAAAATGCCACCGTCCGCTTCCTTGATCGCTTTCCGCATCGAAATAATTGCCCTTGTGGTATTCAGCCGTTTGGCTTCCTGTACCACATCCGGGTCAGAAATATAGACCTTGATTTCTCCGCCGTACTTTTCAATTCGCGCTTTATTAGCCCCGCTTTGAATCATTTGAACATCGGCAACTACCATTTTCCCGCTCCGAATCGCCCGAATACCGGACTGAATCGCGTTAGGATGGAAGAGGACGCTTTTCCCGAGTTCAAAATCAGCGGATGCATGGATGATGCGCTGGACAATCGGATACTGCTCCTCGGTAAATGGGTGCTCCCCAATTTCTTCATTAATCATTTCAAAGCTTCTGCCTTCAATCTGTTCCGGTTGGACGGTTAACGGTTTAAATTCGGTACGAAAATCCATTTCTATCACTCCTGTATTAAAATGATTGTTCTGTTGTGACGGCTGGTGTGGAATCAATCCTATTATCTAATTCTGAAATGACATCAATAAAATTAGCATAGACGGTTACATAATTCAGTTTCGGACGGCCAATAAGGATGACCTCAATCCCCAGTTCCTTGGCGGCTTCGACCTTTTCATCGACCGATCCGACTTTCCCGCTCTCTTTCGTCACCATTAAGGTCACGCCATATTGCTTATATAGGGCTTTGTCGAACTCTTTTGAAAATGGTCCCTGGATCGCAACAATATTTTTCTGCGGCAGCCCTAGCTGTTCACATTTCTCCATATTATCCATACGAGGCAGCATCCTGGCGATCAAGCGGATGTCCGGGTTTCCTAATAGTTTTTCTGTGAAAATTTGAAGCGTCTTGCTGCCGGTCGTCAGCATCACTACGCCTTTTTTGGCCAATGCAAGCCCCGCTGCTTCCTCGTAGCTTTCGACGACTGTCATGTTTTCATATTGGAAAGTTTGTGACTCCCGTTCATACCGGATATAGGGGATTCCCGCTGTTTGGGCCGCCTTGATTGCGTTTTTCGAAGCTTCTTCCGCAAACGGATGACTGGCATCGACAACCGCTAGAATCCCTTTTGTGTCAATCAACCCCACCATGTCTTCATCCGTTAATCTTCCTACTTGAACAGGTATCCCTGACTCCCTTAATTCAACCGCTGCATTTTCTGTGACAACGGAGGCCAAGAGATCGAAGCCCTTCTTTTTTATTTCTAAAGCAAGGGCTCGTGCATCACTTGTACCAGCTAATACGAAAATCATTCTCTATCTCCTGCCTTTTGCACTGCATGTTCGTGATCATGATGATGGTCGTGGTCATGGTCATGATGGTGATGGTCATGGCCGTGATCATGATCATGGTGGTGGTGATGATCGATATGTTCCATCACATTGAGACGGTATTGGCAGGTATCGCAGTTCATCTTCACCTCATCACGGAGGGCTTCTTCCACCCGATCGATTAAAATCGTCTGTAATTTTGGATGATAACCAAAATAGTCAGCCAACTGAAATTCAACCGTGGAATATTGATTTTGAATAGGAACCATCATATCTTCTAACCGTTTAATCAGGATGCCGGTGAATAGAAAGTAAGGCAGGATTACCACTTTTTTTGCTCCAAGCTTAATACAGCGCTCAATCCCTTCGTTCACAAGGGGATTGGTCACCCCCATAAAAGCAGGTTCGACGATTTTATAGTTTGTTTTTTCCCATAGTAATCTAGCAATTTTATATAAATCACTATTCGCATCGGGATCGCTTCCGCCCCGTCCTAACAAAAGGACAGCCGTTTCGTCTTCGATGGATTCTAGATTCTCGCCAATTTCCATTAATCTGGTTTTTAGAATTTCAAATGTTTCCTCATGAACGCCGATTGGCCGGCCATAAGTAAATTGAACAAGCGGATATTTATTCTTTGCCTCATCAATAGCTGCTGGAATATGAATTTTGGAGTGTCCTGCCTGTAAGAGCATGATTGGAATCACGACAATATGGTCGGCCCCTTTCTCCACACACAGATCGATTCCTTGATTAACGGTTGGCCGTTCAAATTCTAAAAAGCACGTCTCAACCAGGAAAGAATCGTCCCAAGTCTTTCTCATCTCACCGATGAACTCGCGAACCTGCTGATTTCCCTCTTGATCTCTGCTCCCATGCCCCACAAATAAAATTGCTTTCAAAATATTTCCTCCCCTTTGTTTGTAAATGCCTTACCTGCCAATTGACCTAGACTTCTTCCCTTTACTCCCCGCAAACAGCCGCTTCGATTTTAAGGTTTGGTGTGATATCCTGGTACACAAAACCTTGAACCTCTTTGATCCGTTTAAAAAATTTATAGAAACGTTCATTTGGATAGGCCTTTTGTTTGTACTCTTGAACAATCCCCTCTATGACCCCGACAATTTGGTCCGGTGCGATTCCTTCCGCTACGATTTGGCCAGGATGTGCGGTTCTTCCAGCTGTCTTGGCTCCTAAAAATAAATCAAACGCCCCCTTACGGTAGACAATGCCAATATCTTCTTTTACGGCTCCATAACAGGCCATACCGCAGCCATTCACACCAAGTTTCAATTCTTTGGGGAGTTCCATGCCGCCAAGCCTTTCCTGAAGCTCATCGGCATAAGGAATGGAATCCTTCTTTTCTCCGTCACAAAAATCACAGGCTTTTACGGTTAATACGTCGCCAACAGGAGCAATCAAAAAGTTGGCCGCCTTTAGCTTTTCAACAATCTCATCAGGCCTAGAGGTTAAAATTTGCAGCTTCATAAAATGGTCTTGTGTGTATTCCATGCCCCCTTCTTCTCCGACAATTTCGGAAAGAATGACCATCTGATTCGCGGTAAATTTTTTATTGGCGACACCAGGGCTGACCGCTACTTCAAAAATAGATTGAAAGTCTTGCTTCACCATTAAACCTTGGGAAGGTCCATCGTTCTCACCAAGGATCATTTGCAAGGCTTCCTCAGCCAGCTCTCTTGGCGACTCTTTCACTGAGGTTGGGGTGACTAGTTCCTTGTTTACCGGTTTTACATCTTCCATTTGCTCCAGTGCCCATGGTTCGGCTTCCTTTTGCAGACGCTGATGCGGTTTCAACGGCTGAATTGCCTGATTTAATGTATACTTCCGCTGATAACCGCGCGGAGTGATGATCAAGCCGTCGTAGAAAAATGTGGAAGAGTTGCCAATTAAAACGGTGGTTAACATGCCAATTTCATGTTCGAGCATCTCTTGTAGATTAGTTAAGACGATCTTTTGACTATCACGGTAAGCACTCTTTACCAATCCTACAGGGGTGTCTGGCGAGCGATATTTTAGTAGAATTTTTTGTGCTTCCATGATCTGCCGTGTTCTTCTCCCGCTTTTTGGATTATATAAGGCAATCACAAAATCAGATGAAGCGGCCGCTTCGATTCGTTTCTCAATCAAGCTCCAAGGTGTCAAATGGTCACTTAAGCTGATCGTACAGGCATCATGCATGACCGGCGCGCCTAATAAAGCAGCACAGGAGTTGATGGCGGAAATGCCAGGGACCACCTCCACTTCTACCCCTGAGTCTTTTTTCCAGCCTTTTTCGATTAGCACTTCGTAAACCAGTCCTGCCATTCCATATACACCGGCATCACCGCTCGAAATGACGGCTACCGTGTAACCGAGTTCGGCCTGTTTCACGGCCTCCTGGGCCCGGCCCACTTCTTCTGTCATTCCTGTGCTGATGATTTGCTTTCCAGCTATTAATCCCTTGATTAGATCAACGTAGGTTTTGTAGCCGATGATGATATCACTTTCTTCGATGGCTTCTTTTGCCCGTCCAGTGATATGTTTTTCATCACCAGGGCCAAAACCAATAACCAATAATTTGCCTTTCACACTATTACGCCACCTTCCAAAATTTCAAACTAGAATCCAGCACTATCCGCTGTTACATCTTTTCTTTAACCACTTTTTGTACTCCTTCGATGCATTCCGACCCTTCTGGCGGTATGAATCCTGCTTCGGAATATTGATAGATCGCATGCTCCTGAAGGCAATGACCTTCTGCTAGATGACGCTTTACAATCGTAGTTCCCACTTCTGGGGTTACGTTTTTATACCAAGTCCCTGACGGATAGACGATGGCAACGGGTGCATCCTTACATCTCCCATTGCATTTCGTTCTTGTTGTATGTATGAGTGAATCTAAGTTTAAATTGGTGATTTCATTCCGAATCGCTTGTGTCGCTTCCTCCCCACCCTTTCCCATACAGCTGCTGCCGTTGCAAATAAAAACATGGTGTTTCGTCCCTTGTAAATTCCAAGTAGTCATGTCACACTCTCCTTTTCGTTTTTTACGTAAAAAAAGCACCCCTATGGACATAGAGGTGCAAAATATACACACAAAAAAATAGCGATGTATGTTCAGCACTTCTACCTATGTTCCCGTAGGTTGATGGAAGTTATTAGGTAAAGGCAGGTCTCCTGACTTAGGTTCATCATTTCATTGCGTCTTCCCGAATTCCTTCAGTGACATCTGCAATGAACTCCCCATACAGTGGCGGGTACCGTGACGGATTTAAACCGTACTTCCCTATTAAGCACATATTCGTGCACCTATCCTAATCTATTCAATTGTTAAAAAGGCTTGTTCCTTCTAAAGCTAAACTATGATAATTAAAAATGATTTAGAATCATCAAAACGAAAAAATCCGTTCAACATTAGTTGAACGGATAAAACGTCAGCACAAAGAAAGATAATAAATAATCCTTTTTGTCCAAACGTTCCATCTTCTCAACCCCCGAAGAAATCGAAACATTAAAAGTTAAGACAGGACTCCTGACTTGTGTTTCTTCCTACTTTAGACCCTTCCCGAATCGTCAATAAAATAAACGGTCCGGTGGTTTGTCTATTTCGTCCACACTTACAGTTGCGGGGACAGTTCTGGCCTTTCACCAGATTCCCAATTAAGCCCTAAGGCATCTTAACTAATTGTTAACAAATTCATATGTAATTTTAAGAGATAATAATTATACTAGTCTAACAAATAGAATATATCAAGTGCTTTTTAAATTCCCTTATATTATTTTAGGGGGGCGGCATAGCGATCGGATTGCTGGATACCTACAACAACTTCTTTATTCCCATTCCCTGTATTAATGCCCTATTAGTTATTATGAATCGTGGTAAAAGGAATCGGTAAATGATGAAAGAAAACTTCATTATGACATTATCAATCGACAAAAGGTCCAATTGTTACATTTCCCCACCAAAGGTGACCACCGTCTGTCTATCAGGACCAAACGCCTGACCATTCCATTTCAATACAGTTTGTATATATCCCAGACTGTCCGCATTATACCTGCCAGCTATCCTTTGATACGCTTCGAGTTCATATCTATCATCCCTGTTAAAATCAATCGGGTATAAACCAGACAAGGGATTCACCCACCCATTAATAGGAGCCTTTAATATACCTTGGGGGTTATAGATTTCCGATAAATATTCCTTCCCCTTATAAGTAAGGTCAAGAATATACTTTTCTCTGAGATGATAACTGATTACCTTTGCTTTGTATTGATTTTCATAAGTCACATCGTACTTATAGGAATCATTGAATGCATCTGAATCAAATATTTGCCTTATTTGACCGTTCATATAAGAAAAGATATACGCATAAACCGTGCCGGCGCTTCCTCCGGTGTCAATAACCACTAAAATATCTTCCCCCTTGTTGCCTGTCAAATCACCTAGAAAAAGTGTGGGGTTGTATCCTGAGTTATTTTTAAAATGGATGTGATCATAGTGATGTGTTCTCCCATTTTGGACAACCAAAGTGATATCTTTCCAAAATGGACTATCAGGAGTTTTATATGCCGTAAGATAAACATTATCCTTTATCCCGTCTCCGTCAATATCACCCCTCTTTACTGTTACGATGGCTGGACTATTAGTATATATCTGTCTTGAATCAGCTGATTGCAGTCCCGCCCGTATTTCAAAAAGTTTGTGCTTTGAAGGATAAGGATTGGGAAAGGACAAAGCCAGATCAATTGTTTGCAGTGCTTCATTTGTTAATCCTGCTCTTGCCTGCGTTTTAGCCAAACAGTACCAATAATAGGGATGATTCGTCTCACGTATTTTTGTGTAATAATGATGCAGCTCTTTATTAAAATCATTGGTTTCCATCTGCAACCCACCTGTCTTATGATTCTCCATATAGATTTATGTACAAATCCACAGGAGCATTCCAAAATCCTGTCTACATGGGTGTTCAAAAGCATGTCGTAAATAATATTCAAAGGGATCCCTTAATTCACGGCCAGCATACGTTACTCCCTCAATCCCCATTTTCTACAAAGATATGGGGGCTTTTCTTCCGATTGTCTGCATAGAATGTAGACAAGGGTAAGTGATCTCTCAATGAAAATAGTTAACCTGGAGGGAATAACCTAATGCAATTTATTGAAGATGTTAAAGACGTGAAATTTAGTTTTTTGGAAAAGCCGCCGGCGTCGTCTATGACCTATGCCTTTGTTTATGTTAATAATCACAATGAATACTATGCAGTTAAAAATGGAGAGCGTTTGTCACGTAGTGAATTGCGGATTGGCAAATATAAAAGGGTTTATACAGTCAATATGCAGCAGCAAACCATCACCTACAAGGAAGAAGTCCCAGCGGCTACAAGAGGAAGAAGGTTTTCTGTCAATTTATTTATCGATATTGCCGTTGAACACCCCGAACGGTTAATTCAACAAAATGCAGGAGAAATTGGCAACATTTTTAACAATAATCTACCCTTCTGGGTGGAGTCGGAAGCAAGATTTTATCCTATTGAAGAGGATCTGAGTTTTGCCCGGCATATTGAAGAATTTTTTCAAACCTCGCCATTAGTAAAGGTATTAAGAGAGGCTGGTATTGTTGTTAGAAATGTTCGTGTTTTGATCCGGCAAGGTATTCGGGACCAGCGTCATGATGAGGCTATCGCCGATTTAGACCGGAACGCAGAACTATCTGCCTATCAAGAGGCTCTGGACTTGGAGGAAGCGCGCCGGATTTCGGCCTCGATTAAAGAAGCCCTTCAAGCAGGTGATTTTATCACTGCAGGGAAGCTTGGAGAAAAGAATGAAATGGCAAAGCGGTTAGTGGAATCGGAGTTTAGCCAAAATCAAGCCTTCAAATATGAGGTAAACAAACAACTTTTAAACTTGATCAACGATCACTCTATTGACCAGTTTGAGGCAGAACAAAGATTAGCCAAGCTAAAAAAGCTATTCCCCTATCTCCCCGTCAATCTGGAAAACATCAATAGAAAAAAACAGATTTCTGGTCCAAGGAGAGAACTATTATCCTATTTAAATAAAGGAGATTAGCGATTGTGGAATCCATTTTAAATCAGCTGTTTTGGATCTGGTCACTTATTTCTGTCCTGCCGGAATGGATCCGTATTTTTTTGGCTCTCTTTGTGCTCCTGCAGTTCGCAAGGCTGATTTTGTTGTACATTATACCTCCCTTCTTAAACTTATTGTGCCGTTTGTTGAAAAAAATGCTTTATCTCATTTCTTACCCAATCATGGCACTTCTTTGCATGATTCAAAGAAGTCGGAGAGAAGCAGGAAAAGCTGGCATATCTGTTTGGATTGATATCATTGAAGGAATGTTTGCCTGGTTCGAAAGTTTTCTCAACAAAATGATTCAGCTTTTCATAAAACGGAAAAGGAATAAGACAAGGATTAAAAGATGGACCTTCTATTCTGCGACAACTTTAGTGATTTTGCTTACTGCAGCAATGATCAACAATCCAAATGAGTGGTATACACAAAAATGGAAGAAAGCTGAGATATGGTTAAACCAAGAACCTGTATACATTCAAGCATCCGGAGTTTCCCCTGATCCAAAAGAATTAATTTTAAATAAGAAATACGAAGAAGGCGGAAATATTCGTGTAGCTCCCACACTTACCGCACCCCGACTATACACTATTACAAATGGAGAAATCATGCACTTTTTGAATGAAGAACAAGTAGATTCCAAAGGAATTAAGTGGCTAAAAGTTCACACCGCAAACGGGATCGAAGGCTGGATTTCAGCCTTGATTGTCAGGGAAAAATAATAAATTGAGAGGATTATTTACCGACTTAGTGTCGCAACGAATGGAACAATTTCCGAGATTTTTTGATCCTTTATCCAGTTCATAGAACAACCTAGATAAGGAGAGTGGACCCCTATGGGAATAGTTCCCTCTCCTTTTAAATCTTAGGAATTCAAAAACAAAACAGAAGAAAATTTTTTAAGTGCATCTTTATAATTTAATAACAGGGGAACTTCCTTCAATACAAAAAACTCCTTCCTTATTTGGAGAACCGTTTTCTGCATGATTAGGTTTTAACATATTGTTCCTGCCAACAGCAATAATGAAAACACCATCAATAAGTCATACTATGGGAAAGTTGTAACACACAGGAGGTTTCATTTTCATGAAATCATTCTTTATATTTGTTTTTCTTCTTATACTGAGTATAGGTTTTGCTGTTGCAATGGACTTGTTTTTAGGTCAGACAATTTCTCAATGTTGGCAGAACTTAAATAACCCGTTTTGGTTGATGGATTCAACGGAAATATCCTCCTCTTTAATTTTAATTTCAATATGGTTTTTAAAGCCTATGATTATGTTTGTGAAAAAGAAAATTCATTAAATATCTCGTAATCGTTGACTAAATTTTTTTCGAATCACAGCTATAAGCAGAAGGAATGCGGGTATGATTTCTCCAAAAAGAGGAAATATGGTTTTGAGTGAGAAATTTCCCTCCTCCAGATGTCCTGAAAAATCAAATGCGATCATACTAGAAGAATAGAGAATGATGATTCCGATAGGAGCTACCATTTTCCTATAATCTTGAAGGTTAAATAAAGCTGTTGCCCCCATAACAGCTGCATAATAAAAAACAGCAATTTTGAAAAAGTTGCAAATAATTAACGTTAAAATAACAATTAAATCTAGATGTTGTATAAATTCCCCAATGTTTATTTTACTTATCATTGTTAACAATGGAAATGATGAGCGACCTGCAATGTCAGAACCGAGTACAGCTATATCAAGTGCGATTGTATAGCTTAATGTCAAACCACTAAAAACCACTGCCCAAAATCCCATTTTTACCCCTTGTTTGTCGCTTTGCAGCAATGGAAATAGCATCGCAAAACAAATCATTTCTCCAAAGGGGAAAGATAATGTTTGACTATACAATGTTGTGAAAACAGGCTTCCATCCGTCACGAAGTATGGGTAATAAGTTATTTATATCAATAACTCCAGAATATATGAGAAGAAGGTTGCTTATTAGCCCTAAACATATAACCAGTACCAAATAGATTTGAGCTGTTCTGACTAACACTTCAATTCCCTTATAAAGAACATACGCGATTGTTATAATGATCGAGAGGTTAATAATCAGCAATGGTGTTTGATCTAATATGGCGCTCGTGAGAATTTCCCCCCCATCTCTCACATCTCTAGCTGCACCATAGATAAAAAAAAGGATATACAGTAAACTTAACGGCCATCCTATATATTTCCCTAAAATAGTTTGAATATAGCTGATAAGCGGTTGCTGCGGATATATTCGAAAAAGAGAACGGTATATAAAAAAAAGGATGATCCCACCTGCTGCTCCAAAAAAAATTGCCAGCCAAGCATCCTTCTTAGCCTGTAACCCTAAACTAACGACAAGAGCCGTACCAAAGTTAAACAAAACAATGAGAGAAAAAAACTCCCCGGCACTAATTTTTGCTTTTTCCATCGTTTACATATCTCCATTCCGCTTTTATCTATTCCTTTTCACTGAAAAGATATGGGATTGATCTCATCCCAGGACGTCTGATTCTCGTTTCGACATGAACTTCTACTTTGGATTTTGCAAAGATGTTACTCCAGTTATTTTCCATTTCCTTCCATTCTTGTTTATTTGTTCGTTCTAATGCTTCTCCAAAACCAAAAATATCCGTGTGATTTCTTTGTGCTTGTGATATTGCTTTCTCTACTTCTTTTTTCGTTTCTTTCGCCCATTTTTTTTCTAACTTTCTAATCTCTTTAGACTTTTTTAGGTCAATAGCACACAATATATGTCCAATACTGCCCTCTTGTTTAACAAACAGCTGAATGGTAGGAATACGATCTTGACTGCTGGCTTTAATTTTAGTTTTGGACCTTCGAACTTCAATACTAAGTCCCCTTTTTTTCTGTTTACAGCCGATACTGACAGCAGACCCTCTCAGCTTATTATTAATCACTGCAGCGCCTCGTGCTGTTTCACCATTCAACCATCCAACTAGCTTGCCGTGTTTAAACATAGCTAGACCGCTAATCTTTATAATTGTGGCTGGTGTGGTTCTTCTTATATCGGATTCCTTTAATCCTGATTCGGCATGTTCAATCAGTTGAACTCCACTAATAGCAGGCCCGCCACCTTTTCTTAATGCTCCCCGTATCACCTCATCCAGTTCAATATCGTAGCCTTTAGACAATTTTTTGACCATTGTTTCGAGCTTCCCTTTTATTGCAAATGCTGGGACTTTTTCTATAGGTGTAAGTGTTTTAAGGACTTCTTCCGCTTTAGCATCTTTAGCTATGAGTAAATTTGACGTTAAACGACCTTCATCATCTCTTTCAAAAAAATCTAATATACCGTGTATACCTTCTTTTGCTAGGTCTTCTCCGATTACAATAATGTTTATATGGGAAATCATTAGCTGTCGGGGTGTTACTTCTGCCGCATTGCGAAGTGCTTCGAATACCGTAGAACCAGAACTATTGTAAACTGTCACAGGTGTAGTTCTTCCTGTCCCTGTTTTTCCCGAAATTTCTGTTGGATTCACAACTTCATACGAGACGCGATATTCCTCTTTTCCTTTTGTTTTATCTAACCCTATGGCCATTACAAGAGCTATTTTATTTAACTCACGCTGATCCCAACAACCCGTAAGGAATATTGTACATACACATAATAAGCAAAAAAGACTGAAAACCGTACGCTTCATCTGCATTCCCCTTTGCTTTATTTCCTCGATTCACTAGCCGATGATTTGAGTTCATCAGTTTGGGTATTCCCTGCATCTTTTTGACTAATGAACCGAGATTGTGTTTCATTAGACTTGAAAGGAGCACGAATTACGGTATCCTTTTGGCCTTTTAAAGAAAAAGGCGTGAAGGGGGCCAGATATGGAATACCGAAGGAACGTAAACTATTCATATGAGCGACTAATAAAATCATCGCTAACGTCAGTCCGTAAAAACCAAGCAGTGCTGCTATGATCATTAAAGGAAAACGAATCAATCTCGCGGCAATGGTCAAATTGTATGCGGGTATCGCGAAACTCGCAATCCCTGTTATCGCTACGACGATTACCATTAATCCTGTGACAATCCCTGCTTCCACAGCAGCTTGTCCTAATACAATCGCTCCTACAATCGAAACAGCTTGTCCGACTGCCCGAGGCATACGAATGCCAGCCTCACGTAATATTTCAAATGTAGCTTCCATAATCGCAGCCTCGATCAAGGCAGGGAAAGGAACTCCTTCTCGTTGAGCCATAATATTAATGAGAAGAGAAGTTGGAAGCATTTCCGGATGATAGGTAGTAACTGCAATGTAAAAGGATGGTCCCAGTATTAAAATAAAAAAGCTTGTATATCTAATTAATCTCATTAGTAAGGCAATATCAAATCGCTGAGAATAATCTTCCGATGATTGAAAGAACTGCGAAAAAACAGTTGGTAAGATGAGAATAAACGGAGTACCATCAACTAATACGGCTATTCTCCCTTCCAATAAGTTACCAGAAACTACATCCGGCCGGTCTGTATTATATATAGTTGGAAAGGGAGTAAAGGTCCGATCTTGAATAAGTTCTTCAAGGTATCCTGATTCAAGAACAGCATCAATCTGGATATCTGTCAGCCTCTGTCGAACCTCCTGTACAAGCTCATTACTAACAATTCCCTTTATATACATAATTGCTACATTAGTCTGTGAAACCTTTCCGATTCTCATCGTTTCTAATCGTAGCTGTGGACTTTTAAGATGTCTCCGAATAAGAGCAATATTAGTTGTAATGGATTCGTTAAAACTGTCCTTAGGTCCTCGGATAGTAACTTGCGAAGTCGATTCTGTAATTGGCCTCCACTGACCACCTCTTGTACTGCCCGATATAGCTTCAGCATACCCATCTATCAAAATGATTGTATCGCCTGACAAAATGGAAAAAATGAGTTCATTCCAATCTTTTAGAATATTTACATTCCCAATTGTTAAAGCATTATTTAAGATAAGATCGAATACATGATTAGAATCTATTTCTAATTTACTGTCTGCCGTATCTACCATTAACGATCGTATAACATAGTCGTTAACAGCTTGCTCATCCGTTAACCCGCTTATATAAACAACCACAACTGGAATGCTTGGAGTGCTCCCAATCTGAAACGAGCGAATAACGAGATCAGGGCTATCACCAATTTCTTGTTTAATTTTATGCAGCATAGTTTCTAAATTAGGCTCGAGTGAGTATCCTTCTGTATCAGATATCAGTTTTTTTCTTTGCTCTGCCTTGGAATGTTTATTTTTAATTCGCAGGAATTTCATACCATTTGAATACTCCTATTCATCATTTTCATATAACCTATTATCAGTTTTACATATTTAGGTTATTCATTAAATATTTTCTATTTATTTTCAACTTGGTATGAGTAAATTGGAAACACAGTCGTAGACGTCCCGTTCCTTTCAAAGAATAGCAAAAGAAAAAGGCATTATCACAAGCATGTCCCGGAAAGGAAAATGCTGCTTGGATAATGCCCGACATTGAATCCTCCACTATAAGATAGGAAGAATTCCACTCGAACAGGGAGCATAAATTGGTGCTTTTTCATTGTCTCACTTTAATAGGTCTGTTCAATTAATCCAAGAGCTTTTTTATTAAGTAAAGGGAGCTTAGCAATGTTTTTATTTTTCCTAAATTCTTAATTCCACATGATGGTCGAGTCCGTCATCTCGTAATTCCACAAATGGTCCAGCAGATTTTTCCTTTTCAGAAATCGGAATTTGCACACCGTCAACTGTCAACTCACTTTCACTGTTACCAGAACCATTCTTAACGTTAATGTGGTAACGAGTATTCCCAAATCGGTACGTAGCCGAGAATCCCGGCCACTCACTTGGAATACGCGGATCAAGATAAAGTCGAGTTTCTCGTCGCCGAATCCCTAATATCCATTCGATACCGGCCTGATAAAACCAGCCTGACGCACCCGTATACCAAGTCCATCCTGAATGTCCCTGATTCGGTTCTGCCGTATACACATCAGCAGCAATTGCGTATGGTTCACCTGTATATCTTCTTACTTCTTGGTCGGTACGAGTATGCGTGATCGGATTAAGCATCGTAAACATCTCCATTGCTTTTTCACCGTTACCAAGCTGACACCAAGCGATGATGCCCCAAATAACTCCATGAGTATATTGGGCACCATTCTCCCTGATTCCTGGTGGATAACCTTGTATATATCCAGGGCTTGGTTCGGTCTGATCGAAAGCTGGAGTCAACAGCCGAACAACAGCAAGGTCCCGCTCGACGAGCTCCCGGTCGAACGAGTTCATTGCCTGAACAGCACGATCCATTGGTGCTGCACCTGAGATTACGGACCATGATTGAGCAATGGCGTCGATCCGACACTCCTCATTTTGAATGGAACCGAGCCATTGACCTGCATCGGTAAAAGCCCGTCGGTACCACTGACCATCCCAGCCCTGCTCGTTGAGAGAGTTTGTTAACTGTTTGCGCAATTTCTGGAATGATTCCACCCGTTCAGAATCCCCACGCAATCCGCAGAGTTCGGCAAATCGGTTCAGCACATCACAAATAAACCAGCCGAGCCACACGCTTTCGCCTCGTCCCTTCACACCAACCTGATTCATGCCATCATTCCAATCTCCCACTCCGATTAATGGCAAACCATGCTCACCAATCCGGCCCAATGCCCGATCGATCGCTCGCAGGCAATGGTCGTATACCGTGCCCGTTTCAGAAGATCGTACGGTCGGTTCATAGCGTTCGTGTTCACCCTCAGCAAGCTTTTCACTCGTTAGAAACGGTGCGACTTCGTCCAAAACCGTTTGATCACCAGTATGCTCGATGTAACGTGAAACCACATACGGCATCCATAATAAATCATCAGAAAACGTCGTTCGGATACCACGTTCAGTTTCTTCATGCCACCAGTGCTGCACATCCCCCTCTATATATTGGTGGGAAGCGTGGAGCACAATTTGTGCTCTTGTTTTTTCTGGCATCGTATGCAGGAGTGCTAGTGAATCCTGTAATTGATCGCGAAAGCCAAATGCTCCTCCAGCTTGATAAAATGCAGTTCTTGCCCATATTCGACAGGCAAGTGACTGATATAATAACCACCCGTTCAACAAAAAATCTGTTTCCTTTGACGGGGTTGACACTTGAATTTGGCCTAAATGCTGATCCCAAAAAGCAGTAAGCTCCTCCATCGCTTGATCACAAGTGGAAGGTTGGCTGTATTTCTTAGCTAACTGTAAGACACTCTTTTTAGAGTCGTCGCAGCCTAACAGAATATAGACAACCTGTTCTTCATCTGGCTTTAGCGTGAGCTTAGTCTGAATCGCACCACAAGATTCGTAATGCGTGCCTGTCCGACACGACAAACCAACACGACCCATTCCCGCTGGATGTTCCATGCTTCTATTTCGTCCAATAAATTCGTTGCGGTCCGCCGTCCACGTAAGATCGTTTGAATAGTCAGGGCCCGTATCAGCACCTTGCTGCGGATATATCCCCAAAAATGCGGTTGCATCACGGAAGGTTTCTTGATATGTGTTTTTGGCGATCATGACCCGCTCAGACTCAACCCATTCTGTCACAATAAATGGTGCATTCGCTTGTCGTTGAACCCCTAAAACCCATTCGGCATAATAGGTAAAAGAAATATGCCTTTGCTCCGCAGTCTTGTTTTGCAGCTTCACCCTGATGATTTTCACAGGATCCTCTAATGGTACGTATACCAGCATTTCGTGTTTAATGCCGTTTCTTTCGTGATCAAACTTTGTAAATCCTTTGCCATGCGTTATTTTATATGGCTCGTTTGAATGGACTGAGGATGGTGCACCTGACCACACCTGGCCACTTTCTTCATCTCTTAAATAGGCTGTTTCCGTGGGTGGATCAAGGACGGGATCATTGGACCATGGCGTAAGCTTGCATTCACGGCTGTTCCCCCACCACGTATAACCCGATCCCATCTCGGAAATGAGACAGCCAAAACGAGGATTGGCCAGGACATTAATCCACGGCGCCGGCAAGTGATTTCCATTTTTGATCATGATCCGGTACTCTTTTCCATCGGGGGAAAACCCGCCCCAACCGTTAAAAAATAACCAATCCTTCGTTTCCTCTTGGATGGTTTGCCCAGAAAAAACGTACTTATTTTTAGCAGAAGGCACCGGCTTAAGTTGTTCCGGCAACCCATTCTCCGTTTCAGCCTTAAGCAGTCCATTTTCTGTTTCAACCTTAGGCAAGCGCATTTGCGTTTCTAAACTAGCTCCGCCTGCGCGGAACTCGACTCGAGCTACTGCCATTAACAATGCTTTGTCCTCCGCAGCCAATTGATTAGAGGCGATGACATATACACCAGATAAACCTGCACCAAAACGGTCCACTCCATGTTCTGCCGACTGCTGAAGTGCTTCTTGCAAGAATTGTTGATAGCCTTCCTCCGATTCATTAAGGAGAACAAGGTCGAATAAAAGACCTAGTCGCCTGATGTATTCATGACCTGTTAATATTTTAACCACGAACGGCATTTGGCTGCGGTCTTCAATTCGGACGAGGACGATCGGTCGATCCCCAGATACCCCAAAACTCCAAAGTCCAGACTGACCTTTAGTATTGATTGAAATACTTTGCCCTCGGCCCTTCTTGAGCGGGGGAGTATATAAAATATGACCTGCCAGCCTTTGGAAATTAGTTGCCTCTTTATTCGTTAAATGCAGATTACGAATTTCAATCTGTCCTCGGTTCCATGATAATTGAAACGCCCGTTCCACTGCTTGATTAGGAGCAAACTTACGCACAATTTCGATCGCATCTTCCTTTGTCTCACTAACCGAAGTAACGGCAACTAATCGAATTTGCTTACCGGGTTCAATGCAGATCCGCCGTCTCATCACAAAGGCTGGATCGGCCACCGAACCAACCTTACCACGAAGGCGAGTACGAATTCCTTGGGGATTGGAGAGTCGATAGCCCCGGCCAATAAAGCTAGCTCGGTCTGTTTCAAATTCAACCGATCCAAGCGTATCACCGTCCACCATGAGTGAATGTGCTGACCAAAGTGTCTGGTCATTCGCTTCACGAGGTCTTCGGCCAGCGATAAGGCAGCCTGATTCCGCATCGAAAGCAGTCCGAATAAACAGCTTGCTAAAGGCAGTATGGGCAATATCTGCGATGGGATTGGACAAAGCTAGCTCAACAAAAGTTGTAACCTCCAAAACTTTTGCTTCTTCACTGCTATTTGTCAATGTTATTCTACGCAGCTCCGCATTCCATTCTGATGAAACGCAAATCTCCATACTTGTCTTAACCTTTCCATCCTCCCGCATATATGTTGCACGATCTAATCCAAATTGTACGCGTTGTTCCGAAGAATTAACTCGGCATGGTTGGTACGACGCTGACCATAGTTTATCTTGGGAGATATCTCTAATATAAACATAGCTTCCCCATGGATCCATTACCGGGTCTTCGCGCCATCTAGAGACTAATAAACCTTTGTACTGGCTAAAACCACTGCCGGTATTCGTTACCACTGTTGTGAACGAACCATTTGAAAGAACGCTGACCTCGGGAACCCTTGTGTCAGGTGAAATATATTCTCTTACGGTTTCAACATCCTGAGCGCTTTTTGAATAAGGCTTGTGTACACGTCCCAAAGCTGGATGCTTAATATACTTAGGCGTTTTAGGAATCCGTTCTTGTAAGAGCAATTCAGCTGAACGTATTTGTTTGTTCCGATGGAATCTCTCTACCATTGTTTTTGGCAGTAATAGGTTCGCCAAAGTTAGGAAGCTCATCCCTTGATGATGGGCCATAAAACTTTGAATCACCTTATGTTGCTTGCCATTAGGCAGCCGTTCTTGCGTAAAATCCATTGCTTCATAAAAGCCATATTTTCCTCGACCATTTAACTGTTCTATTTTTTTCAAAGCATCCAAAGCTTGATCCTTTGCAAATGGCAGAGCCATGATCGTGGCGTAAGGTGCAATCACCAAATCTTGTTCAAGTCCCCGTTTAAATCCGAGACCCGGGACACCGAAGGCCCGATACTGGTAATTCATTTGATAATCAAACGCATAATAGCCTGACTCGGAGATCCCGAATGGCACTCCACGCTGGTGTGCGTATTGAATTTGGCGATCAACAACCGCAGCATACGTCTTTTCCCACAATGTATTTCGATAGGTCCTCATTAACAGCCATGGCATTAAAAATTCAAACATGGTTCCAGACCAGGACAAGAGGACGGGCTGTTTCCCAACTCTAGTCATCGTTCTTCCAAGTACATGCCAGTGGGACACAGACACTTGACCAAGCGCAATCGCAACAAAGCTAGCAATTCTTGCCTCAGACGCCATTAAATCATATAGAACCTCATCCTGTATATTTCGATCAGCATGGTATCCTAAGGAAAATAGCTTAGCCCTATGATCAAATAGTGGCTGGAAATTGGTTTCTTCAATCAATTTTTCGATACGTTTAAGCAACATTTGACCCCTATCGCGCCAAATAATACTTGCCTTCTTACCATTTAGTTGTCTCGAGACATCTGGTGCGATTTCTTCGGAAAAAGCAGTCTGCAGCTTATCATTGTTATGAAAGTGGTAAATCGGAGTTTCCTTTTTATCATAGGATTCCAGCCACTCGGCTAAGCCTTCTTTTACCGTAATAAGACAGCCGACTAAATTTCCTGAATCAACGGTTGATATATACCTTGGCGATAACGGGTTCAGTGTCTCTGTATCATACCAATTGTATAAATGCCCTTCCCACTTTTCCATTCGCTCAAGTGTCTCCAATGTACGCTCCAACCGCAAAATTAATCCAGGGGTATCAATAAACGCAAAATCCCTTGCCGCTAAAGCACAGGTAAGATACATCCCGATATTGGTAGGAGAGGTTCGATGCGCCACCCCGTTCGGCGGGTCCATTTGCACATTGTCAGGTGGCAGCCAGTTTTCTTTTTCGGTAACATAATCTTCATAAAAAGACCATATTTGCTGAGCCAGGTTCGTCAATTCTTCGAGCTCATCTTCCGAAAAAGCCATATGTTCCTGTGGAGACGGCTGATCGAGCCACCTTATTACTAATGGAGCACATACCCACATCACACTTAAGGTAAGCCCAATGATTTGCACCATTTTATTTTCATTAAATAATGTTGCCGCCAAAAACAAAATACAAAGAACATAACCTCCCCACATGCCTTGGAGTAAAGGAGTCCCCTTCCGTTCGCTATTGCGATTCACTTCATCTGATGAGACCCATTCGAGCAATCGTTTTTTTGAAAACACTAAACGGTACAACGTTCTAGCAATGGCATCGAGCAAAAGGACCATTTGAAACGGCAGGGTAACAATCCCTAACAAGACTTGAGCCCCCGTGTTTAAAACACTACGCAGATTCATGAAACCGATTTGAGCGGTGACAAGCTGGCGAAGAACCGGCAAAAACCAAGTTGCAGCCACCAAAGCTAACCAGCGTAAAGGTGAACCCGGAAGGATCGTGACTGCTAAAAAAAGGATGACAAATAATGACGTAGACAATAGACTCCGCCGCATATTATCAATGATCTGCCACCGAGTCAGCACAGACAAATCGACTGGCAGCATTTCACCTCTTCGGTTATACATTCTTGGCAGCAACCATAGTAATAGCTGCCAATCTCCTCTTACCCAGCGATGGAGCCGCTTTTGAAAGACGAAAAACTTTGTTGGATAATGATCAATTAATTCAATATCGGAAAGTAGGCCTGCCCGCAGGAAACTGCCTTCAAGTAAATCATGACTCAACACCCGGTTATCCGGAATCCGTTCACATAGCACTTGATAAAACGTATCAACATCAAATATTCCTTTTCCGGTGAAAATTCCCTGACCTAGCGCATCTTGATATGGATCAGAAACTGCAAACGCATATGGATCAAACCCTGGATCTGCCGACCAAAGACTGGCAAAGCGCGATTTCATTGAGGCCTCATGGCTCATACTGAGTCTTGGTTGAAGCACCCCGTAGCCCTCTATCACTCTTGTCTTTGTATCATTTAGGACCGGCTGATTATAGGGTAGATGCAGCGTCCCAATCATTCGCTGTGCGCTTTCAAGTGGAAGTTGCGTATCTGAATCGAGAGTAATGATATAACGCACATCCTGAAGTATAGTCAAATCGGCTTTTATTAAAGCAAAGCTGGTATCCTTTCTCCCTTTTAGCAGCTCTACAAGTTCTACTAACTTTCCTCGCTTTCTCTCCCATCCCATCCATACACCCTCAGACGGGTTCCATTGCCGCTTTCGCTGAAAGAGATGAAAGTTTGTGTTGGAATAAGTATTTCGTAATCGTTCAATTTCTCGTTTGGCGGCTGTTAAAATGATTTCATCCTGTTCGAGAGACTCTGTCTCCGCATCCTTGAAGTCGCCCAATAACCCGAAGTGAAGATTGGAATCCCGATTCGCCAAATAATGCAGTTCAAGCCGGTCCGCCAACTCCTTTACTTCTGTTATCGATGTCCAGATGACAGGAATCACAACCATCGTTTTCGCATCAGCGGAAATTCCTTTTGAAAAATCAAATCTCAATAATGGGACTGGACCTTTGACTCGTTCAATGAACCAATGAGCTGAAGTAACTGCCCATTCTGTCGCTGGGAACAAGAGAATTCCTAGAATAGCAAGCCATTGAAGCGGTGAAAAAAATTCATCCCAACCTATCCAAATCGAAAAGCCAATCAAGAAAACAACGAAGTATACTGCTAACATATTAAAATACGTCCCGGTGGCTCGGCGCATTAACCCTGTTTCTGGGAGAGCTCGTGGTTTACCACACATTTTTAATGCTTGTCTCAATAGCATATTGCCCTTGGGATCTAATAAGTAATAGGCAACAAATAATTGCCGATTTTTCTCCTTACTATTTCTCTCGCTAAGTTCCTTTCCATTTTTATCGGCTCGTACCTCGCTATTTGCCGGTTCTCGCGGTGCCTCAACTGATCGTTCCTCTCCATATTTATCCGCAAGTTCCACTGCCTGTGATGCCACAAGGTTTTCCGGCAGATTTAAACGTCTCGCTAGCTGCTCGACCCTCTTTCGGAGAGTTTCACGACTGGAGAAGTCCAATTGCGCATAAAAGCCGGTCTTCTCTTTCCTTAGTGATTGTTCAACTATGCTAATTTGCTCAAAGGTTTCCTTCCAGTCCCAGCGAGAAAGCTTACGCAAGCTTGTGATCAGGTTACCTGTCGTCACTTGCAATGCTGCTTGGAGCTGAAATTCATATGACAATATGTGATCCAGGCTCTCTGGTCCATTCTCCAATTTGCAAATGAGCCATTCACCGACTGTTGCTGTATAATCAGCTCGTTCGCGCAGATGTTTTACCAAATGGACAATCATCGGTCCAGAAAGAGGCATTTCATGTCCAGCTTCCTCTATTACTTGCTTCAGTTTTTCTGGTGTGATCTCCGATGTCTTGATACCAGAAAGTAACTTCTCAACCAACACACAAACATCGCGTCTTTCCTTGACTGTATCCATGATTTCGGCCAGCCGACGAATCAAAGCCACCCTCATAATAAGCGGTACTGCCCAAACTTCACCCAATGTCAATACGGAAACTTCCTGATATGACTGGAGATAGGAAATATATGAATCCATATCCAAATGCCCGTCGTTAAATTGAAGATAGTCTGTACAAATAGAAAAAACTCTGGAATCCCCCGTTTTTTTAAGGTGGGGTAAAGAGTTAACAAACTTCTTTGTTAAATTTTGGTTTACTTCAAGTACCTGCTCTTCCAAAAATTCCGCGTTATCTAGTAACCACTCTTCAGCTGGCTGTGAACAGGATGAACGATTATCTCTTAAGTCGTTAACAAAGATGCGCAATTTCTCAAAGTCCGACTCATTTGACCGTAAAAAGCGCGCTGATGTCTTTCGGCTTATGAAAGGATCGTGGGTTAATGCAGTTTTATGCGCTTCTTCTCTTAGCTGCTCTTTATTAAAAATCATTATTTTCCTCCCCAAAAAGCATTTTTCACCAATGTCTTATACTGATAAAAATTGCCCATTTTGGCTGGAAAATATGCAAAATGGTTCCAAGGAGAATGTCAAGAGCTGGCATTTGAACTGAGTGCATGGAGTGGAAATCAACAGGCCCATTAGCAGGTACAATGAATAATTAAATGCTGAGAATAAAAAATTGCCGAGAAAAATACCCTTTCTCGACAATCTGAGAGGAGCGCGTTGCATTCCTCTCTTTTTATTAACATCCATTCGTCCCAGTAGGAAGCAATCCCAGTTAAAAAAGCATTTCTTCTTTTTCTTTTCCGTCTTTTTTATTCACTTTTTTCTCTTTTTCTTTTAATACATAGCTGAGTAAGTCTAGTACAATACGGGCTGCTACTTGTCCGGTCATGCCCGTTGGATCATATGGAGGGGCAACTTCTACTAAATCAAACCCGATTACTTCTCCTCTTTTGGAAATCCCTTCAAGCAATTCATTAACCTCATCGTAGAGGAGGCCGCCTGGAGAAGGTGTACCTGTTCCAGGCGCAATTGACGGATCGATTCCGTCAATATCAATCGTTACATAATATTTTTCGCCGGCAGGAATTAGCTCCAGCACTTCCTTAAGTCCTATCTTTCTCATCTGACGCGGTGATAGTATCACGCTGCCATATGTTCTTGCTGCTTCGACGTCTTCTTTTTTGCTGCTGCTGATCCCGCGAATGCCAAACTGAAATATTTTCTGAACATGATCCAGCTCAGATAGGCGGCGAATGCAATTTCCGTGAGCATACCGCATTCCTGAGCGATGATCCGCCCAGTCTAAATGGGCATCAATTTGAATCACATGAAACGGACCTATGTCTTTAAGTCCTTTTCCAACTGCTGCTGTGATGGAATGATCGCCGCCTAATACAACCGGCATAGCACCTTTTGAAATAATTTTTCGGATTGCTTCTTCAGTATTCTCATGGCACTGCATAATATCCCCGTGTACCATGTCTACATCACCGCAGTCAACGACTTTCCATTCAGGCCCTAGATACATAATATCGTTTTCAATATCATAAGCACCATCCAGACCGAAACTATATAATGTAGAACCTTCGCGGATTCCTCTAGGGCCCATTCTTGCTCCTGATTTCCATTGTGTACCCATGTCATTTGGCACCCCGATGACCGCCACATCTGCGTCAAGCTGGTTCAGGTTCGCACACATTGGGTATTTTCCAAAAGTGCAAATGCCTGTAAAAGGTAAATTTAAAAACTGTTTTTCATCACGATCAGACATTCATGCTGCCCCCTTCTAGATTTTAATTCTCGCTTTTTCCTAAGGCAAGGTTATCTGCCGGTGGGCCAGTTCTTAACCAAGGATTATAAATTTTGCTTCTATATACACAATTAATTTTCAATTAAAGTTGTGGTTTTCACCTCATAAGTCTTTTGAAATAAGTTCAGATAGTCTTCTTTTGTCAAATCTCTTGAATTCGCCTGTGTACACAAATGTTTAAAGGCTCCTTCGGCTAGGAAAGGGAAGTCTTTTGGATTTACATTGCCTAAATCTCGGAAGATAGGAATGCCGATTTTATTTGCCAGCTCTTTTAACAACACAACACCTTCGTTCGCCGTTTCTTCAACTGTTTTTCCTTCAGGATTTGCCCCAAGCTTGATTGCTACCATGGCGTGCTTTTCTGGATTTGAAGGAATATTAAATTCAAATACATGTGGAAGAAAAATAGAATTCGCCACTCCATGTGGAGTATCATAGAGTCCCCCAAGTGGTTCGGCCATCGCATGTACTGCCCCAAGATCAGTGTTATCAAAGGCGATACCTGCAACTAAACTGCCCAATAGCATATTTTTCCTAGCCTCTAAATCATGCCCATTTTCTACTGCTAATGGAAGGTTTTTAGCTATTAATTCAATGGCATATAGTCCCAAAGTATCTGAAAGTGGTTGAGCAACTTTGCAGGTATAAGCTTCAATTGCATGTGTAAGTGCATCCATTCCTGTAGCAGCTGTAATCGATTTAGGCAATGTTAAAGTCAATTCAGGATCGACAAGTGCCAGTTTAGGAGCGATTTTCAAATCTAGTATCGCCTCCTTCTGTTTCGTCACGGTATCGGTAATGACAGAACCTCTTGTAACTTCACTACCGGTACCTGAAGTTGTCGGAATACAAATTAGTGGAGGGATTTCTCGTTCTAGTAAATTTACGCCGTAACGTTCTCTTAGCTCTCCTCCATGTGTAAAAAGTGTCCCAATTGCTTTGGCTGTATCCATTGAACTTCCACCGCCGAGACCAATTAAAAGATCGATGTTCTCGTTTTTAAACTGTTGGTAAGCACTCTCACAATCTACATCTTTTGGATTAGGTGATATTTCATCATAAACAATATGATTGACACCTTCCTGATCTAATGACTGTGTGATTTTTTCCAAAATTCCAGTTTGTGCAAGTCCTTTATCGGTAATAATTAGGGCTTTATTTCCGCCTAATTCCTTAGCCCTTTTCCCAATATTCTTTACTTTTCCATTCCCAAACTCTATAGATGTAGGCAGATTAAAATGAAAGTCCCATAACATAATGAATTCCTCCTATTTTTTTAAATATTTTGAATTTAATGTTGATATTTTCTATATTTAATTAATTGCTAAACCATTCAGTTGGCTTAACATCTAAATTAATATTGATTTGTTTTACCTCAGTAAACGTATCCAAACCAAAGGTTCCTAACCCGCGGCCAATTCCGCTCTGCTTGTAACCTCCCCACGGTGCTTCATTATAGGCAAGGCCATAAGCATTAACATAGGTAATCCCGGCTCTTACTTTTTTAATAACCCTCAAAGCTTTGGCGCCATCTTGTGAAAAAACACCTGCTGCAAGCCCGTATGAAGTATCATTTGCCAGCTGGATTGCTTCCGCCTCATCTTTAAACTTTTGAACGACAAGAACTGGTCCAAAAATCTCTTCCTGAACAATTCTCATGTCAGGATTGGTGTCAACAAATATTGTTGGCTCAAAGAAATAACCATTTTCAAGCCCGTTGCTTGTGATACGGTTGCCACCGCAAGCTAATATAGCCCCTTCGTCTAAGCCAATTTGAATATATTCAAGGATATTCTTCATATGGTCTTCACTTACAAGCGGACCCATCTCGGTAGACGAATCATCCCCAGGGCCAACCTGAATCTTTTTCGCTCTTTCTACCAATCTAGCAATGAACTTATCATGAATGCTCTCTTCTAATAGTAAACGGGATCCCGCATTACATACTTGACCAGCATTGGTAAAAATCCCATTTAAAGCATAATCGATTGCTGTCTCAAAATCTGCGTCAGCGAAAACAATATTTGGCGACTTGCCACCTAGTTCGAGTGAAATGTTTTTAATATTTCCTGTTGCTGAATTCATGATGCTTCTACCCGTTGCTGTACTACCTGTAAAAGAAATCAGATCCACCTTTTGGTTTTCCGCTAATTCATTTCCTACTGTTGAACCACCTCCCAAAACTAGGTTTGCAACACCAGCTGGTACCCCCACTTCTTCCATGATCTCAAATAATTTGTAAGTGGTGACTGGAGTGATTTCAGCTGGTTTAAATACAAGCGTATTTCCCGCAGCAAGCGCAGGGGCTATTTTCCAAGCTCCCGTCAACAATGGAAAATTCCATGGAGCGATAAGTCCGCATACACCGACAGGTTCCCGAATAACCATGGCTTGCACAGGATCGGCAACAGAATACGTTTGACCATTTGGCTTTGTCACTAACCCAGCATAGTATCGAAAGCAATTCACAGTATCAGCAATATCAAACTCTGATTCTTTAAGGGGTTTTCCCGTATTCTTTGTTTCAAGTTTGCTAAGCTCGTCTGCCTTTTCTTCAATCTTATCCGCTATTTTAAATAAGTAGGATGCACGTTCAGATGCCGGTAAGTCTGACCAAATTCCGGAGTCAAAAACTGTTCGTGCAGTATTAATCGCCATTTGGGCTTCTTCTCTACTTCCATGCGGAGCCTCAGCCATAATTTTACCGTTTGCAGGATTCACAACATGACTCTTTTCTCCGCTTAATGAATCCATCCATTCACCATTAATAAACATTTTCAACTTCAGCATTTTTACAAACCTCCAATATATTATTTTTTACCTTACCTGTTGAGGGATAACCTCTCGATCAATGTCTTGGACATCCTGTGGAATCATTTCTTTATCAAAATGAAACTCAGGAAGTGGTTTGCGGAACCATTTCGTCATATAGACAAGATAAATCAAGCCGCATGCCATCCAGATTCCCCCTAGAATCAACGCATCCATTTTTAAATGCGACCATAACCATATCGTAAACGCTGCACCAATGAGTGGTAATAATAGGTACCGAATGCAATCCATAAAAGAACGCTTATGATTTCTGATAAAATAATGGGCGATTACAGACAGATTTACAGATGTAAAGGCAATTAACGCTCCAAAATTGATAAACTTAATAACTTGTTCTAGGGTTAATAGAATTGCGAGTAAAGAAACTACGCCAATCACAATGATGCCATGTGACGGTGTTTTAAATTTAGGATGAATGTATCCAAATATATTTTTGGGTAATACGGAATCTCGTCCCATCGCATATAACACTCGCGATGCGCTTGTAATTGAAGCGATTCCTGAAGAGAAATTACCAATAATCACTGCTGTAATAAAAATGGACTTAAATAAATTTCCTCCGACAAGTACTGCAATTTCAAGGGCTGCAGAATCAGCATGTTTGAATGAAATACCCGGACTCACCAATTGTGCTAGGTAAGAAGAGCCAATATACAAAACTCCGATAAACAATAGCATGATAATAATGGCTCTTGGAATCGTTTTTTCGGGATTGATTGTTTCCTCTGATAAAGTGGTGAGTGAGTCAAAACCAAGAAAACTAAAACAAAGAATGGTAGCACCTGCCAAGATAACGGACAAGGAAACATCTGCATCAAACAAGGGCTTAATTGAGAAAAGACTACCCGTCCCTACTCCTTCTGATAAACTTTTGAAGGTTAATATCCAGAAAAGGCAAACAAAAATGACTTGAGCAATAACAAAAATTTTACTAGTTATTGCTGATATCTCCACACCTAGTATGCTCGGAGACACTATGCTTGCAGTCAACACAATTACCAACACATAATGCGGGATTCCAGGAAATACAGCACTTAAAAAGACAGTGGACATCAAGCAGGTAACCATAGGCGTTAACAAATAATCCAGCATAATCGTCCAACCGATAATGAACCCAACCTCAGAATTAATAGATTTTTGCGTAAAGGAATAAGCTGAACCTGAGATCGGGTAGGCTTTCGCCATCTTGCCATAGCTGAGAGCTGTAAAAAGTATTGCTAGAAAAGCAATAAGGTATGCTGTCGTAATAACACCTCTTGAGGTAACGGCAGCAATTCCATAGGTATTAAAAAACACCATGGGGTTATTCCATGCAATCCCTAAAAAAACAACCTGTGACAAAGTAAGTGTTCTTGCAAGCGCTTTCTGTTTCATAACTCAACTCCCTCCGCGTTAATAAATTTAATTCTTAGATGATTTAAAAGATTTCGTATTTTTATTATAAACATTGTTGTTACACAAAGGTCAATAGGTGTATTATATTTTATAGGGGGGGTGATTTCACTGAAAATAAAGGAAAAATTAACCATTGGCGAAATGGCGAAGTTACGAGGGGTAACGACGGAGACCTTACGCCACTATGATAGGATTGACCTATTCAAACCGCAATATGTCGATCCTGATTCGGGGTATCGCTACTATTCTATTTTTCAATATGAAGTTTTAGGGACCATTAAAGAGTTGCGGCAACTTGGGATGAGTACGGACGAAATAAAGGATTATTTTAATGAACGTAATTTTAATAAGTCCTTGGATATTCTGAAAACCAAGCATACGGAACTTGTGTCAAAACTGGACGAGTTACATGACTTGGAGGAAAATATTCGGGGGAAAATTGGATACTTGGAGCATGTAGCGAAAGAAAAGGAACTTCAATCGGTGTTTTTCCGCGAAATAGGAAGAAGGAAGTTAATTACCTTAAATGAAAAAATAAATAATAATTTGGAACTCAGTTATGCTGTTATAAGGTTAGAGAATATGCTCACCGAGAAGACACCAATTCTGGCTAGTAATAGACTAGGCATTATCATCCAGGAAGCGGATCTTAGAGCGAAACGATTTGAAGAACCATCCATTATTTTTGTAGTGGCAAAAAATAAAGAAAAAATACCTAAACAGTGTCAAATGACGGTTCCTGCTGGGGTATTTGCGTGTATTCGTTATAACGGGGAATTATTATGGAATCGAAGCGAAAGTTTGAGTAAGATATTGGAATATCTTGATGAAACCGGATATCACATAACCGGCGATGCGCTGCAAATTATGCACGTCGATATTACAATCACAGATAAACCAAATGAGATTACATTCGAAATTCAAGTTCCAGTTCAAATATAGGGTCGGGGGGACAGGAACCTCGTCCCGTTAGCTAAAATCTGGAAAGAATACTCTGTTAAACTGCTTCTTTAGTCGAAAAAAGAAAAGCCACCAGGAATGGTAGCTTACTTCTTTAAATATTGCACTCATGAATTTAATTTATTCAAATTATACTCGTCTTGTCATTTTTTTTAGCCTTTAATCGTTTTAATTTTCTTTTATGGGTTCTTATTGCGGTTTCCTTCTTTTAAACTGGTAGTAACTACTCCATTGCTTTCTATTACCACCAAATTATTAATTCCGCTTTGATAGTTTCTATAGGAAATAAACATAAATATCATCCTTCCTTTATGAATAATATCATTTGCCTTTCCTAAATTTTTTGCGGGAATTCATCCGGTTACTTAAGATAATTCTAGTCTTTATTTTTTAAGTTTATATTAAAAAGCAGTAAAGTTTCCTTTAATTAATTCTTACAAATTGACCATTTTAAAAGGTAAACAACATAAGTCAACTGCTTATTTAAATTCATAAAGTCTACTTAAAATCTATTTACCCTCTAAACAGAACAGATGTTTTGTTATAAAATAGGTGCGTCCGTTTTGTTTTACTAGAATAATAATTGGCAAAAAGGCGACCTTCATGTTGAAGAATCGCCCTTTTAACCGTCCTTTAACCACAGGTTTCATTTGTCTTTTATAACTAAAGAATTTAAAATCCGCATAATGCTATTTTTCTTTTAAAGAGTATTGTTGATTTTCTAACAAATTTTTAAAATTATTTTTACATTTCATATTTTTTCAAAGCAATGACTGCATTATGCCCGCCAAACCCAAATGAATTGGAGAGACCTATTTTGAGATTTGTTTGTCGGGCTACGTTCGGTACAAAATCTAAATCACATAAAGGATCGGGTTTTTCTAAGTTGATAGTGGGAGGAATAATGCCCTCCTGCAGGCTTTTTGCTAATGCAATAGCTTCAACTCCACCAGCTGCTCCTAATAAATGACCTGTCATCGACTTATTTGCAGTAACAGGTATTCTGTATGCCTGTTCGCCAAACAATTTTTTTATAGCTATTGTTTCAGAAATGTCACCTATCTTTGTACTTGTTGCATGAGCACTAATCATATCAACATCATCAATAGAAATGGACGCATCCTTTAAAGCCATTTTCATTGCAAGATAAGCTCCCCTACCTTCTGGATGAGTGGAAACCATATGATATGCATCAGAACTAGCACCGTATCCAATTACTTCAGCATAAATTCGTGCATTTCTTCGTAAAGCATGTGTTAATGATTCAAGTATTAAGATTCCTGCACCTTCAGACATTACAAATCCATTTCTATTTGAATCAAAAGGACGACTCGCCGCACTTGGGTCATCATTCCTTGAAGATAAAGCAGTTGCATTTTCAAAACTGGCTAATGACAATTCTGTTACGGCTGCTTCAGCCCCTCCAGCAAATGCTATATCAGTGATACCATACCGAATAATTCTGAACGCCTCACCGATAGATGTATTTCCAATTGCACAAGCGGAAACAGGTGCCATGGAAGGTCCCAATGCACCATATTTAATACTTATTTGTGCCGAAGCCGCATTTGCAATCATCGATGGAACCAACGTGGGGCTTACCCTTTGCGGTCCTCTTTCTCGAAGAATATCAATATTTTTAGTCAAAGTCTCAATTCCACCTATTCCTGAACCAACATATACACTAAGACGCTCTAAATCGATTTCCGTAATGTTCAGTTTGGAATCGTTCCATGCTTGTTCAGCTGCAACTAGAGAGAATTGACAAAATCTATCCATACGCCTAGCTTCCTTCTGACCAAGTATATCTTCAGCTCTAAAATCCCTAACTAGTCCAGCAATTTTGGTTTTATGTTTACTAATATCAAATGTATTAATGTAAGAAATTCCAGATCTGCCTTCGGCTAAATTCCTCCAAAATTTTTCAACATTGTTTCCCAAGGGTGACACGACACCCATTCCTGTAATCACAACTCGTTCCATTTCTATTCCCCCTCGTAAAGATTATCTATATTTTCACACTGTATTTATCCTATTACAAGTTGTTGTTTATCATAGTATAATTAGTAATATGATAATCGTTTTAAGATAGGAGTAATGTGAACATGAATAGCAAAACTAGATTAGAAGCCCTATCCGAATTTTTAAAGTCAAAACGTGCAAATATACAACCTCATACAGTAGGAATACCAACGGGAACTAGGCGGAGAACCCCAGGTCTAAGGAGGGAGGAAGTCGCCCAGTTAGCGGGAGTTAGCACTACCTGGTACACATGGCTTGAACAAGGGCGGGATATTAAGGTCTCGTCTTCTGTACTAGATTCTATAGCATCTGCTCTACAATTAAATAACGATGAACGAAAGTATCTATACGATTTAGCTTTAGAAGTAAACACAAATGTGTATAAACAAGAAGTTTTACAAACAAAAATTTCCCCTTCTTTAGAAAAAATTTTAACAGAATTAAAATATTGCCCTACTCTGATCACAGACCGACATTTCCAAATCGTTGGTTGGAATCCTGCTGCAGCCTATGTTTTTTTGGATTTTGAACAAATTCCCATTGAACAGAGAAACTTAATTCGCTTAGTGTTTACTAGGAAAGAATTGAGGTCTTTAGCTGTCAATTGGGAGCATTTTGTGAAAGGCTTTCTTTCCATCTTTCGGGTTTATTATGGACAACATATGGGGGATGAATGGTACACTCAATTTCTCGAAGAAATGACTAATCTTAATCCAGAGTTTCAGTCCTTATGGCAAGAAAATCAGGTAAATATGGCTCCCGAAGTATTAATTGAATTTAGACATTCCAAGGCAGGTAAAATGATTTTTAATTTAACTTCTTTACAAGTTCATGGTAATACTGATTTTTGGTGTAGCATTTATACTCCTGTCGAGGGTTCCTCTACTGAAGAAAAATTAAAGAAGATGATGAAAAAAGGTGAAAAAAGTTAAGTTTAGAGCTGAAAGTAGTCCTAATTAGGGGGACTAAAACCTCCACCTTTTTTTGTGCTATTTGGCATCAGGTTTTTTCCGCTGCTGCTGATCTGTTTTTAAAAGAAATTCAGGCGAAATTTTCAAAAGTAAAGGAAAATATTTAAGGAAAGCAAATAAAAAGGATGTCCCAAAAGCTGGATTTCGGGACATCCTTGATCATATCTTCATATTTATCGCTTACACAACTTACATTGTGCTGATATCAATCACAAATCGATACTTCACATCTGAAGCTAATACGCGTTGGTAGGCTTCGTCAATTTGGTCAGCCGAGATTACTTCAATTTTAGGAACAATATTATGTTCTGCACAGAAATTTAACATTTCCTGAGTCTCGCGGATGCCTCCAATCATTGAACCTGCAAATGAACGACGATGACCGATCAGTGAGAATACGTTAACTGACAACGGCTCCGCTGGCGCACCGACGTTGACCAGTGTACCATCCAGAGTTAATAGTGAGAAATAAGCATTAATGTCGATTTTTGCACTTACCGTGTTAATAATTAAATCAAAGGTTCCGGCAAGTTTCTCGAATGTTTCAGGGTCGTTTGTAGCATAGTAGTTGTCTGCACCGAATTGCAATCCATCGTCCTTTTTGTTTAATGTTTGTGATAGAACGGTGACTTCGGCACCCATGGCATGTGCAATTTTGACAGCCATATGACCAAGACCGCCCATACCAACCACAGCTACTTTCTTACCTGGTCCAGCTCCCCAATGGTTTAATGGAGAATATGTCGTAATTCCTGCACAAAGTAATGGTGCTGCGACATCAAGCCCAATATTATCTGGAATTCTAACTACAAAGTCCTCAGTTACAACAATATGGGTAGAATAGCCGCCTTGAGTTGGCTCACCGTATTTGTCAACACCAGCATAAGTAGGGACATTTCCTTTTAGACAGTATTGTTCTTCCCCTTTACGGCAGTTCTCACATTCACCACATGAGTCAACCATACAACCGACCCCAACTCGGTCACCGACTTTATACTTCGTTACCTCGGCTCCAACATCTGTGACAATTCCCGCAATCTCATGTCCAGGTACAAGAGGATAGTTCACGGGACCCCATTCGCCGTGAGCAGTATGGATGTCAGAATGACATACGCCTGCATATTTAATTTCAATTAGAACATCATGTAAATCAAGGTCACGTCTTTTAATTTCAGCAACTCGAAACGGTTTGTCTGGACCGTCGACTGCTCGCGCTTTAGCTGTTATCATTTGTTTAAACCTCCAATATCATTTGATTTTTCAAGAGAATTGACTTGTACCGGGTAAGATACTTAACTTCCCTTTGATATTCATTTCTCCCTTTTTCTCTTGCAAAAACTAGAATAATCCCTAGAGTTAACTCTAGGTCAAGCAAAAAGTTTATATGCAGAATACAACACAAACCATAAAATGGAACTCAAAAATAATAAATGCAACTATTATATGACTGCATTGGATGCAGGAACGGAAGGTATTCATAAAAAAGATAAAATAGGGAGTCCTATAAAAAATTAAAAAGTGCATTAAACCATTCCTGGAATAATGCACCTATTTGTTCCACTATTTGGACTAACCTTTACCATTAAACATTTGATATTCCTAGCATCTTTAACTTGTCACGAGCATCGGAATTCCATCTGTAAGTTTTAATGTACTCCATTAACAAGCTGCTTCATCACGTTTAACTCCGAAGAAAGCGCCAAAAACCATTCCTTATCCCCTGTTGATAAGGCCAGGTCTAGTAGAAATTCAATTTGTGCCTTGTTGGTAACATTAGAAACAGGCATCTTTTTAACCTGTTTACTTAAAATAGGTATGGTTTTGCCAATCGTTTGATTATTGTCACTTGTAACAACGGTTACCTTTACTACTCCTTCTATACTAGACAGTGATTCAATATAACCAATGATTAATTCGCCATCCCGTGATTCTGCCTTAATCCAATCACCTGTTTTTAAAATGGTATTATTATTGGAGAACATACTTTTTTCACCTTCTTAATTTTTTGGTTTCATCTTAGAATATGCCAGTTATAATTAATCTGTAATTTTTTTATTACATTTTAGCTAAAGAAGTATACGGCCACATACCGGTCACTGACGCTTATTAACAAGATCAACAACCTCTTTGATTGTATAATCCTTTAAATATTCTCCCAGATGTTCTTCAGCACCGAAGAAAATGCTACAGAGTACTCTTTGCATATTCGCCCCTACAATACACTTTTCATTTGATTCAGGACACTTGGGCTGGAGAGCACCTTCTGAGGTTATCTTATATATATCCCAAAGATTTACTTCACTAAGATCTAGCTCAAAAATAAATCCGCCGCCAGTTCCCTCTTTTGATTTAATAAATCCATGTTTTTTTAACAAACTTAGCACTTTTCGAATGCGTACCGGATGGACGCCAGCACTTTCTGAAATGGCATCGCTAGTTGACATGCGGTCCGGCTGAAGCGCAAGAAAAGATAAACTATGAATGGCAAGGGTAAAATCACTATTCATGAGCTTGCCTCCTAAGGACAATAACTTCTTTTTACTATTACATGTATTGTCTGCATCTTTTTTTAAAATTAACAACTGTAATACTAAACATTACAGATTAGCTAGTCAACCATTTAGCTTTCAATGTCCGTGGTAGGCTGGTTTTATTTAAATATCCCACTGCTTTTTGACTTGTTCTTCTGCTATTTGTTTAATTTTTTTCCATGCCATATCTTTTTTCACTATCACATTGGTATGGTAATTTCGATCTTTATAATTTACTGTCACGAATACTTCAATCATTTTTTTTACCTCCTTTAAAAACATATTTACACATTAAAGATGATCGTCCTTCTTTTCAGTTCCAGGGTTAGTTTAAACTGTTAAGACTTAGAATTTTTTCCTTATTGTTTCATATTAATTAGCCGCTTTTTGCAATTCGTTGTACAAATATGAGCGAATTCTACGGGGCAGAAAACTACGAATTTCATCCTCGTTATATCCCACTTGTAATCTTTTTTCGTCCAGGATAATTGGCCGGCGCACCATTGTGGGATGCTCGATTATTAATTTGTACAATTCATTAAGCGGAAGAGATTCAATATTTACGTTTAATTCTTTGAACACCTTTGAATTCGTTGAAATAATTTCGCTAGTCCCCTCTTCTGTCAAGCGAAGAATCGATTTAATCTCATCGACAGTAAGGGGATTAGATATTATGTTTCTTTCCATATAATCAATTTGATGTTCCTCAAGCCAAGCTTTTGCTTTTCGGCAAGAAGCACAGCTGGGTGTTGTAAAAAGAGTCACCATACTTTTACACACTCCTTACGTATATTTTGGCAAACATATTTAAATGTAATAAAAAATTTTACAGTTACTATACTGTAAGTTTAATCATTACAGTTAATTTTGTCAATTGTAAAGTTTTGGATTAAATATAATATCTATAAAAATACCACCTGATCGGCGGTATTTATCTTCAATTTGGTATTATTGGTAAATCACCATATATTTTTTCTATCTTCATAAAAATCCCCTCCGTCATTTATTTCTTGATAAACACTACTTCTTTAAAGGTATCTATTCCTTCTTTTTGTTGAACTAACCCGCTTTGTTAGTAAGAAAACGTTCCTTCCTTTTGGCAGAAACGCCCCCTATAGTTTAAATACATTTCTTCACAATCTTTGCTTTCATAATAAAAATGGTTACCGAAGCAACCATTCAGGATTCAGATAAAACGTCAATAAATATAGTAATAAATTATCTATGGGTTCGCTCTCCCATAATATTACCTATACGGCTCAATCCTTTTTCTGCTGTTAGAATCATCTCATCAAATAACTCATGTACTGTAGGAATATTGTTGATAAGTCCGATTACTTGTCCAACCCATCCGAAACCTGCTTCATTTCCATCATAGATATAGCTGCAATTAGCTTTTCCGCTGATTATATCTTTCAGGTCTTCATAGGTTGCTCCTTTCTTTTCACGTTCAATAATATCGAGAGTAACTTCACTTTTCAGGACTCGTCCTGGTGAACCCAATGTTTTCTTTATAATCACTGTATCCGTTTCGTTTGCATTAACAATTGCCTGTTTATATTTCTTGTTTGCATGTACGCACTCTTGAGTGGCGATAAAGCGAGTCCCCATTTCAATTCCTTCTGCCCCAAGTGCAAAAGCTGCCAATAAACCTCGTCCATCGCCAATTCCACCACTTGCTAATACTGGTATAGATACAGCATCTGTGACACGAGGAATAAGTACCATTGTACCAATTTCGTCACGTCCTAAATGTCCTCCGCCTTCTTGTCCAACCGCCATTAAAGCGTCAGCTCCTAGTTCTTCGGCTTTTTGTGCTTGTCTAACCCCGGATACAAGTACCAGTGTTCGAATGTTTTCTCCTTTAATTCGTTCAAAAACAGGTTGCGGGTTAGCTCCAGTTATAGAAATTGCTGGTACCTTTTCCTCAATGGCAATTTCCAGCAAGTCCTGATATTTACCGTCGTGTCTTGCAATAGCAAAATTTACACCAAAGGGCTTGTTGGTAAGTGTACGCACTTTACGGATTTCCTCCCGAAGTCTTTCAGGTGTACCTAGCGTTGCCGCAGTAATTTGTCCAAGTCCTCCTGCATTCGAGACCGCAGCTGCCAGTTCAGCATAAGCAAGGTAAGCAAGTCCTCCCTGTACAATTGGATATTTAATTCCAAAAATTTCTGTTACTCGTGTTTTCATAAATACTCCCACTCCTTTTCAGATGTTCCATGTTATGAGATTAGAAATTCGACATAAAAGATAATTAATCCTGTAATGTTCCTAAAAAAGGGAAGCTCTTGTTGGGGTATTCTGCCCCTTTAGAACAATAGGAAAAGGAGCCGCTGCCGCAGCTCCATCTTCATACAGATAGGTAAGGGTTTGAAGTTATCACTCCCTTTTCCCCCTGTCCACACCGTATGTGCGGCTTTCACCGCATACGGTTAACGAACTCCCTTCCCAAAAGAAGGGAGTTCAACGTCCTAAATCAGAGCTGTTGAATATAATTTGGAACATCAATGCATCGAATTTATCGCCGAATGGTTGACCATAACGCGACGGATGAAAAACGCCATAGCCAGACCAATTAACGTTACGGTCAATGGAACAAGAACACGTTCTGAGAACCGCTCCCTCATCGCATTAGCCATTTCGGTCGGTTTAGTATGCGAGGTTGAGCCGTGCAATTTATGGCCCTTAGCTATCCCAATGCTGAACATTTTAGTTAGTTTTTCTTTGATAGTGATCTTTTTTTGAAACGGTAGCATTTTTGCCTAATATAACAGAAAAGACAACAATCACTGCTATTACAAGAGTGAAATATGTGATGGATTCATGGAGGAAAACTGTTGCAAATAGGATCATCAAAACTGGTTGTAAGTATTGAATCTGACTAACTCTTGCTATTCCGCCCATAGCCATTCCGCTATACCAAGCAACATATGCTAGAAATTGACTAACAACTGCAAGATAAATAAAACTGACCCAAGCTTGTAAAGGAGCATGAAGCATTTCAGTTGTAAGGCTTAGCCAAACTGGAATAATGAAAAATGGAGCACCGATCATAATCGCCCAAGCAATCACTTGCCAGCTACCTAATTCTTTCGATAATCTCCCACCTTCTGCATAACTAAGACCAAGTATAATCACGGCTGCTAGTAAAGCTAAATCGGCAAATTGTAATTGACCGAACCCTAGATGAAGGGCATACACAATAACAGCTAAAGAGCCGATTATACTTGAAACCCAGAATTTGAGAGAAGGGACTTCTCCAGCTCTAAACATTGCAAATCCGGCTGTGGCTAATGGTAATAGTGCTAATTCCACAGCTCCATGAGAAACAGGCAAAGATTCCATTGCCCAAGAAGTGAGGAGAGGAAATCCTAAAACTGCACCAACAGCAACAAAAAGGAGACTTTTGAATTGGCGAGGAGAAGGGAGTTTTTCTTTTCGAAAAATTAATACTACAGCAACTAAAATAGCGGCAACAACTGTTCTTCCTAACCCGACAACCGTGGTCCCAAAATACTCTACTGCAATTCTAGTAGATGGGAGCGTTAAGCTAAAACAAATAACACCTACTAATCCCAACAATAATCCAAATTTCTCTCTGGTTTCTCTCTGCATCTTATCCTACCTACCTTTTAACTTCGTATTATATCTGTACCATTTTCTGCTTTTCATAAAAAACAGTTCTGATATAATTAAAATATTAATAGGTACACACAATAAAAATAAACCATTTTTTCACCCATCTGTACCGGTACAGTTGAAGGAGGATAAATGTATGAGCTCAAAATATATTGAGATAATGGAAGAAATTAAGCTTCGGCTAGCAGATGGGTCGCTTATTGCAGGGAGTAAACTCCCTTCTGTTCGTCAGCTATCTGAGCATTTTTCATGTAGCAAAAATACGGTCATTAAAGCATACGAAGGACTAGAAAAAGAGCATTTAATTTATTCTGTTCCTAAAAGTGGCTACTTTGTTGTGAATGAATTTCAAAATACGACGAATGAAAATGACGTGATTGATTTCTTGTCGGCTGGTCCAGATAAAAACGTTATGCCTTATATTGAATTTCAACACTGTATGAATCAAGCAATTGAACAATATAAAGAAGAGCTTTTTACATACTCTGATCAACAAGGGCTTTACTCATTACGCGTACAGTTAGTGAAATATTTGCAGAATCTACAGGTGTTCACTCAACCTGAAAGAGTAGTCGTTGTTTCTGGCTCACAGCAAGCCCTTAATTTATTAGTTTCAATGCCGTTTCCAAATGGAAAAAACAATATTCTAATTGAGCAGCCTACCTATTTCGGATTCATTGAGTCCATCAATCTGCAACAAGCTAATACTTTTGGAATTGAGTTATCGATGGAAGGCATTGATCTTGATCGTTTGGAATACATTTTTCGAAATAATGATATAAAATTTTTCTATATTATCCCGAGATTTCACAATCCACTTGGACATTGTTACTCGAATGGCGAAAAGAAAAAAATCGTTGAGTTAGCAAAAAAATACGATATATATATAGTGGAAGATGATTTTTTAGGGGACCTTGACCCAAATGCAAAATCAGATCCTTTATTTTCTTTTGATCCTTCCGGGAGAGTGATTTATATTAAAAGCTTTTCGAAAATTTTCCTCCCAGGGCTAAGGATTGCTACAGTCGTTCTTCCTACATTAATGATTAACAATTTTTTACGATATAAATTTAGTTCGGATTTTAATAGTTCAGCACTTTCTCAAGGTGCACTAGAAATCTATTTAAAAAGTGGTATGTTTAATAACCATCTCAAAAAAATAAAAGAGGTATACCATTCTAAAATGCAAATCCTTCAAGAAGCCTGTGAATTATTGCTACCGGCTAATACTCATTTTTCAAAACCGACTTCAGGATTCTATCTATCCATCAGTTTGCCAGAGAATGTGACAGCAAAACAGGTAGTTCATATGCTAAACGAGCAGCATATATTTGTTGATGATGCCTCTAGAATGTTTTTGCCAGAATATAAAAAGGAAAATCTCCTTCGATTAAGTATCTCTCAAGTGAACGAGAGTCAAATTAAACTAGGGGTAGAGCGATTGGCTCATTGTATTGCTTTAATTAACATTAGAAAAAATCGTATTACTCCAAATAACTTTTTACTCTTTTAGTTGTTGCCTTGAAAAATTAACTTTATAAACCTTGATAATAGAGCAAATAATTTTCAAAAGCTTTTTCGTGTAAAGGATGTTTTTGTTAACTAAAGGACTGCCTCCGGAACCCCGTTATTCAACAAAAGCACCCTTTACTTTAAGAACACTATTTCACAATCTACTCACCGTATAGTAATTTATTAAAAGCTTGATAGCCACAGGCTTAGTATTCTTTGCTATAATAAAACACAGATAATTGTGGTAGGATTGAGGTGAAACAAAATGTTTTGGACTCCATTATTTGAAAACGATGTACCAGTAGCTCTCTTCTGCTCTTAATGGAGTGAAGGTGACTACATCTCTCCGTTAGGGGCATTCACGACCTAAACAAAAGACGGAGGGTACAAAAAAATGAAAAACACCTTATTAGGTTCTTTATATTTAATTTCAGCTTCAAGTATTTAGGGCGGTATGTACGTTGTTGTTAAAGTTGTAGTATCGGTCATACCTCCACTGGAACTTGTGTGGATGCGTTATTTAGTGGCGATTGTCGCACTTCTCTTGATTGGCTTCATAACAAGACAAAAATGGCGAATTGAAAAACGTTATGTCTTAATAATCATAGCCATTGGAATTATAGGTAATGCCATTTCAATTGTTGCTCAGGAAACTGGTACTATGCTATCCACAGCACAAATGGGAGCCATTATAACTTCTTCAACACCAGCATTTATGGTTATTTTTGCTCGCTTAATCCTTAAAGAAAGGATGACCATAAAAAAGGGAATCTCCGTTTGTTTAGCGACAATTGGAGTGCTTCTCATTGTTGGAATTAGTGATGTGAATATGTCCAGTACTCTTGGAGGTATTGCACTACTTATTGCAGCTTTAACATGGGCACTTATGTCTGTACTTGTAAAGCTTTTGCCGAGTGATTATTCACAAATTGTGGTAACGACCTATTCAACCTTGGTAGCCCTAATCGTGTTGACCCCTTTTGTTATGCCAAGCTTACATGAAATTAATATCTCTCAACTGACTCACCCGACCATTTGGGGAGGAATATTGTATTTAGGTATTGTCTCAACAGCAGGTGGATTTCTACTTTGGAATCGTGGATTACAAATGCTTAACGCCTCAAGTGGAGGAATATTTTTCTTCTTTCAACCCGTGGTTGGAACATTACTAGGATGGCTTATTCTAGGAGAGACCATTGGTGTAACATTTTGGATAGGCTCTCTTCTAATTCTCACAGGTGTTTTATTCGTTATCATTGAGAAAAAATAGTATTAAAACCCCCTTCAAATTCAGTTCATTTGAAGGGGTTTTGCTTCATTTTTCCTGATAAAAAAGTTCTCTGATGTTGAACTAACCTGCCACTATAGTCTAACAACAAAAATACTTCTGCAACGATCATCATTTTTACTATTGTCATCCGACCTAATCACATTATATTTGTAAACGCTTACAATTGTAAATGTATTTGCTCAGTGTCTACAAATAAAAAAAGGTGGCTTGCTACGACGCAATCCCAATTTCAACAAAAGCACCCATGTAGCGCAAAAATCAGCGCTTCACCACAGAGAATGAAAATGGGTTAGAACCGTCAATACTGATTTAGCTCCCTTGCGGGAAGCACACATGGTAGATTAATCCTATTCTGGTTGTTGCACCAGCCTCTAAACATAATGAACGCCGTAGAAAGGATGTTTTCAATGGATGTAGTCATTGAAAGAGCATGCGGTATGGATGTCCATAAGGACAATATTACTGCCTGTATTATGACACCAAAAGGAAAGGAGATTCAAACGTTTTCTACTAAAACTGTATTTCTATTACAGTTGGTTGACTGGATTAAACAACATAATTGTACCCATGTCGCCATGGAAAGCACGAGTGTTTATTGGAAACCTATTGTGAATTTACTAGAGGCTGAGGATATTGAGTTTTTAGTGGTGAATACCCAACATATAGGAAGGCTGTTCCAGGACGCAAGACAGATGTGAAGGATGCAGAATGGATTGCTAAACTTCTTCGTCATGGACTACTTAAAGCTAGTTATATCCCAGACCGAAATCAACGTGAATTGCGTGAACTTGTTCGCTATCGTAGAAGTATTATTGAAGAGCGTGCCAGACAACATAACCGAATCCAAAAAGTGTTAGAAGGCGCGAACATTAAATTGGGGTCGGTTGTTTCAGATGTGTTGGGTGTTTCAGCACGAGATATGCTTGATGCCATTGCCGATGGTGAAGAGGACCCTGAAAAACTAGCAAACTTTGCACGACGCTCGATGAAAAAGAAGAAAGAAGAACTGGAACTTGCCCTAAAAAGGCTATATTAATTCACATCAACGCCTCATGTTAAAAACCATTTTAGGTCATATTGATTTTCTGACTGAGCAAATCGAGATGCTTGATAAGGAAGTTGGGACATAGTCAGCTCTCATCAAGAAGATGTATCAATATTGGATTCGATTCCTGGTATAGCGACCAGAATGGCTAAGCAAATCCTATCTGAAATTGGGATTGATGTGAAAAAACAATTCCCTACTGCAGCTCATATGTGTTCTTGGGCAGGATTAGTTCCTGGGCAAAATGAAAGTGCTGGAAAAAGAAAATCAGCCAAAACTAAAAAAGGAAAATAAGTATTTAAGATCGGCGTTAACCGAAGCAGCTCATTCAGTAAGAGGATCCAAAAACTATCTCGGTGCACTGTATAGGCGTACAGCATCCCGAAAGGGTAAGAAACGTGCGAGTATTGTAGTCGCTCATGCAATGTTACGTATCTCTTATTATCTATTAACACGAAAAGAAATGTATGTAGACTTAGGTGAAGACTACTTTGATAAGCAGAGACAACAATCAATTGTTCGGCATTCTTTAAGACGACTCGAAAGTTTAGGATACATCGTTACGCTTGAAGAACCTAAAGCCTCTTAATCCAGTTCACTTAATTACCATAGATCAATGAAATTGGTGCTCTCCCCTTTTTTAAAAAAACGAATGAGCTGCGTCCTCTTTAGTATTGCCTTTTTCACTGAATTACAGAATTTTATTTTCATGGTAGCTTAAGAACAACTCCTAAGCGAATTGAAACTTTTGTTAAAATATCCATCTAAAGATAGTGATAATCCCAATTGATGTAAAGCAAAAAATTAATATTAAAATAAAGATACATCCAATGGTTACTAATTTATCACCTAAAGTATTAGTAGGTACTTCCACTAATTTTTCTTTAACTTTATCCTTAATAGGAGAGGATCCCTGCTCTAAATGCAATTTTTTTATTATGTCAGGATTTCCTTTATACTTTATTGCTCTTGCTATTCTAGATGAATTATTCCCCTCAGATTGTTCGAACATTGTACACGCTTTTTCCATTTCAGGAGTCATTTTTTCTTCTAGATACCAATATCGACCAGCCATTGTTGGATATTTTAATGAAAAATAAATATCTCCCAATTTTCTACGCAGCTCTATTTCATTAGGATAAGTAGAAATTAATCCGTGAAGTCTATCTCTCGCTTTTCCTAAATCATCATTCATAATGTCCTCTTCTATCTTCTTTAAAGTTTTAACAGGAATCTTACTTATCGTAGTCCCCCTCCTTAATTTATTTAAGACATTTATTAATTAAACCTATTTACTTAGCTATATAAGAAAAAGCGTCAGCGATCCTTCTTGAGCTCTAGCACCCTTTAGTTGAATAAGCTCGTGGTATGTCAACACTAAACTA